>NZ_JBSFSA010000003.1:0-321019 GCF_053589515.1 Streptomyces sp. NPDC003327 | reverse complement strand
GGCCGAGGGCTTGTCCTCAGTTGCTCGCGTCCACTGTGTTAGTTCTGAAGTAACGAACACGCCCCCCATGTTGTGTGTGGGTGCGCGGCGGTTCATATCTTCATAGTGTTTCGGTGGTCATAGCGTTAGGGAAACGCCCGGTTACATTCCGAACCCGGAAGCTAAGCCTTTCAGCGCCGATGGTACTGCAGGGGGGACCCTGTGGGAGAGTAGGACGCCGCCGAACAATCATTGTGGGAAAGCCCCGCACCTTCTGGTGCGGGGCTTTTCTGCGTTTGAGGTCGGGATTGTCAGGCGGGCTTCACCAGGTGGGTGTCGTAGGCGAGGATCACCGCTTGGACGCGGTCCCGGGCCCCCGTCTTCGCCAGGATCCGTCCCACGTGCGTCTTCACCGTCGATTCCGCGAGGTGGAGGCGTTCCGCGATCTCCGTGTTCGTCCAGCCCTGGGCGACGACCGTGAGGATCTCGCGCTCCCGGTCCGTGAGGGACGACAGGCGCGGATCCTGCCGCGGGGCGGTTGAGGACGGGCCGGTCGGGAGGTGATGGATGTAGGCGTCCAGGAGCCGGCGGGTGAGGCTGGGGGCGACGACCGCGTCGCCGTTCGCCACCGCGCGTATGCCCGCGAGGAGCTCCTCCGGCTGGGCGTCCTTCACCAGGAAGCCGCTCGCGCCCGCGCGCAGGCCGTTGTACGCGTACGCGTCGAGGTCGAAGGTGGTGACGATGAGGACGCGGGTGCGGGCGCCCGTGGCGACGATGCGGCGGGTGGCCTCGATGCCGTCGAGGCCGGGCATGCGGATGTCCATCAGGACCACGTCGGGGTGGTGACGGTCGACCAGGCGGATCGCCTCGGTTCCGTTTGCGGCCTCGCCGACGACCGTCATGTCGTCCTGGCTTTCGAGCAGCATGCGGAAGCCGAAGCGCTGCATCGGCTGGTCGTCCGCAATGAGAACGGTGGTCACGGGCGGGAGTCCTCCAGGGGGATGCGCAGCCGGACCCGCCAGCCGCCGGTCGACAGCGGGCCGGAGTCGAGTGTGCCGTCGTAGAGGGCCGCGCGCTCGCGCATTCCCGCGATCCCCCGGCCCCGGCCGACGGGACGGCCCGCGCGGGCGCCCCGGCCCGTGTCCGTGACGGTGACGACTGTCAGGTCCGGTTCGTGGGCCACGGTCACCTCGGCCTCGGCGCCCTCGCCCGCGTGCTTCAACGTGTTCGTCAGCCCCTCCTGCACCACCCGGTAGACCGTCAGTTCGGCGCCGGGTGAGAGGCGCCGGAGGACCGCGGGGAACGTCGTGCGGACCGGGAGGCCCGCGTTCCGTACGCCTTCGACGAGCCTCGGCAGGTCCGCGAGGCCCGGCTGCGGGGTGCGTTCCGCGGACTCGTCCTCCTCCTGCAGGACGCCCAGGAGGCGGCGGAGTTCGGCGAGGGCCTGGCGACTGGTGGTGCCGATGGCGTCGAGGGCCTCGGCGGCGCGTTCGGGGTTTTTGGCGGCGGCGTAGCGCCCCCCGTCGGCGAGGCCGGTGATCACGGCGAGGTTGTGGCCGATGATGTCGTGCATCTCCCGGGCGATGCGGGCCCGTTCGTCGGCTGCCGCGACGCGGACCTCCTGCTCGCGTTCCTCCCTGCGGGACCTGACCGTGATGCCGAGGAGGGCGACGATCGCGTACGCCCACAGGTTCGGGACGACGTACTCGTCCCAGGTGTCGGCCTGGAAGCGGAGCGCGCCCGTGACGAGCGGCGGCACGATCAGCGCGGCGGACCACAGCAGCGCGCGGGGCGGCCTCGTCAGGGCGACGTGGAACACGGGGATCGCCTGCAGGAACGCGGCCTGGAGGAAGGCGCCCGAGACCGCGCTGACGAGCGCCCCGCAGGCCATGACGGCGAGCACCGCGGTCGGCCGGCGGCGGCGCCAGTGGAGCGGGAGGGCGAGGACCAGGGTGATGGCCAGAACCAGCCAGGCCGGCACCGACGGGTCCCGGGCGGTGGTGCGCCAGCCCCCGGCCGCGTCCACGAGGGCCGCCACGGTCCAGCCGGCGGCGAGGGCCGCGTCCCACACCCGTGGGCGGGACGCGTCGAAGCTCCGGGCGCGGGCCAGCACCCGCCGGACGTACCGGCTCGGTCCGGTCGTCGTCCCCCGGCCCGCCCTTGCCGTCGCCTCCTCCCGCTCCGCCTTCTCCGTCCCGGCTTCCGGTGTCCGCGTCGTCGTCACTGCGCCATCATCCCCTCGTGTCCACTCAGACGTCCCGGCGCGTGAGGAGCACCGCGGGTACGGCGAGGGCGGCGGCCGCCCACAGGGCCAGGGCGAGCAGCGCCGCGCCCGGGGTGGCCGCGTACGGGAGCGGGGTCGCCGAGCCGAGGGCGCCGGCGGCTTGCGTGGGGAAGTACCGGACGGCCGTGTCCACCGCCTCGTACGGGAGCATGCCGAGGACCTCGGGCAGGACCATCACGCCGCCGACGAACGCGCCGATGGCTCCCGGGACGGAGCGGAGTGTGGCGCCGAGGCCGAGGGCGATGACGCCGAGGAGGGTGACTCCGGCGGCGTTGCCGGCGACGGCGGCGAGGACGCCGTCACCGGTGAGGGAGGCGGCCTGGTCGGTGTCGGAGAGGAAGACCTGGGCGGTGAGGAAGGTGGTGAGGGCTCCCAGGAGGGAGACCGCGAAGGCGGTGGCGGTGTAGACGGCGGCCTTGGCCCAGAGGACCGGGGTGCGGCGCGGGACGGCGGTCAGGGTGGCCCGGACGAGTCCGGTGCCGTACTCGCCCGCGGTGACGAGGATGCCGAGGACGGCGAGGGAGATCGCGCTGAGCTGCGAGCCGTAGAGGGTGAGGACGACGGTGTCGACGTCGGAGTCGCCGCCGTCGCTGGTGTAGGTGGCGCCCATGAGGACGCCGACGCCGAGGAGGAGCGCGACGCCGGTGAGGACGGTGATCCAGGTGGAGCGCACCGTCCACAGCTTGTGCCACTCGGAGCGGAGCACACGGGTGGGGGTCAGGAGGACGGACGCGGTCGGAGGGGTGGCGGTGGTCACGCGTGGGCTCCCTGATATTCGACGGAATCGCGGGTGAGGTCCATGAACGCCTGCTCGAGGGAGGGCGCCTGGGGGGTGAGTTCGTACAGCGGTACGCCGTGGGAGGCGGCGGCGCGGCCGATCTCCGGGGCTTCCGGGCCGGCGACGAGGAGGGTGTCCGGGGCGTCCGCGGTGATCCGGGCGGTGGTGGGGAGCAGGGCGCGTAGACGGTCCGGTTCGGGGGTGACGACCCGGACGGTGGCGCCGCCGGAGGACCGTACGAGCGCGTCGACGGTCGTGTCGGCGAGGAGCCGTCCCTTGCCGATGACGACGAGGTGGTCGGCGGTGAGGGCCATTTCGCTCATGAGGTGCGAGGAGACCAGCACCGTACGGCCCTCGGCGGCGAGGGACTTGATGAGCGTGCGGACCCAGAGGACGCCCTCCGGGTCCAGGCCGTTGACCGGTTCGTCGAGGACGACGGCCGCCGGGTCGCCGAGGAGGGCGGCGGCGATGCCGAGGCGCTGGCCCATGCCGAGCGAGAAGCCCTTGACGCGCCGGTCGGCGACGTGGGCGAGGCCGGTGAGGGCGAGGACGCGGTCGACGCGGGAGCGCGGGATGCCGTGGGTGAGGGCGAGGACCGTGAGGTGGTGGCGGGCGGAGCGGCCGGGGTGGAGCGAGCGGGCTTCGAGGAGGGCGCCGACCTGGGTGAGGGGTGCGCGGTGGGCGGCGTAGGGGCGGCCGGCGACGGTGGCGTGTCCGCGGGTGGGGGTGTCGAGGCCGAGGATCATGCGGAGAGTGGTGGACTTGCCGGCGCCGTTGGGGCCGAGGAAGCCGGTGACCGTGCCGGGGCGGACGGTGAAGCTGAGGTCGCGGACAACGGTCCTGTCCCCGTACCGCTTGGTGAGGTTCTCTGCTCGGATCATGTCCACGACGGTAGGGAGGGGCGCCGGGGCGTTCGTCCGACCGTGGTCGGGAGGTGGGCGGTGGGTGTCGTACCGGGGTACGACGCAACACTCCGAACCCCCTGCCCCCCCGACCGGGAAATTCGCTGTCGGTCGCGAGGGGGAGCGGTGAAGATGCGGGGCATGGACTATTCGATTCGCGCCATCCGTTCCGACGAGTGGGAGAAGGTCCGTGAGCTGCGGCTCACGGCGCTGCGGGACCCCCTCGCGCACCTCGCCTTCCTGGAGACCTACGAGACGGCGGTCGCGCAGCCGGACTCCTTCTGGCAGGAGCGGACGGCGCGCGGGGCGGAGGACGGGCCGGGTGCGGTGCGGCAGTTCGTCGCGGAGGCCGCGGACGGGCGGTGGCTGGGCTCGGTGGTGGTGCTCGTGGAGCGGGCGGGGGCCGAGTCGCTTCTCGGGGAGGTCCCCGAGGTCGAGCAGACGCACGTCGTGGGGGTGTACGTACGGGACGAGGCGCGGGGCTCCGGGGTGATCGACGCCCTGTTCGGGGCGGCCACGGAGTGGTCGTGGTCGCTGGCGGAGCCGCGGGTCGAGCGGGCGCGGTTGTTCGTGCACGCCGAGAACGGCCGGGCGCGGGCGGTGTACCGGCGGCTGGGGTTCGAGCCGACGGGGGTGCGGATCGCGGCCGGGCACGGGACCGAGGACCCGCAGGAGGTGGAGCTGGCGCTCGCGCGGCCCGTCAGGGGGTGAGCGCGGCCTGCGGCCAGCGGGCCCTGGCCTGTTCGCGCGAGCGGAGCAGGGCCAGGGTGGGGAGGCCCTGGGTGTGGCCGTCGGCGAGGAGCTCCGGGAGGCGGGGCAGCGGGGCGACGGCGGCGACGTCGTCGAGGACGAGCGTCAGTGGTGGGTCGAGCCGACCGTCGGATGACCGTGCGGCCATGCGGCGGCCGTGCTCGACCACGCTTGCGGCGAGGGCCGTGAGCAGCGGCATCGCGCCGGGGTTGCCGCGGGGGTCCTCGATCGGTTCCCCGACCACGTAGAGCGTGCCCCCTTCGGGGACGAAAGATGCCAGGGACAGCGAATCCGTTCGATTCGGGGTGCAGGACTCCCGGATGTGGACCGTGGCGAGGCAGGCGAGCGCACGGGCCGTCAGTTCCTGGGCGAGGCGGCGGCTTTCGGGGTGGGCGGTGAGGGCCGCTTCGAGCAGTCCGGCGTGGCCGGAGGCGGCCCTGGGGTGGCTGCGGAGGATGCGTACGGGTTCGTGGGCGCCGGCTCCCTGCGCCCAGCGGTGGACCTGGCGGAAGGGGCGGCCGTCGACGGCGGCGGCGTGCAGCCAGCCGCGCAGGAGCGTTTCGGCGGTGTCTGCGGTGGCAGCGTCGAGCCGGGAGTGCGGGCGGACGGGGGCGAGGAGGGCGGCCGCCCGTTCCTGCGCGGTGGCGGGGTCCTCGCAGCCGTCGCAGGGGGACCAGTGGAGGCGCGCGGGCGTGTCGCAGAGGTGCCCGGGGTCGTAGACGAGGACGGGGCCGAGCTTGCCGCGCGCGTCCTTGGTGTCGGACCAGAGGGCGGGGTCGGAGGTGACGACGAGGACGGGGCCTTCGGCGTCCCGTACCGCCTGGGCGGCGGCGGGGCGGCGGGTCTCGGGCGGGCCGTAGAGGAGCCGGGCGGGGGTGCCGGGCGATGCGGGGGCCATGGGCGCCTGGACGGCCGGTGCCTGGACGGCCGGTGCCTGGGCCTGGTCGGGGCGGCGCGGGGCCGGGGGCGCGGGGACCGGTTCGGAAGCGGGTACGGGGGCGGGCTGCGGCGTCCGGGTCTCCCGTGCGGGTACGGGCGCGGGCGCCGTGTCCCGTACGGGGACGGGGGCGGGTTCCGGCGTCGGGGTTTCCCGTACGGGTAGGGGGGTGGCCTCGGAGCCGTACGTTCCGGCCTTCCGGTGGGCGCGGACCGCGCGCCAGCGGGCGAGGGTGCCGAGGGCGAAGACCGCGAGGACGGCCAGGATCATCGCCTCGCCGATCAGCAGGCCCCAGAACAGCCCGTACCCCGACAGCTGGCCCGGCGGGGTGGCGGGCCAGGCCGCCGGGAGGTCGGTCGGTGCGGTGACCAGGGAGCGCAGGGCCATGGCCGTACGGGTGAAGCCGACCCCGTCCGGCCAGGCGCCGTGGGCGAGGAGGCCGGCGAGGCCGGTCGCCGTCCATGTGAGGACCATGAGCCCGAGGAGGAGGGCGAAGAGGCCGAGCAGCAGCCCGTCGGAGACGCCCCCTTCCTTCCGTGCCTTCTCCATCTACGCCACCGTCGACTGGGAGGAACCGTTCATCTGCTGCTCGATGAGGATCGCCCGCTGCTCCGTCTCCCACTCCAGCTCCGGGTCGACGGTGGGGTCCGAGGCCTCCGTCATGGCCCGGTCGGTGTAGACGAGCGGGCGTTCCTTCTCGGTGATGAGGTGTTTGACCACCTGCACGTTGCCGTTGACGTCCCAGACCGCGATGCCGGGCGTGAGGGTCGGGATGATCTCGACCGCCCAGCGCGGCAGGCCGAGGACCCGCCCGGTGTTGCGTGCCTCGTCGGCCTTCTGGGCGTAGATGGTCCGGGTGGAGGCCATCTTGAGGATCGCCGCGGCCTCCTTGGCCGCCGCTCCGTCGACGACGTCGGAGAGGTGGTGGACGACGGCGACGAAGCTGAGGCCGAGGCGGCGGCCGAACTTCAGCAGCCGCTGGAACAGCTGGGCGACGAAGGGGCTGTTGATGATGTGCCAGGCCTCCTCGACCAGGAAGATGCGCTTCTTCCGGTCGGGGCGGATCCAGGTGTGCTCCAGCCAGACGCCGACGATCGCCATGAGGATCGGCATGGCGATGGAGTTGCGGTCGATGTGGGAGAGGTCGAAGACGATCAGCGGGGCGTCGAGGTCGATGCCGACGGTCGTCGGGCCGTCGAACATGCCGCGCAGGTCGCCGTCGACGAGCCGGTCGAGGACGAGGGCGACGTCCAGGCCCCAGGCCCGTACGTCGTCTATGTCGACGTTCATCGCCTCCGCCGACTCCGCCTCGGGGTGGCGCAGCCGTTCCACGATGTCGGTGAGGATCGGCTGGCGGTCGGTGATGTGCTCGTTGACGTGGGCGTGGGCGACCTTGAGCGCGAAGCCGGAGCGCTCGTCGAGGCCGTGGCCCATCGCCACCTCGATGATCGTGCGGAGCAGGGCGAGCTGCCCGGTCGTGGTGATCGACGGGTCGAGCGGGTTGAGGCGGATGCCGGAGTCGTTGGCGACCATCGGGTCCAGGCGGATGGGGGTTATCCCCAGCTCCTGGGCGATGAGGTTCCACTCGCCGACGCCGTCCTCGCCCTGGGCGTCGAGGACGACGACCTGCCGGTCGCGGAAGCGGAGCTGGCGGAGGACGTACGTCTTCTCCAGGGCCGACTTGCCGTTTCCGGACTCGCCGAGGACCAGCCAGTGCGGGGCGGGGAGCTGCTGCCCGTACAGCTGGAAGGGGTCGTAGATGTACCCCTTGCCGCTGTACACCTCGCGGCCGATGATCACGCCGGAGTCGCCGAGGCCGGGGGCGGCCGTCGGCAGGTAGACGGCCTGGGCCTGCCCGGTGGAGGTGCGGACGGGCAGACGGGTCGTCTCCACCTTCCCGAAGAGGAAGGAGGTGAAGGCCTCGGTGAGGACGGACAGCGGATCTCGCATGGGTCTGTGCCCCTTCGGCCCTAGCGGCGGATGCCGGTCGCGAACGGCAAGGTGTTCACAAAGGCCCGGTGGTGCTCGCGGTCGCACCACTCCAGTTTCAGGTACGACTTGCCGGCGGAGGCCCTGATCGTGCGCTTGTCCCGGGCGAGGGCCTCGGGCGAACGCGACGACACCGTGATGTACCCGACGAGGTTGACTCCGGCAGCGCCGCTGGCGAGATCTTCACCCCGTTGGTCGAGCCGGCCGTGCGCGGCGATGTCGCGGGGGTCGACGGTGCGGTTCATCTTGGCGGCGCGGCTGGCGTCGGCCTCGTCGTTCGTCTTCTCCGTGAGCATGCGCTCGATGGCGACCTCGGTGGGTTCGAGGTCCATGGTGACGGCGACCGTGCGGATGACGTCGGGGGTGTGGACGAGGAGCGGGGCGAGGAAGTTGACGCCGACGGGGGTCATCGGCCACTCCTTCACCCAGGCCGTGGCGTGGCACCAGGGGGCGCGGGTGGAGGACTCGCGGGTCTTCGCCTGGAGGTACGTCGGTTCCATCGCGTCGAGTTCGGCGGGCCAAGCGTTTCGTTTCGTCATGGCCTGGATGTGGTCGATGGGGTGGTCCGGGTCGTACATGGAGTGGACGAGGGAGGCGAGGCGGGACTGTCCGAGGGGCTGGCGGACCCGGATGTCGGCCTCGGCGAGGCGGGCGCAGATGTCGGTGAGTTCGCGGGCCATGACGACGGCGAGGCCGGCGTCGCGGTCGAGCCTGCGGGCGCCGGAGGCGTGGCGGGCGGCGCGGGCCATGGCGTTGGCCTCGGCGGCGAGCTCGCGCGTGTAGTGCATGCAGGCGACGAGGTAGGCGCGGTGCTGCTCGCTGGAGGTGGAGACCATGGACTGGAGCTGGTCGTACGACTCCTGGAGCCAGGCGGGGGCCTGAGGGTCGCCGCGCTGGCCGACGTCCTTGGCGTGCGCGTCGGGGTCGGCGGGGAGGGTGCGGGCCAGCATCTGGAGGCGGGTGACGAAGCCGTCGCCGTTGGCGACGTGCTTGAGGAGGGTGCCGAAGCGGTCGACCAGGGCCTCCTGGTCCTCACTGTCGCGCAGGCCGACGCCGGGGCCCTCGATCTCGATGGCGGCGGTGACCGTACGGCGGTCGGCGTGCAGGAGGACGGCGATCTCGTCCGGGCCGAAGGGGGCGGAGAGCCAGCCGACCCGGCCGATGCCCGGCGGCGGGCCGACCTCGACCTCGCGGCCGTCGAGGCGGGTGCCGGCCTCGGCGGCGACCGAGCGGTAGGCGGTGCCGCGCTTGAGCATCCGCTTGTAGCTGCGGTTGATCTCGAACCACTTGTAGAAGGTGCGGTGCTTGTACGGGAGGTACACCGCGGCGATCGCGAGCATCGGCAGGCCGGCGAGGAGTGCGATCCGCAGGGGGAGGAGGGGGACGAGGAGTCCGCTCATCATGCCGAGGAAGGCGCCGACGATGATCAGGGCGATCTCGCCGGTCTCGCGGTTCTTGCCGACGATCGCGTTCGGCCGGGCTCGGCCGATGAGATACGTGCGGCGGGGCGTGACCGGCTGGGACTGGGTCGTCAACGCCCTGCACCTCCAGAGTGCTTGCGGTTGCTGTGCGGGGTTCCTGCGGTGGGACTGCTGCTACGGGGCGGGGGCGTGGCCCCGCTGCCGCCGCCGCCCCGGCTGTCCCCGCCGCGGCTGCTGTGGGCGGCGACGCCGCCGGAGAGGGGGTTGGCGGGGCGGGCGGCGGAGGCCTGCGCGGACTGTCCGCCGCCGCCGTTGTCGCGGGTGCTGTGGGTCTTGATGCCCTGGGAGACGAGGGAGGCGGGGGAGGAGATGACGGCGGCCGCCGCGTTCTCGCCGGCGCGGTGGAGGCGGTTGTTGCGGGAGGCGACGATCTCGTCGCCGAAGCCGGGGACGAAGCGGTAGATCATCGCGGAGGCGAAGATGGCCAGCAGGATGATCGCGAGGCCGGAGACGACGGCGGAGAAGGCGTCGGGGCCGGTGCCGGAGGAGAGTGCGCCCGCGAGGCCGAGGACGATCACGATGACGGGCTTCACGAGGATGACGGCGATCATGATGCCGGCCCAGCGGCGGACGTGGCCCCACATGTTCTTGTCGACGAGGCCGGAGTAGACGACGACGCCGAGGAGCGCGCCGACGTAGAGCAGGACGGCGCGGATGAACAGCTCCAGGTAGAGCACGCCGGCGGCGAGGACGGTCACCAGCGAGACGATGATCAGCATGATGGGTCCGCCACCGATGCTGTCGCCCTTCTGGAGGGCCTGCTTGAAGCTGCCGAAGAAGACGTCGGTCTGCTGGCCGGTGCCGGAGGCGATGACCTCGGTGACGGCGTCGGTGGCGTTCACGACGGTGTAGAGGATCAGCGGCGTGAAGGCGGAGGCGAGGACCGTCAGCCAGAGGAAGCCGATGGCCTCGGAGATCGCGGTGGTGAGCGGGACGCCGCGGATGGCGCGCTTGGCGACGGCGAGCAGCCAGAGGAGGAGGGTGAGGAAGGTGGCGGCGGCGAAGACGATCGCGTACCGGCCGAGGAACTCCATGTTGGTGAAGTCGACGTCGGCGGTCTCCTTCACGGCGGACGACAGCTCGTCGACGATCTTGACGGCGGCGTCGGCGCAGCCGCGCGCGAGCGACGACAGGGGGTCGAGGGCGGCGGCGGGGTCGGGAGCGGGGGTGGTGCTGCCGCCTGTCTGACCCTGTTCGCACAGTTCCCGTGCCTGCCCCACGATGAGGTCGCAGGGGTTGTTGGACGCGCTCGGGGACGGGGTTGCGGGCGTCGGGGTCGGCGTGGGAGCGGCGTGGGCGCCGGAGACGGCCAGGGCCGGGACGGAGAGGAACGCGGCGGCGAGCGCGGTCAGCGTGCGGCCCGCCAGGCCTCGGCTAGCGGGCATAGGTGAATCCCCCGTACTCCTCGATGGCCTTGGCGATGTCGTCGGCGAAGGAGGCACGGTTGTCTCCGTTGACGGGTGTCGGGCCTTCGCTCTGGCTGGAGGAACGGACCCGCCAGTCACCGCCGACCCAGGCGAGTTTCTGCGTGAGGGTGAACCACGTGGAGGTGACGGGCTTGGTCGAGCCCTCGCCTGCGATGCCCACGAGGCCGGTGCACCAGACCTCGACCGTCGCGGAGCCCTCCGAGTACGCCGTGACCTTGGTGCCGACCGGGAGGGTGCGCGAGACGAAGGTCATCCCGACGGGGGCGGTGCCGTTCGCGTCGAGGCCGACGCTCGCCATGAAGTCGTCCGAGTACGACGCGTCGAGCCTCCGCAGGAGGTCGTCGACGACGGCGGGGTCGTGGATGGCCCGCACGATGTCCTGGCGGGGGCCGTCCTGGAACATCTCGGCCGAACCGAGCGCCACCGCGTAGTTCGCCGCCGCGCTCTGCGCCCCCTGTTCGTCGTGGGCGAAGCCCGTGGTGACCGGGCGGGTGCCCGTGGGGGTGGTGGAGGTGGGGCGGGCGGGGGTGTCGGAGGTGGGGGAGGCGGTCGTGGGGTCGCCGCCGCGGTTGGCGAAGGCGATGGCGGCGACGAGGAGGACCACCACGCCGACGACCGTGACCAGGGAGCGGGAGCCGCGGGCGGGGCGGCGGGGGCCGCTGCCGTAGGGGTCGCCGCTGTTGCCCTCGGGCAGGCGGGTACGGGTCTGGCCCGAGCCGCCCACGCCGCCGAAGCCGTCGTGCTCGTCGCCGGGACTCATGCCGGGTACGCCCCCTCACTCGGTCGTGGGTACGGCAGTGCTGGAACAGGACTGGGCATCAGGGAACGCATTCTCGGCGGCAGGTGGGCGGCGGCGGTCGGACGGGGTGTCAGACCGCCATGCCGTACACGATGGTGAACAGCGTGCCGAGCGAGCCGATGATGAAGACGCCGGTGAGGCCGGCCACGATCAGGCCCTTGCCCTGTTCGGCGCTGAACGTGTCGCGCAGCGCGGTCGCGCCGATGCGCTGCTTGGCCGCACCCCAGATGGCGATGCCGAGGCAGAGCAGGATCGCCACGGCCATCACGACCTCGATCATCACCTTCGCTTCGTTGCCCAGGCTCCCGAAAGGCCCCCAGTTCGGGGCGATTCCACCGATGATGGTGGTGATGTCGCCCTTTTCAGCCGCCAGGTACATGTAACTCACCGCCCCTGTTGGGTAGTTATCTGCCCCTGCCCGGACGGCATGGGTCATCGCCCTATCTTCGCTGATGAAACCGCCCGCGTGTGACGGCTTGGCGGCCTTCTTTACCCGATCCCCGCACATCTGACCGATCTGACCGCCTTGACCTGCGGCGGTGTGGCCGGTTCCCGTGCGAAGAAGCGTATGGTCACTCTGTGTATCACGGAGGGTGACTCCGGGCAATGATTGTCGTTGTTGCACTCTTGGGGCGGCGCTTCGCGGGGTACGTCCCCCGGGAGCCCCTCCCCGCCTAGACTGGCTTGCCGGGGCGTACTGCCATGAGCCGAGGGGTGGTTGACGGTGCGTAGGGCCGGCAAGGCGTGGCTGTGGTCCTTGGGGGCGGTCGGGTTCTGTTTCGGCTTCGTCGCCCTGCTCGTCGTCGGTACGTACTCCGCGGCCGCGGGGCTCATCGGCGGCGCGGGGAGTTCGGCGAACGGGACGGTGGCGCTGGCCAAGGGCGCGGTGCCCGCGATGTACCAGGGGCTGGTGCAGCGGTGGGGCAACCTCTGCCCGGCGCTGAACCCGGCGCTGCTCGCCGCGCAGCTGTACCAGGAGAGCGGCTGGAACCCGCGGGCCGTCTCGCCCGCCGACGCGCGCGGCATCGCCCAGTTCATCCCGGGGACGTGGGCGGGGCACGGCATCGATGGGGACGGGGACGGGGACCGGGACATCTGGGACCCGGCCGACGCCATCCCGTCGGCCGCCTCGTACGACTGCGAGCTCGCGGGGTACGTGAAGAACGTGCCGGGCGACCGGACGAGCAACATGCTGGCCGCGTACAACGCGGGGGCGTACCGGGTCATCCAGTACGGCGGGGTGCCGCCGTACACCGAGACGCGGAACTACGTGCGGATCATCCGGTCCCTGGAGAAGAGCTTCGCGCGGCCGGTCGGCCGGGTCTCGCCCTCCCGTCAGGCCGCCGGGGCCATCTACTACGCGCAGCAGAAGCTGGGGACCCCGTACCTCTGGGGCGGTACGGGCACGGCCGCGCAGGGCGGGCGGTTCGACTGCTCGGGGCTGACGCAGGCCGCGTACCGCAGCGTCGGGATCGACCTGCCGCGGGTGGCGAACGACCAGTACAACGCGGGCCCGCACCCGTCGCGCGACGAGCTGCTCCCGGGCGACCTGGTGTTCTTCTCCGACGACCTGACGAACTCACGCGCCATCAGGCACGTCGGCATCTACGTCGGCGGCGGCTACATGATCGACGCCCCGCGCACGGGTGCCGTGATCCGGTTCACCCGGATCGACACCCCCGACTACTTCGGCGCCACCCGGGTGACCGCGGACGGTGCGGCGGCGCTGCCCTCGCACCGGCCGCGGAACTGACCGGGCGGACGCAGGACCCGGCGGGGGTCCGGGCGTTCCGGACATGGCCGGAACTCTCCGTCAGGTCAGGGGCCTGAGCTGCGGCGGGGCATCACTCTTCGGTAACGTCCTCATGATCCACCGGAGACAGCGGAACGTGATCCTCAGGCGGCTCGTTCCCCGATACGACCGCTCTGACCACGGGGGTTGGAACACACACGACACGAGAGCAAGGGGCCGCAAGCGATGGCTGGACTCGCATCGGACGGGTTGAACCCCGACGTCGGCCTGCTCTACGACATCAACGGGCTCGCGAAGGCCGCTCCCCCGTGGTTCGACCGCGTCATGGAGTTCACCGGCGAGTACGGGATCATGCTCGCGCTGGTCCTCGTCGCGCTCTGGTGCTGGTGGAGCGTCCGGCGGCGAGGCGCCCTCGCCGACTCCGTCTCGGCCGTCGCCGGGCTCGTCTGGGCCCCGCTGGCCGCCGGGATCGCCCTTCTGGTCAACATCCCCATCCGCGGCTTCGTGGAGCGCCCACGGCCCTTCAAGGACCACCAGGGCCTCGAAGTCCTCGTCGACGGCAAGACCGACTACTCCTTCGTCAGCGACCACGCCACCATGGCGATGGCCATCGCCGTCGGGCTCTTCGTCGCGCACCGCGGCTTCGGCCTCGCCGCCATCGGGCTCGCCCTCGCGGAGGGCTTCGCCCGCGTCTACATGGGCGTCCACTACCCGACGGACGTGGTCGGCGGCCTCGCGCTCGGTACGGCGGTGGCGCTGCTCCTCGCGCCGGTGGCCCTCGCGCTGCTCACGCCCGTCGTCTCCGCCGTCGCCCGCTCCCCGCGCGGCGCCCGTCTGGTCCGCTCCGTACGGGCCGAGAGCGCGCCGCACACGGAGGCGTTCGGCATCCCCGAGCCCCGGATCGGCGGCCCGGCCGCCGGGACCGACCGGAACGACCTCGCCGCCTGACCCGACCCGGAGGGAAGGCTTCCGCTAGGCCGTTCTGCTCGCGGCCTGCGCGTGGGAGGCCGCGTCCGTGCGGGCCTTGTCGCGCGATCTGCGGGCCGGGCCGGTCCAGCCGCAGGTGCAGCGTGCCAGCGCGAACGAGCCGCGCTCCGTGGTGGTCGTGTGATGCGGGTCCTGCTCATGCACGTCACCACGGTACTGCGCGTGACGGGTGGCCCGTGCCGTCGTTATGCGGATCGGGAATCCCCCGGACCCCCGCAGGCCCCGGGGCAGGGCGGGGCCCCGGCAGACAGCGGTGCGGCGTTGGGGGTTGGCAGGCCATGGTGGTGCAGCGGGACGGGCGTCCGCACGGTCGCAGAGGCGGGGCGTTCGCCGTCACCGCCGCCCTGGTCGGCTCCCTGGGGGCCGCGGCGGTCGGCGGCTGCGCCGCGCCCGAGGACCCGAAGTCCGCGCCCGATCCCACCCTCACCGTAAGGGGCGCGGCGGACGTCCTGACCCGGGCGGGCACCTCGAAGGCCAGCACGTCGATGGAGATGGCGGCGGGCGGGACCCGGGTCACCATCCGCGGCGAGGGCGGCTACGACTTCCGCCGTCGCTCGGGCCGGCTCCAGGTGGTGCTGCCGAAGGACGCGGCCGGGGCCAGCGAGCACCGGCCCATCACGGAACTCCTGGTCCCGGGGGCGCTGTACATGAAGAACCGGGGCGCGGGGGTGCCGGCCGACAAGTGGGTCCGGGTGGACACCACGGCCCTCGACGACGGCAACCTCGTCACGGGCGGGGCGACGGACCCGGCGGCCGCGGCGGAGCTGCTGCGCGGCGCCCGGGAGGTCCGGTACGTCGGGGAGGTCGAGCTGGCCGGGGTGAGGGTCCGTCACTACCGGGGCGTGGCCGACATCGCGCTCGCGGCACGGGTGGCGTCGCCGCAGGTGCGGGGGCCGCTCGCGGCGGCGGCGAAAGGGTTCGCCAGGGACACGGTGCCGTTCGACGCGTACCTCGACGGGGAGGGGCGGCTGCGGAAGGTCCGCCACCAGTTCAGCTTCAGCAACCAGGGCCGTACGGTCGCGGTCGCGTCGACGACGCTGCTGTACGGGTTCGGGGAGCGGGTGGAGGTCGTCCTGCCGGACCGGCGGGACATCTACGCGGGGAAGGTCACCGCCTGACGGCACCGGCCGCGCCCGGCCCCGGGGGTCTGGTTCGGACCATGGCCGAATGGTCCGGACGTGTCATGCGCGGTGTGTGGCGCGGTCCCTACGCTGGGGTACCGACTCCGGCAGGAAGAGGTGAACGCGCGTGGCTCCGCCCGGTACCGCAACCGTGTCCGCAGACCAGGACTGCGTGGCCCTCGCCGAGATCGAGCTGTGCGGCGAGCTGATCATCGCCGCCTCGACCGCCGACGGTGAGCGGCTCAGCGCCGACCGGATCGACGAGGTGCTCCGGGTGGCGGCGGCCCGGGACGCCGCCCCGTAGGACCGTCGGCAGGCGCCGGGGCGTACGGGGCGGGGCGGGGGATCGGGAGGGGATCAGGGTCGGGATCGCGCCATGAGCGTCGGGATCAGGTCCGCATCATGCGGGCGATCGCCTTCGTGGCCTCCTCGACCTTGGCGTCGATGCCGTCGCCGCCCTTGGTCGCCGCGTCGGCGACGCAGTGCCGCAGGTGCTCCTCCAGGAGCTGGAGCGCGAAGGACTGCAGCGCCTTGGTGGAGGCCGAGACCTGCGTGAGTATGTCGATGCAGTAGACGTCCTCGTCGACCATCCGCTGGAGGCCGCGGATCTGCCCCTCGATGCGGCGCAGTCGCTTGAGGTGCTCGTCCTTCTGGTGGTGGTAGCCGTGGACCCCGTGCTCGTGGTCGGCCGGCTCGACGGCCTCCGGGGTGACCTGGTCCGTCTCGGTGGTCGTCATGGCGTCCTCCCGTTGTCCGTAAGGGGGGTGTATACCCCTCATGGGTATATGGTACCGATCCCCGCCGATCGGGACGGGGGCCCGTGCAGATCACTGTGCCTGATGGGCGACACTGAGAGGACGCCGGTTAGCCGTGGCCGGATGATGCGCCTAGCATCAGCCTGACCGAAACCCAGCACCCCGAGGACCTCACGTGCGATTTCGTCTGACCCCCAGGGAGACGAGCTTCTACGACATGTTCGCCGCGTCCGCGGACAACATCGTCACGGGCTCCAAGCTCCTGATGGAACTGCTCGGAGCGGAGCCTTCCGCCCGGGCCGAGATCGCGGAGCGGATGCGGGCAGCGGAGCACGCCGGCGACGACGCCACCCACGCGATCTTCCACCAGCTGAACTCCTCGTTCATCACGCCGTTCGACCGCGAGGACATCTACTCCCTCGCGTCGTCCCTCGACGACATCATGGACTTCATGGAGGAGGCCGTCGACCTGGTCGTCCTCTACAACATCGAAGAGCTCCCCAAGGGCGTCGAGCAGCAGATCGAGGTCCTGGCCCGCGCTGCCGAGCTGACCGCGGAGGCCATGCCGAACCTGCGGACGATGGACCACCTCACGGAGTACTGGATCGAGGTCAACCGGCTGGAGAACCAGGCGGACCAGATCCACCGCAAGCTGCTCGCCCAGCTCTTCAACGGCAAGTACGACGCCATCGAGGTGCTGAAGCTCAAGCAGGTCGTCGACGTCCTCGAGGAGGCCGCCGACGCGTTCGAGCACGTGGCGAACACCGTGGAGACCATCGCGGTCAAGGAGTCCTGAGCTTCGTGGACACCTTCGCCCTGATCGTGACCATCGGTGTCGCGCTCGGCTTCACGTATACGAACGGATTCCACGACTCCGCCAACGCCATCGCCACCTCGGTGTCGACCCGGGCGCTGACGCCCCGGGCGGCGCTCGCGATGGCGGCGGTGATGAACCTCGTCGGTGCCTTCCTCGGCCAGGGCGTCGCCAAGACCGTCAGCGAGGGGCTCATCGAGACGCCGACCGGCGACAAGGGGATGGGCATCCTCTTCGCCGCGCTCGTCGGCGCGATCATCTGGAACCTCGTCACCTGGTACTTCGGCCTCCCGTCCTCCTCCTCGCACGCCCTCTTCGGCGGCATGGTGGGCGCGGCGCTGGCCGGCGGGACCGACGTCATCTGGACGGGCGTGCTCGAGAAGATCGTCATCCCGATGTTCGTCTCGCCGGTGGTCGGTCTCGTCGCCGGTTACCTGGTGATGTGCGCGATCATGTGGATGTTCCGCCGGGTCAACCCGCACAAGGCCAAGCGCGGCTTCCGCATCGCGCAGACCGTCTCGGCGGCCGGCATGGCCCTCGGCCACGGCCTCCAGGACGCCCAGAAGACGATGGGCATCGTGGTGATGGCCCTGGTCATCGCCGATGTGCAGCAGTCCGGGGACGAGATCCCGGTGTGGGTGAAGGTCGCCTGTGCCGTGATGCTGTCGCTCGGCACGTACGCGGGTGGCTGGCGCATCATGCGGACGCTCGGCCGCAAGATCATCGAGCTGGACCCGCCGCAGGGCTTCGCGGCGGAGACCACCGGCGCCTCGATCATGTTCGGCTCGGCGTTCCTCTTCCACGCGCCGATCTCGACGACCCACGTCATCACCTCCGCGATCATGGGCGTGGGTGCGACGAAGCGCGTCAACGCGGTCCGGTGGGGCGTCGCCAAGAACATCGTCCTCGGCTGGTTCATCACCATGCCGGCGGCGGGCGCGGTCGCGGCAGCGAGCTACTTCGTGGTGAAGCTCCTCTTCGGCTGAGTCCGCGGAACGTGGTTGGGCCCGGCTCCCCTGTGGGGGAGCCGGGCCCATCTGCGTCGTACGGCGGCACCGCCATGCAGCACCGTACGACTGCTCGGGTGCGAGCGCTCTATCCGAAGCGGCCGGAGATGTAGTCCTCGGTCGCCTGGACGCTCGGGTTGGAGAAGATGCGCTCGGTGTCGTCCAGCTCGATCAGCTTGCCGGGCTGGCCGACGCCCGCCAGGTTGAAGAAGGCGGTGCGGTCGGAGACGCGGGCGGCCTGCTGCATGTTGTGCGTCACGATGACGATCGTGAAGCGCTCCTTCAGCTCGCCGATCAGGTCCTCGATGGCGAGCGTCGAGATCGGGTCGAGGGCCGAGCAGGGCTCGTCCATGAGCAGGACGTCGGGCTCGACCGCGATGGCGCGGGCGATGCACAGACGCTGCTGCTGGCCGCCGGAGAGGCCGGAGCCCGGCTTGTTCAGGCGGTCCTTGACCTCGTTCCAGAGGTTCGCGCCCCTGAGGGAGCGCTCGACGACGTCCGCGAGCTCGGCCTTCTTGTAGCTGCCGTTGAGCCGCAGGCCCGCCGCCACGTTGTCGAAGATCGACATGGTGGGGAAGGGGTTCGGGCGCTGGAAGACCATGCCGACCGTGCGGCGCACGGCGACCGGGTCGACGCCGGAGCCGTACAGGTTCTCGTCGTCCAGGAGCACCTTGCCCTCGACGCGGCCGCCGGGGGTGACCTCGTGCATGCGGTTCAGGGTGCGCAGGAAGGTGGACTTGCCGCAGCCGGACGGGCCGATGAACGCCGTCACGGAGCGGGGTTCGACGGTCATGGAGATGTCGTCGATGGCCTTGTGGTTGCCGTAGTAGGCGGAGAGGCCGCTGACGTCGATGCGCTTGGCCATGTGAATCACTTCCAATTTACCGCGGTCAGCGGCCGGTCTTCGGGGCCTTCCAGCGGGCGATGCCGCGGGCCACCAGGTTGAGGATCATGACGAAGGCGATCAGGACGAGCGCGGCGGCCCAGGCGCGGGCCACGGCGGCGTCGGTGCCGACCGCGTACTGCTCGTACACGTAGAGCGGCAGGGAGGACTGGGCGCCTTCGAAGGGGTTCGGGTTGATGAGCTTCGTACCGAACACGAGGAGCAGGACGGGGGCCGTCTCGCCGGTGATGCGGGCGACCGCGAGCATGACGCCCGTGGTGATGCCGCCGATCGCGGTGGGCAGGACCACCTTCAGGATCGTGCGCCACTTGGGGATGCCGAGGGCGAGGGAGGCCTCGCGCAGCTCGTTCGGGACGAGCTTGAGCATCTCCTCGGTGGAGCGGACGACGACCGGCATCATCAGGATGGCGAGGGCCATCGCGCCGGCGAAACCGGAGGGGCCGAAGCCCAGGATCAGGTTCCAGGTGGCGAGGATGAAGAGGCCGGCGACGATCGACGGGATGCCCGTCATGACGTCGACGAAGAAGGTGACGGCCTGGGCGAGCCTTCCGCCGCCGTACTCGACGAGGTAGACCGCGGTGAGCAGGCCGATGGGCGCGGCGATGAGCGTCGCGATGCCGACCTGCTCGATGGTGCCGAGCAGCGCGTGGTAGACGCCGCCGCCGGCCTCGGCGTCGAGGACGCCGTTCATCGAGTGGGTGAGGAAGTAGCCGTCGAGGACTTCGAGGCCCTTGCTGACCGTGACCCAGGCCAGGGAGACCAGCGGGATGACGGCGAGGACGAAGCACACCCAGACGAGGCTGGTGGCGACCCGGTCCTTGGCCTGGCGGGTGCCTTCGACCTTGGCGGTCACGGCGTACGTGACGAGGACGAAGAGCAGCGCGGAGATCAGGCCCCACTGGACCTTGCTGTGCCAGCCGGCGCCCACCCCGATGCCGATGCCCGCGGCGACGGAGGCGGCGGCGACGGCGAGCGGGGTCCAGCGCGGGAGGCGGGCGTGGGAGAGCGGACGGCTCTGGGCGGCCGCGGCGACGGGACGGTCCTGGACTGCGTGGCTCATGCCGCTGCCCCCGAGTACTCCTTGCGGCGGCCGATGATCCACCGGGCGGCGCCGTTGACCAGCAGGGTGATGGCGAAGAGGACGAGACCGGAGGCGATCAGCGCGTCCCGGCCGAACTCGTTGGCCTCGTTGAACTTCGCGGCGATGTTCTGGGCGAAGGTGCCGCCGCCCGGGTCGAGCAGGTGGCCCGAGATGACGAAGCTCGGGGAGAGGACGACGGCCACGGCCATCGTCTCGCCGAGCGCGCGGCCGAGGCCCAGCATGGAGGCGGAGATGATGCCGGAGCGGCCGAAGGGCAGCACGGCCATCCGGATGACCTCCCAGCGCGTGGCGCCGAGGGCGAGGGCGGCCTCCTCGTGCATCTTCGGGGCCTGGAGGAAGACCTCGCGGGTGACGTTGGTGATGATCGGCAGGATCATGATCGCCAGCAGGATGCCCACGGTGAAGAGGTTGCGGGCGACGCCGTCGCTGGACTTGTCGAAGATGTACGTCCAGCCCAGGTACTGGTCGAGCCACTTGTTGAGGCCGTCGAGGTACGGGACGAGGAAGATCGCGCCCCAGAGGCCGTAGATGATGCTGGGCACGGCGGCGAGCAGGTCGACCACGTACGCGAGCGGCTTGGCCAGCCTGCGCGGGGCGTAGTGCGAGATGAAGAGCGCGATGCCGATCGCGACGGGCACCGCGATGACCATGGCGATGACCGAGGAGACGACCGTGCCGAAGGCCAGGACGGCGATGCCGAAGACCGGCGGGCTGCCGGCCGGGTTCCACTCGAAGGTGGTGAAGAAGTTGGTGCTGTCGTCCGAGATCGCGAGGACGGCGCGGTAGGTGAGGAAGACCGCGATCGCGGCCATGATCACGAGCAGGGTGATGCCGGAGCCCCGGGACAGACCGCTGAAGATGCGGTCACCGGGGCGGGTCGCGCTCTTCGCGCGCCGGCTCCTCTGGAGGTCTGGTGTGGTGGTAGCCATCGGTTTCTCCGGTCTGCGGGGCCGGTACGGACGTACGGCTCCTGGCGGCGGTGCACCGGATGCCGGGGGCGGCCCCTCCACGGGAGGTGAGGGGCCGCGCCCGGCCGGGGGTCAGGACAGGGTGGGGACGATCGTGCGGACCTTGGCCGCGATCTCGGCCGGCATCGGCGCGTAGTCGGCCTCGGCGAGGACCTTCTGGCCCTCCTCGCTGATCGCGTAGGTGAGGAACGCCTTCAGGGTCGGCAGGGTCTCCGCCTTGTTGCCCTTGTCGCAGGCGATCTCGTACGTGACCAGGACGAGCGGGTAGGCGCCCTCGGCCTTGGTGGCGTAGTCGAGGGAGAGGGCCATGTCGTTGCCGGTGCCCTTGACCTTGGCGGCGGCGATGGCCTTGGAGGCGTTCTCCGTGGTCGCGGCGACCGGGGCGGAGGCGCCGGTGTTGATGCTGACCGTGGAGATCTTGTTGGCGGTCGCGTAGGAGAGCTCGAAGTAGCCGATGGAGCCCTCGGCGTCCTTGACCGCGGTGGCGACACCGGAGGAGCCGTTGGCGGCCTGGCCGCCCTGGGCGGGCCACGACTTGGTCTTCGGGTCGTGCTTCCAGTCGGCCGCGGCGGCGGTCGAGAGGTACTTGCCCAGGTTCTGGGTGGTGCCCGACTCGTCCGAGCGGTGGAAGGCCTGGATGGTGGTGTCGGGGAGCTTGGCGCCCGGGTTCAGCTTGGCGATCGCCGGGTCGTTCCACTTGGTGATCTTGTTGTCGAAGATCTTGGCCAGGGTGGAGGCGTCGAGGACCAGGTTGTCCACGCCGTCGAGCTTGTAGCCGATGGCGATGGGGCCGCCGACCATCGGGAGGTTGATGCCCTTGCCGCCCTTGCAGATCTTCTGCGACTCGGCGACCTCCTCCTCCTTCAGCGCGGAGTCGGAGCCGGCGAAGGCGACCTGGCCCTGGTTGAACTTGGTGATGCCACCGCCGGAGCCGATGCCCTGGTAGTTGACCTCGACGCCGGAGCAGGCGGCCTGGAAGTTCTTGACCCACAGGTCCATCGCGTTCTTCTGCGCGCTGGAGCCCGCGGCGAGGAGCTGGCCCTTGGCGCCGTCGCACTTGATGGTGGACGCGGCGGTCGCGGCGGAGGTGTTGTCGCCGCCGCCCTTCGTGGGCTCGGTGTTGTTGTCCGAACCACACGCCGAGAGGACGAGGACGCCGGAGACGACGAGGGCACCGATCGCGGAGGCGCGAAGCCCGTTCTTGCGCGAAAGCTTCACTTTCGGGTGTTCCTTCCAGAAGCCGCCGTGGCGTGGACCTGGTGTCCGGACGTTCGAGGGCGGCGCGTGTCGGGGGTGTTCGGTGCATCGTCGTGCTTCGTGCACCTCGTAAGGCCGAAATTAGGCAGAACAGGTGAAGCGGTCGACGGAGGAGGGTGAACGGCAAGTGAACCGTGTCGTAAGCCCGGGTGCGGGTCGTCCGGCGGGTCGTCCGGCGGGCGCGTCGACGGCACGCCGGGGCGGGCCGGGGGCCCGGCGGCGGCGCGTCAGCGGCGCGGCGTGGTCGCCGTCATCGCGTCGAGGAGCTCGCGGTCCCGCGGCCGGGTGAGCCGGGCGCGGGCCGCCGCAGGGGGCAGCCAGAGCAGGTCGTCGACCTCGCGGCCGGGCGTGAAGGAGCCGTCGAGGGCGCGGGCCGCCCAGTAGACGACCTCCTTGGGGCGGCCGGCGACGGTGTAGCGGACGGTGGGGAGGCGGGCGCCGAGCACACAGGCGTGGCCGGTCTCCTCCCGCACCTCGCGCAGGGCGCAGTCCTCGGCGCTCTCGCCCCGCTTCCGCTTGCCCTTGGGGTGGGACCAGTCGTCCCACTTGGGGCGGTGGATCACCGCGACCTCGATGCCGTGGCCGGAAACCGACGGGCGCCACAGCACGCAGCCCGCCGCCCGGACCGGCTCGGCCGACGGGTTCGGTTCGTGCGCCCGGACCGGTTCCGGTGGCGGGGCGGGGGCGGCGGGGGTCATGGGACCGGGGCGGTAGCGGCGCGCCAGGCCCGCTGGAAGGCGAAGCGGGCCGCCTCGACGTCGTGGCGCTGGTCGGCGTGGAGGACCCCGAGGGCGTACGCGGTCGCCGGGGCGATCCGGGGGGTGCGGGCGGCGGCGGCGGCCGCGGCGGCCGCCTCGGCCGCGTCACGGTGCCGGTCGAGGGCGCGGGCCGCCTCGTACAGGACCGTGTCGGGCTCGCCGCCCGTGTGGAGGACCTCGGAGGCGTACCGGTGGAGCCGGAGCAGCAGCCGGGTGTGGTGCCAGGGCGCGTCCTGGGCCTCTCCGGCGGCGAGGGCGAGCGCCTCCGCGTTGTACGGGTGGGCGGCGCGGGTCAGCGGGAGCGCCTCGACCGCGTCGAGGAGGCGGCGCTCGGCGACGGCGGCCGGGGCGTCGAGGACCTCCATGGCCGGGGCCGTGCCGGCGGGGCCGAGCGGGACCTCGGAGGCGAGGAGGGCGACGGCGTCGGCGACCGCGTGGAAGCGGGCGGAGCCGAGGGCCTGGAGGGCGGCCGAGTGGGCCCGGGTGCGGGCCAGGGTGAGCTGCCGTTCCAGGAGGGCGCCGGCGCGGGCGGCGCCGACGGTGAGCCCCGGGCCCTGGTCGCCGCGGGCGGCGGGGACGGGCCCGCTGCCGCTCGACAGGCGGGACAGCGCGTCCACCAGCCGGACGAGCCGGGCGGTGCAGGAGTGTTCGAGGGCGAGCGTGCCGGAGAGCCAGGCCAGCTCGGTGCGGAGCTGGTCGGCCCAGGCGGGTTCGAGCAGCGGCCGGAAGGTGTGGAGGGTGCCGCTGATGCGGCGGGCGGCCGCCCGCAGGGTGCGGGCGGCCTCCTCCGAGCCGGCCGTGTCCGCGCCGCTCTCGCGGTGCTGGCGCAGTCCGCGGAGGAAGTCCGCGGCCCGGGAGTGCAGGTAGGGCGCGAGGACCTCGCCCGCCATGAGGTCCTGCGCGTGGTCAGGGTTGGGCACGCCGGCGCCTCCGCGCGTCGATGAGCATCTCCTGGACGTGCCGCAGCGGCTTGCCCTCCGGGTCGGTCGCGTGGCGCGTCCAGTTCCCGTCCGGGCCGAGGTGCCAGGAGGAGGTGGTGTCGGACATCCCGGTCTCCAGGAGCCGGGTGAGGGCCGCCCGGTGGGCGGGGTCGGAGACCCGGACGAGGGCCTCGATCCTGCGGTCCAGGTTCCGGTGCATCATGTCGGCGCTGCCGAGCCACACCTCCGGTTCGCCGCCGTTGCCGAAGGCGAAGACGCGGGAGTGCTCCAGGAAGCGGCCGAGGATCGAGCGGACCCGGATGTTCTCGGAGAGGCCGGGGACCCCGGGCCGGACGGCGCATATGCCGCGGACCCAGATGTCGACCGGGACGCCCGCCCGCGAGGCCCGGTAGCAGGCGTCGATGACGGCCTCGTCGACCATCGAGTTGACCTTGATCCGCACGTACGCGGGCCGTCCGGCCCGGTGGTGGGCGATCTCCTTGGTGATCCGGGAGACCAGCCCGTCCCGCAGGGACTTGGGGGCGGTGAGCAGGCGCCGGTAGGTCTCGCGGCGGGAGTAGCCGGAGAGCCGGTTGAACAGGTCGGAGAGGTCCGCGCCGACCTGCGGGTCGGCGGTGAGCAGGCCGAGGTCCTCGTAGAGCCGGGCCGTCTTGGGGTGGTAGTTGCCGGTGCCGACGTGGGAGTAGCGGCGCAGCAGCTCGCCCTCCTGGCGGACGACCAGGGAGAGCTTGCAGTGGGTCTTGAGGCCGACGAGGCCGTAGACGACGTGGCAGCCGGCCTCCTCCAGCTTGCGCGCCCACTTGATGTTGGCCTGCTCGTCGAAGCGGGCTTTGATCTCGACGAGGACGAGGACCTGCTTGCCGGACTCGGCGGCGTCGATGAGGGCGTCGACTATCGGGGAGTCGCCGGAGGTGCGGTACAGGGTCTGCTTGATCGCCAGCACGTCGGGGTCGGCCGCCGCCTGCTCCAGGAAGGCCTGCACGGACGTGGAGAAGGAGTCGTACGGGTGGTGGAGGAGGACGTCCCGCTCGCGCAGCGCCGCGAAGACGTCCGGCGCGGAGGCGGACTCGACCTCGGCGAGGTCGCGGTGGGTGCCGGCGACGAACTTCGGGTACTTGAGCTCCAGCCGGTCCTGGCCGGCGATGCCGAAGAGGCCGGTGAGGTCGAGCGGCCCGGGCAGCGGGTACACCTCGGCGTCGGAGACCTTCAGCTCGCGGACGAGCAGGTCGAGGACGTAAGGGTCGATGGACTCCTCGACCTCCAGGCGGACCGGCGGGCCGAAGCGGCGCCGCATGAGCTCCTTCTCCAGGGCCTGGAGGAGGTTCTCGGTGTCGTCCTCCTCGACCTCCAGGTCCTCGTTCCTGGTCACCCGGAACATGTGGTGGGCGAGGACCTCCATGCCGGGGAAGAGCTCCTCCAGGTGCGCGGCGATGACGTCCTCCAGGGGGACGTACCGCTGCGGGGAGGCCTCCAGGAAGCGGGAGAGCAGCGGGGGCACCTTGACGCGCGCGAAGTGGCGGTGGCCGCTGACCGGGTTGCGCACGACCACGGCCAGGTTCAGGGAGAGGCCGGAGATGTACGGGAAGGGGTGGGCCGGGTCCACGGCCAGCGGGGTCAGGACCGGGAAGATCTGCTGCCGGAAGAGCGTGAAGAGCCGGGCCTGCTCCTTCTCCGTCAGCTCGGGCCAGCGGATGAGGTGGATGCCCTCGTCGGCGAGGGCGGGGGCGACGTCCTGCTGGTAGCAGGCGGCGTGCCGGGCCATGAGCTCGCGCGAGCGGTTCCAGATCAGTTCGAGGACCTCGCGGGGCTGGAGGCCGGAGGCGGAGCGGGTGGCGACTCCGGTGGCGATGCGGCGCTTGAGGCCGGCGACGCGCACCATGAAGAACTCGTCGAGGTTGGAGGCGAAGATCGCGAGGAAGTTGGCCCGCTCCAGGAGGGGCGTGCTCGGGTCCTCGGCGAGTTCGAGGACGCGCTCGTTGAAGGCGAGCCAGCTGCGCTCGCGGTCGAGGAAGCGCCCCTGGGGCAGCTCGCCGTGGGTGCCGTCGTCTTCGTACGCGTCGAGATCCGGGTCGAGGTCGGGCTCCAGGTCGCTGACCGCGGAGGTGTTCACGGCGTGCGGGCGGTGCGCGGCGATGGAGCCGACGGACGGCTGCGCGGACGGGGTGGCGGAGGACTGGACCGGGACCTCGGCGGGCTGCTGGCTCATGGGCCCATTCTTCCGCGCGAACGGGTGGTTGGGCGCGTCGGAGCGGGCCGTGGGGGAGGGAAGTCTCCCCTTGGGGAGAGCGGGCACGGAGCGCTGCATTGCGTGAGCGTCGCAAGCGCGTCTGAATGGCCGGTAACGACGACGTGTCGTACGGGAATCGGGGGCGGGGCCCTTGTCAGGGCGGCCGCCCCCGATTCATCCGTACGGGTGAGGGTGAAGGCGCGGTTACGGGTGACGGGCGCGCAGGACGCGGAAGGCGGCGAAGAGCGCGAGGGCGGCGAGCGCGAGGACGACGCCGGTCTCGATGAGCTGGGTCGGCCAGAAGTGCGAGGCGGGGTGGTAGTCGACGTACTGGCCGGTGACCCCCCGCTCGGCGAGGCAGCGATCGAACAGCTTCATCCCGCCGTCTTCGAGGCTGTCCAGGTGCGGGGTCCTGTTCACCTGGTCCCAGCAGACCGACTGGTCGAAGCGGGCGCCGGTGGAGGTGAGCAGTCCCATGTCCGTCATCAGGCTGTTCTCCGGCATCCAGGGCCCGAAGCCGCCGTCGGCCGGGCCGGTGACCGTCTTCACCGGGAGGAAGGACCAGCGCAGCGACCCGAGGACCAGCAGGACCAGGCCCATGACGAGGCCGGTGGCCGCCATGGCGACCAGGGTGCGGCGGACCAGCAGGCCGACGAGGGCGCCGACGGCGACGGCGGCGAGGAGGTAGGCGTAGAGGGCGATGCCGGTGGCGAGGTACGGCCCCGGGTCCCAGGCGGGGCCCGAGGGGCCGGCGATCCGTCCCCAGCCGATGTGGAAGACGCCGACGAGGGCGAGGGCGGCGAGCAGGGTGGCGGTGGTCGTGGTGAGCAGCTTGGCGCGGAGCCAGGCCGCCGGGGCGACCGACTGGGTGAGGGAGAGCTGGTACGTCCCCGACTCGAACTCGCGGGCGACGAGCGGGCCCGCCACGAAGGCGCCGACGAGGAGCGGCAGCAGGATCATGCCGCCGCCGGCGTACTCCATGGCCCAGGTGAGGACCTGGTACCCGCGGTTGTCGTCCGAGGGGACGAGGTAGCCGTCCTGCACGTACTGGTCGGGGGTCCGGGCGGCCCAGATCCGCAGCCCGCCGATGACGGCCAGGGACAGCACGACTCCGGCCGCCGCGAGCCACAGCGTCCGCCGGTACTGGCGGACCGTCACCCAGGAGGTGCCCTTCAGCGCGAGGCCGCTCATGCGGAGGCTCCTTCGGTGGTGCGGAGGTGGGCGAGGAGGAGGTCCTCCAGGGACGGGGTCGAGGTCTGCCAGGGGCCTTCGACCGGGCCCTCGTGGCGGACGAGCGCGGTGAGCTGACGGCCCGTCGTGCGGGACTCGACGACCGTGTGCGGGGCGAGGTCGGCGACGGGGCCGGTGAGCAGGGTGTGGGCGGAGAGGAGGTCGTCGACGTCTCCGTCGAGGCGGACCCGGCCGCCGTGCACGAGGAGGAGGTGGTCGCAGGCGCCCTCCAGCTCGGTGAGGATGTGCGAGGACATGACGACGGTGGTGCCGTTTTCGGCGGCGTCGGCCATGAGCAGGCCCATCAGCTGGTGCCGGGCGAGCGGGTCGAGGTCGGCCATCGGCTCGTCCAGGAGGAGCAGTTCGGGCCGCTTGCCGAGGGCGAGCGCGAGGGCGACGCGGGTGCGCTGGCCGCCGGAGAGGTGCCGTACGAGGGTGGTGGTGGCGAAGCCGCCGCCGTCGACGACCCGGTGGGCGACGGTCTCGTCCCAGCGGTCCGGGTTCAGTTCGCGGCCCATGCGCAGGGTGTCGGCGACGGTGAGCCGGGGGTGGAGCGGCTTGTCCTGGGCGACGTAGGCGAGGCGTGCGCGGGGCGGGGCCTTGATGCCGCCCTCGGTGGGGCGCAGGAGGCCGGCGGCGAGGGCGAGGAGGGTGGACTTGCCGGCGCCGTTGGGGCCGACGAGGGCGCAGATCCGGCCGGCGGGGAGGGCGAAGTCGCACTCCCGCAGGGCCCAGCCGCCCCTGCGTCCTCCGTACTTCTTGCCCAGGAGGTCTGCCTCCAGGACAGCCTCCCCCGTGGTCTTCGTCATCGGTCCTCGTCCCCCTCGAAGTGGTCTTTCAGCACGGCGGTGAAGAGTGCGGCCACGTCCTCGCGGTCCAGTCCGGCGGCGCGGGCCCGGCGGGTCCAGGTGTCGAGTTCGCCGCGCAGGGGCGAGTCGGCGGGGCCGGTGCCGAGCGTGGCGCGGACGAAGGTGCCGAGGCCGCGGCGGGCTTCGACGAGGCCTTCGCGTTCGAGCTCGCGGTAGGCCTTGAGGACCGTGTTGGGGTTGATGGCCGTGGCTTCGACGACCTCGCGTGCGGTGGGCAGCCGGTCGCCGGGCTCCAGGAGGCCCATGCGGAGGGCCTGTTTCGTCTGCTGGACGATCTGGAGGTAGGTGGCGACGCCACTGCGCCGGTCGATGCGGTACTCGACCACGTCCCTTGCACCACCCTTTCACTAATCAAGTAGTGAAAGGGTGGTGCAAAGAAGGGGGCGGTGTCAACCGCCCCCTTCCCCACGGGCGTTACGTCTCCGTGCGGTACATCAGGTCGACCTCGTGCGTGGTGAAGCCGAGGCCCTCGTAGACCCGCACCGCCGAGGTGTTGTCGGCGTCGACGTACAGCATCGCCGCCGGCAGCCCCTGTGCCGCCAGGTGGCGCAGGCCGATCGCGGTGAGCGCCTTGCCGAGGCCGCCGCCCTGCGCCTCCGGCAGGATCCCGACCACGTACACCTCGCCGAGCTGCTCCTCGGCGTGCGTCTTCGTCCAGTGGAAGCCGATCAGCCGGCCGTCCCGCTCCGCCAGGAAGAAGCCCTTCGGGTCGAACCACGGCTCGGCGATCCGGTCGTCCAGGTCCCGCTGCGTGAGCGAGCCCTGCTCCGGGTGGTGGGCGAACGCCGCGGCGTTCACGGCCAGCCAGGCCGCGTCGTCCACGCCGGGCGCGAAGGTGCGGACGCTGACGCCCTCGGGCAGCTCCGGCTCCGGGAGGTCGAGCGGGATCAGCGAGCGGCGCAGCTGCCGCAGCTCCCTGAAGAGGGTGAGGCCGAGGACCTGGGCGAGGTGCCGGGCGGCCGACTTGCCGCCGTGGGCCCAGACGCGCAGGCGCTTGCCGGAGGCGTCGAGCAGGGCGGTGCCGAGTGCCCGGCCGTGGCCGCGGCCGCGGTGGGAGGGGTGGACGACCAGTTCGGCCGCGGGGGCCTCGACCGGGTCGATGTCCTCCAGCTGGGCGTACCCGTAGAGGCGGGAGCCGACGGTGAGCAGGAAGTGGCGGACGCCCTCGCGCCTGCCGTTGCGGAGGTAGAGCCGCCCCTGCTCGGACACGGCGTGCACGCCGTCGGAACGGTCCGCGGCCTCCAGCAGGTCCAGTACGTCCTGGACCTGCTCGGGGGTGAGCTCGTCATACGTGTGGATCTGCCGTCCCGGTTCGAGGGCCGGCGCCGCGTCGGAAGTCATGGCACGAGCCTACGTAGAGTCAACCCACTTGTAACCAGCCAACCCCTGTTGCGCTACGCGCGTTGACTTTAGGCTGCGTGCGCAGACGGGGAACGCTCAACGCCGCGAAACGGGGCAAGGGGAACCAGGGGAGAGATGGGTACGACGAGGAAGAACAAGGCAGGACGGCGCATTCTCGCCGTCGGTGCGGGGCTGGCGACCGCGGGCGCGCTCGTCGCGGCGCTGCCCGCCGGGGCGTCGCAGGACACGGCCGAGGCCGCCGCGCAGAGCACCAACGGCAAGGGCTGGGGCCGCATGGTCGACGTCCAGCTGCTGTCCTTCAACGACCTGCACGGCAATCTGGAGCCGCCGGCCGGCTCGTCCGGTCAGGTCACGCACCTGCACGAGGACGGCTCCACGACCAAGATCGACGCGGGTGGCGTCGAGTACCTGGCCACGCACCTGCGCCAGGCCCGCGAGGGGAATCGTTACTCCATCACGGCGGCGGCCGGTGACATGATCGGCGGCTCGCCGCTGCTGTCCGGCCTCTTCCACGACGAGCCGACCGTCCAGGCGCTCAACGACCTGGACCTGGACGTCACGTCGGTGGGCAACCACGAGTTCGACGAGGGCGCGGCCGAGCTGGTCCGCATGCAGAACGGCGGCTGTCACCCGGTCGCCGGCTGTTACGTGCCGGGCAAGACCTTCCAGGGCGCCGACTTCCCGTACCTCGCCGCCAACGTGACGAAGGAGTCGACCGGCAAGCCGCTGCTCGACCCGACCTTCGTCTGGGAGAAGGACGGGGTCCGGATCGGCTTCATCGGCGTGACCCTGGAGGGCACCCCGAACATCGTCACCGCCGAGGGCGTCAAGGGCCTGAAGTTCGGCGACGAGGTCGAGACGATCAACAAGTACGCGAAGATCCTGGAGCGCAAGGGCGTCAAGTCCATCGTCGCCCTGGTCCACGAGGGCGGCGCGCCGGCCTCCTCCGCGTACAACTACGACTGCGACAGCCCGGGCGCGGGCGACGGCATCTCCGGCCCGATCGCGGAGATCGCCAAGAACGTCTCGCCGCAGGTCGACGCGATGGTCACCGGCCACACGCACCAGGCGTACGTGTGCACCATCCCGGACCCGTCGGGCAAGCCGCGTCTGGTCACCTCGGCGGCCTCCTTCGGCAAGCTGTACACGGACACCACGCTCACCTACGACCGCCGCACCAAGGACATCGTCCGCACCGCGGTCGACTCGGCCAACCACGTCGTCTCGCGCGACGTGCCGAAGGCGGCCGACATGACCGGGCTGATCGACGAGTGGAAGGTGCTCGCCGCCCCGATCGCCAATCGCCCGCAGGGCTTCATCGCCGCCGACATCAACGGCCGCGGCTCCACGGCGTACGAGAAGCCGCTCGGCGACCTGATCGCCGACGCGCAGCTGGAGGGCCTGGCCCCGGCGGACAAGGGCGGCGCGCAGCTGGCCCTCATGAACCCCGGCGGCATCCGTTCGGACCTCGTCTACAAGCAGTCCGGCGGTGAGGGCGACGGCGTCGTCACCTACGGCGAGTCCTTCACGGTCCAGCCGTTCACCAACATGATGAACGTGGTCGACCTCTCCGGCGCGAACGTGATCGCCGCGCTGAAGCAGCAGGTCAGCGGCGCGAACCTGAACTCGGTCAAGATCCTTCAGGTCTCGAAGGGCCTCACCTACACGCTCGACATGACCAAGACGGGCGCGGACCGCGTCGTCGACGGCACGATCAAGCTGAACGGCGAGCCGATCGACCCGGCGAAGACCTACCGCGTCGCGATGAACGAGTTCCTCGCGGGCGGCGGCGACGGCTTCCCGGCGCTGGCCACCGGCACCAACAAGCTGGTCGGCGCCTCGGACCTGGACGTCTTCAACGCCTACCTGGCGGCCCACTCCTCGGCGGCCAGCCCGCTGCAGGTGCCGGCCGCGGACCGCATCACGGTCATCAAGTAATCCCTCCGCGAGGAGCACCGGAAGGCCCGCGCACGCGTCGTGCGCGGGCCTTTCCGCGTCCTCTCCGCGTCCCGGTCCGCCGGGCCCTTCCGCGTCGGCACCCTTCCCGACTTGATGTGGACCTGTCATCGTGTGCGCCATGGAGCGACGACGATTTCTCGTGGGAGCGGTCGGAGCCGGAGCCGCCCTGCTGGTCGGGGCGCCCACCGCCGCCGCCGTGGACGTACGGGCATGGATGGGCGCGCATGGGGACGCGACCGACCTCCGCCGCCTCACCATCCCCGGGACGCACGACTCGGGAGCCCGCTTCGGCGGCCCCTGGTCCGAGTGCCAGAACACCACCATCGCCCAGCAGTTGGACAGTGGCATCCGCTTCCTGGACATCCGGTGCCGGGTGACCGGCGGCTCCTTCGCCATCCACCACGGGGCCTCCTACCAGAACATGATGTTCGGCGACGTCCTCGTCGCCTGCCGGGACTTCCTCGCCGCCCACCCCTCCGAGACCGTCCTCATGCGGGTCAAGCAGGAGTACTCCGAGGAGTCCGACGCCACCTTCCGCGCCGTCTTCGACGACTACCTCGACGTACGCGGCTGGCGCCCCCTCTTCCGGATCGCCGACCGGCTGCCGCTCCTCGGCGAGGCCCGCGGCAAGGTCGTCCTCCTCGCCGACAACGGCGGGCTTCCCGGCGGCCTGCGCTGGGGCGACGGCGCCGTCTTCGCGATCCAGGACGACTGGAACGCGCTGCCCGACGCCAAGTACCCGAAGATCCAGTCCCACTTCCAGGCCGCCGTCCAGCAGCCCGGCCGGCTGTACGTCAACTTCACCAGCACCTCGGCCTACCTGCCGCCCCGCTGGAACTCCGACCGGCTCAACCCGCGCGTCCACGGCTTCCTCGACGGCGCCGAGATGTCCGGCCGCACGGGGCTCGGGATCGTCCCCATGGACTACCCGAACACCCGCTCAGGCCTCGTCGAGGCCCTCCTCCGGCACAACTGACGGCCCCGGCGGCGGCGTCGGCGCCCCCGGCAGCCGGACCGTCGCCACCGTGCCACCGCCCGGCGCCGGGGCCAGCGAGACCGTGCCGCCCGCCTGCCGCACCGTGCGGGCCACGATCGACAGACCGAGCCCCGACCCGGGCAGGCTCCGCGCCGACGGCGAGCGCCAGAACCGCTCGAAGACGTGCGGCAGCTCGTCCGGCGCGATCCCCGGCCCCCGGTCGCGGACCGTCAGCTCGCCCCGCATCAGCCGGACCTCGACCGTCGAGCGCGGCGGCGAGAACTTCACCGCGTTGTCCAGGACGTTCACCAGGGCCCGTTCGAGCGCCGCGGGCTCCGCCCGTACGTACCAGGGCGCGAGCTCCGTGTCGAAGACCAGCTCCGGTCCGCGCAGCCGCGCCCGGTCCAGGGCCGAGCGCAGGATCGTGTGCAGCGGCACCACCTCCAGCGGCCCCGGTCGCACCGCGTCCGGACGCGCCAGCTCCTGGAGGTCGCCGATCAGCGCCGCCAGCTCCGTCATCTGCGCCTTCACCGAGGCCATCAGGGCCCGCCGGTCGTCCGGCGGGATCGCCCGGCCCGTCTCGTCGCTGCGGGCCAGCAGCTCGACGTTGGTCCGCAGCGACGTCAGCGGGGTCCGCAGCTCGTGCCCGGCGTCCGCGATGAGCCGGGCCTGCCGGTCCCGGGAGGTGGCGAGCGCCGCCGTCATCGCGTTGAAGGAACGCGAGAGCCGGGCGATCTCGTCCTCGCCCTCCACCGGGATCCGCACGGTCAGGTCCTCGGTCGCCGCCACGTGCTCGACCGCCCCCGTCAGCCGGTTCACCGGCTCCAGACCGGTGCGCGCCACCCACAGCCCGGCCGCGCCCGCGCCGACGACGCCGATCCCGGAGACCAGGAGCAGCACCCAGCGCAGGGAGGACAGCGAGTTGTCGATCTCGGAGAGCGGGCGGGCGACGGAGACGGCGAGCCCCGGCGGCCCCGGCTGCGGATAGGTGAAGACCCGCATCTCGCGCCCGTCGGCGTCCTTCAGCGTGTGGAGCGCGTACTCCAGCGTGCCGCCCGCCACCGCGACGTCCCCCGGCCCCGCCGGGATCGCCGCCTGTCCCGAGGTGCAGACGCCCCCGGTCGCGTCGACGATCTGCACGGTGTACGAACCGGCGACCGGCGGCGGCGTCTCGCCCTGCCGGCAGAGCGAGAGCAGGCTGCGCACCGCCTCCGCGTCGAGCCGGGTGGCGCGCAGCGAGGCGTCCATCTCCGCCTCCAGCTGGGCCCGCGTCACGAACCAGCAGGCCGCGGAGACCGCCGCCACGGCGACGGCCACCGCGAAGGCGGTGAGCAGCGCGAGCCGGGAGCGCAGGGGACGCGAGCGGAACCAGGCGAGGGGCGTACGGGCCCGGGCCCGTACGCCCCGGCCGGCGCGCGGGCCAGGGGCCGCGCGAGGGGCCTCGCCCTGAGCCGAAGCGCCCGTGCCCGAAGCGCCCGTGCCCGAAGCGCCCGTGCCCGTCGTGCCGGGGTCCGTCACTCGCCGCCTCCTCCGCGCAGCACGTATCCGACCCCGCGGACCGTGTGGACGAGCCGCGGCTCGCCGCCCGCCTCCGTCTTGCGCCGCAGGTACATCACGTACACGTCCAGCGAGTTCGAGCTCGGCTCGAAGTCGAAGCCCCAGACCGCCTTCAGGATCTGCTCCCGGGTCAGGACCTGGCGGGGGTGCGCCAGGAACATCTCCAGGAGCGTGAACTCCGTCCGGGTCAGCTCCACCGGGCGGCCGCCCCGCGTCACCTCGCGCGTCGCCGGGTCCATCCGCAGGTCCTCGAAGACCAGGACGTCGGCGCCGTCCGGGGCGGCGGCCGGAGCGGCGTACGCGCTGCGCCGCAGCAGCGCCCGGATGCGGGCGAACAGCTCGTCGAGCTCGAACGGCTTCACCAGGTAGTCGTCGGCGCCCGCGTCGAGCCCGGTGACCCGGTCCCCGACCGTGTCCCGGGCGGTCAGCATGAGGATCGGCACGGTCGAGCCCGCCGCCCTGATCCGGCGGGCCGCCGTCAGCCCGTCCATCCGCGGCATCTGCACGTCCAGGACGACGAGGTCGGGGCCGTACGACGCCATCTGGTCGAGCGCGTCGAGCCCGTCGACCGCGTCCCGCGTCTCGTACCCCTCGAAGGCGAGGCTGCGGCGCAGCGCCTCGCGGACCGCCGGCTCGTCGTCGACGACGAGGATCCGCTCGGCGCCCTCGGATGCGTTCTGCTGTCCCGTCATGGGGTCAGCGTCCCACGCGGTCAGCGCTCGCCGCCCGCGCGCAGGGAGTCCAGGTCGGCCTTGACGGCGTCGATGGGGATGGCGAATCCGAGGCCCACGCTTCCGGCCGTGGAACCGTTCGAAGAACTGGGCGCATACATGGCCGAATTGATTCCGATGATCTCTCCGTCCATATTGATCAGCGCGCCGCCGGAATTCCCGGGATTGAGCGAGGCGTCGGTCTGGATCGCCTTGTACGTCGTCTTCGACGAGCCCGTGTCGCCGTTGAACTGCTGCCCGCCGAACTCGAACGGCCAGCCCTGCCGGGGATCCCACTGCTGCTGGTCCCGCTGCTCGTCCTGGCCGTCGTCCTTGGCGACGGTCACGTCCCGGTCGAGCGCGGAGACGATGCCGCTGGTGACCGTGCCGGTCAGGCCCTCGGGGGAGCCGATCGCGACGACCTCCTCGCCGACCTTCACCGTGGAGGAGTCGCCGAGGGTGGCCGCCCTGAGGCCGGAGGCGCCCCTGAGCTTGATCAGCGCCAGGTCCTTGTCGGGGTCGGTGCCGACGACCTCGGCCGCGTACGACGTGCCGTCGCTCAGCCGGACCGTGAGCTGCGAGGCCCCGGAGATCACGTGGTTGTTGGTGACGATCTCGCCGTCGGAGGTGATGATCACGCCCGAGCCGGTGGCCTTCCCGGAGGCCGAACTCGCCGAGATCTCCACGATGGACGGGGAGACCGCCTGGGCGACCCCGGCGACGGTGCCCGCGCTGCTCGCGGAGACGTTCGTGCCGGTGACGGGTGAGGCGGCGGCGGTGACGGCCGGGTCGGAGGTGAGCTGCTGCACCAGCGTGGCGGTGCCGCCGCCGACCGCGGCCGCGGCGATGGCCACGGCCGCCATCAGGCCGACCCCGCGCTTCGCGCGCCGCCGGGAGACCGGGGCGGGGGCGGGGAAGGGGCCGGCGGCCGCCGTGGCGACGGGCGGAGCGGCCGGGGGCGGGACCTGCCCGCCGGAGGGCCAGACCGTGGTGCCGGGCTCCGGGGTGAACGGCCGCGTCGGCTCGTACGGCGGCCGCGGCGGGTAGTACGGCTGCTGCGGGGGCTGCTGCTGGTGATCCGTCATGGGTACGACTCTCGGAGCCGTACATGAGAGGCGGCTGAGGACGGGCTGAGAAGCCCGACAGAACCCTGTATGCCCGAAATAAAGAGACCGCTGGAGAGGGGGCTCCCCGGTCAGCCGTGGTCGCAGCCGCAGGAGCGGCGGACGACCAGTGCCGACGGGAAGAGCCGCACCCGCTCGCGCCGCGAGCCCGCGACCCGCAGGGAGTCGTCCAGGACCAGGTCCACGGCGGCCCGGGCCATCGCCGGACGGTCCGAGGAGATCGTCGTCAGCGGCGGATCGGTGAGCGCCGCCTCCTTCACGTCGTCGAAGCCCGCCACGGCGAGCTCCGTCGGCACGTCGATGCGCAGCTCGCGCGCCGCCCGCAGTACGCCGAACGCCTGGTCGTCGGTGGAGCAGAAGATGGCCGGCGGCCGGTCGGGCCCGGAGAGCAGCTTCAGCGCCACTTGATAGGCGTCGTAGCGGTTGTACGGAGCCTGGAAGAGCCGGCCCTCGATCGAGAGGCCCGCCTCCAGCATGGCCCGCCGCCAGCCCTCCTCGTGGTCGGCGACCGGGTCGCCGACGGCCGGGGTGTTCGGCACGCCGCCGAGGCACGCCACGTACGGGTGACCGTGCTCCAGGAGGTGCCGGGTGGCGAGCTGGGCACCGCCGATGTCGTCCGTGACGACGGCGACGTCGTCGATCGCCTCGGGCCGCTCGTGCAGCAGCACCACGCGCGCGTCCCAGGCCTCGATCTCGCTCGCGGCCTGCTCGCTCATGCCCTGGCTGACCAGGATCAGTCCGGAGACCCGCATGCCGAGGAAGGCGCGCAGGTAGTGGACCTCGCGCTCGGTGCGGTAGTCGGAGTTGCCGACCAGCACCATCTTCCCGCGCTCGGCGGCGGCCTGCTCGACCGCGTGCGCCATCTCCGCGAAGAACGGCTGCCGCGCGTCCGGGACGATCATGCCTATGAGGTCCGTGCGGCGCGACGCCATCGCCTGGGCCACCCGGTCGGGTCGGTAGCCCAGCTCCTTGATGGCGGCGAGGACACGCTCGCGCGTGGCCGGGGCGACCGGCCGGGGTCCGTTGTTGATGACGTAACTCACGACCGCGGTCGAAGTACCCGCCAGTCGCGCTACGTCATCCCGCGTCACCTTGGCCACGCGCCGCAGTCTACGCGGGGTGACCTACCTACCGGCAGGTCGCACTGTGGCGTCCGCCACGTTCGCGTCCTCCGAAGGGGTGACGGCGTCCGTGTCGTCCTTGACCCGGGAGCCCCCGCGCCCCTGCGGACGGGCCTCTTCCTTGCGGGCCTCCTCGGCCGCCCGCTCCACCTTCTCGGGCGCCACGAAGCGGTAACCGACGTTACGGACGGTGCCGATCAGCGACTCGTGCTCGGGGCCCAGCTTCGCCCGCAGCCGCCGCACGTGGACGTCGACCGTACGGGTGCCGCCGAAGTAGTCGTACCCCCACACCTCCTGGAGGAGCTGCGCGCGCGTGAAGACCCGGCCCGGGTGCTGGGCCAGGTACTTGAGCAGCTCGAACTCCTTGAAGGTCAGGTCCAGGACCCGGCCCTTCAGCTTGGCGCTGTACGTGGCCTCGTCCACCGACAGGTCGCCGTTGCGGATCTCCATCGGGGAGTCGTCCGCGACGATCTGCTGGCGGCCCATCGCCAGCCGCAGCCGCGCCTCGACCTCGGCGGGACCGGCCGTGTCGAGCAGGACGTCGTCGATGCCCCAGTCGGCGGTGACGGCCGCGAGGCCGCCCTCCGTGACGACGAGGATCAGCGGACAGCCCGGCCCCGTGGAGCGCAGCAGCTGACAGAGCGAGCGGACCTGCGGCAGGTCGCGCCGGCCGTCGACGAGGATCACGTCCGCGCCCGGGGTGTCCACGAGCGCGGGGCCCTCGGCCGGCGCCACCCGCACGTTGTGCAGCAGCAGGCCGAGTGCGGGCAGCACCTCGGTCGACGGCTGGAGGGCGTTGGTCAGGAGGAGCAGTGAGCTCATCGGACGCCACCTGTCTGGGTCGTCGGTCGGTCGTGCTTCGTGCGCTCGCTCATCACGTGGGTTCCTCCTCGGTCCCTGCGAGGACGTGCACTGCTTCGTACGGATCACTGCCGGCTCTCGCGCCCTGAGAGCTTTTGTTCATCCGTCCGTAACAACGGCCGGAAAACGCAAAAGGACCCGGGGGCTGCGTCGCCCGGATCCTCTGCCCAGCAGAATAGCCCACGAGACTTCCGCGGGAGAGGGGCGATTTCACATCGTGGATGTTTTCTCGCTCACTTCCGTCCATCTCTTCCCCGCTCTCCCTCGCACGGTACCGCCGCTCCGCGCGATCCGGCGGCGGGACGGGGCCGGCCGGGGATGGACCATCATGGGGGGCGGCGCGCACACGAACGAAGGGAGCGCCGCTATGGCAGCGGGAACCATCCGCTACTGGGCCGCGGCCAAGGCCGCCGCCGGTGTCGCCGAGGAGCCGTACACCGCCGACAACCTCGCCGAGGCGCTGGACGCGGCCCGCGCGAAGCACCCGGGCGAGCTCGCCCACGTCCTCCGGCGCTGCTCGTTCCTGGTCGACGGCGACCCCGTCGGGACCCGGAGCCATGAGACCGTACGGCTTGCCGAGGGCGGCACGGTCGAGGTGCTCCCCCCGTTCGCAGGAGGGTGAACCGGAGAACATGAGCGACGACCAGCGGTACGGCGGGCAGCCGTACGACCCGTACGCCCACGGGCACCACCAGAACCCCGCCGAGGTCACCCAGACCTGGGAGGGCCAGACGTGGGACACCCAGTACCAGCCGGCGGTCCAGCCGCGACCGGGGCACGCGCAGCCGCAGCCGTACGAGGAACAGCAGTACGCGCAGCCGCAGCCGCAGCCGTACGAGCCGCAACCGTACGAGGGGCAGCAGTACGCCCAGCAGGCGTACGCGCCGCAGGAGCAGCAGCAGTACGGGCAGCCTCCGTACGGCGAGCAGCACCAGCACCAGCACCAGCACCAGCACTACGCGCCGCCGCAGGAGCAGCAGCACGCGCCGGGGTACGCGCCCCAGCAGGCGTACGACGCCCCGGCGCACGCCCCCGCCCCGGAACCCGCGGCAGCCGTCGCCGCCCCCGGCCCCGCGTACTCCGCGCCCACCACCTCCGGGAACATCCGGCTGACCGACGCCCAGCGCGCCCGCGCCGAGGGGCGCTCGCCCGTGATCGAGCCGGGCATGCGGCCCGCCGTGCTCACCGCCGTCCTCGGCCTGCTGCTCGCGGGCGGCGCCGCCCTCGGCCCGTACGGGCTGCTCGTCCCGCTCGTGCTCCTCCAGGGCCTCACCGCCGCCGGCTGGTTCCGCCTCAACGGCATGTGGCCGGCCCGGCAGGGCATCGCCCTCGCCTTCCTCGGCGGCCTCGCCGCCGACGCGGCCCTGCTGCTCTCCGGCCGGGAGCACGCGGCCCCCGCCATCCTCGGCACCCTCGGCGTCTGGGTGCTGCTCTCCCTCGTCCTCCAGCTGCGCAGCCACGCCGACCCCGACGAGCGCATGTACGGCCTGATGGCCACCGTCGCCTCCGCGGCGCTGACGATCGTCGCCACCGGGCACCTGGGCGCCGAGCCCGACGCCGTGCTCACCGGCGGGGTCGCGGTCGCCGCCGCCGTCCTCGCCCGCGCGCTCCCGCTGCCCGGACCCGTCTCCCTCGTCGTCGCGCTCCTCGCGGGCGCGGGCGCCGGCGTCGCGGTCGGCGGGATCACGGACCTCGGCACCTCCGGTGCGCTCCTCGGCCTCGGAGCGGCGCTCTGCGCGCTGGTCGGCCTGCGGGTGGCCAGCTACGACTACCCGTCCCGCTTCGTGCACATGACGGCCGGCGTCGCGCTGCCCCTGACGGCCGCCGCGCCCGCCGTCTACCTGCTGGGCCGCGCCCTGGTCTGACGGGCGCGGGGAACCAATCCGCCCCCCGGCACGTCGATCTTCGTGTCGGGGGGCCGTTTTCTATCGTCGGACGTCGTCGCACGTCGTATCTCTGGGGGGACGCACAGCCCATGCGCGCACTGCGGATTCTGTTGATCCTGGCTGTCGTCCTCGGCGGAGTCCTGGTCGGGATCGACCGGCTGGCCGTCTCGTACGCCGAGTCGGAGGCGGCGGGCCGGGTGAAGCTCGGTTCCGTGCGGCCCGCGTCGACGGAGATCGACATCAAGGGCTTCCCCTTCCTCACCCAGATCGCGGCCAAGCGGTTCGACGAGATCGCGGTGGTGGCGACCGGGATCGAGACGACCGCGGGCGACAAGAAGCTGCGCATAGGCGAGCTCACCGCCGACCTGCGGGACGTGACCGTCACCGGCGACTGGGCGGGCGCGAAGGCCGGCTCGGCGACCGGCACGGCCCTCATCGGGTACGCGGACCTCGCGGCCGCCTCGGGCCGGGACGGCACCGTCGCGTACGGCGGCGAGGGCAAGGTGAAGGTGACGGGCTCCGTGACGTTCATGGGCCGCACCCTGACCCGCACGGTCGTCTCGACGGTCTCCGTCGTGAACGGCGACACGATCCGGGTCCGCGCCGACGAGGTGCCCGGCGAGGGCATCCCCGGCATCGAGGAACTGGTGCGCGAGCGCACGGACTTCGAGCGCGCGATCGGCCCGATCGGCGGCATGAAGGTGGAGCGCGTCGAGCCCCGCCCGGACGGTCTGGCCGTCACGGTGACCGGCAAGGACGTCGTCCTCGCCGGGTGACGATCACATACTGAGACACCGCTGTCCGATCCGCAGATGCCCCGCCGCACTCCGGGCCGCGGGGGCGTCCGGAGCGGCCCTTCACCGCGATCACGTCCCGCATCGTGGACGATCGCGTCTCACCATGCGACACGCCGGTGACACGGTCGCCTGTCCGTCCCTACGATCGAGGGCATGAAGCGACAGGCGGACCTCACGAAGCGGCGGGCAGTAGACCTGTGCCGCGTCGCCGCCATGCTCTGTCGCTCCGTCTGAGCGGGACACCGGACGCACGTACCGACACCCGCCGTTCCCCGGGCCGCCGACCCCTCGGTCGGGGCCGCCCCCGTGTAGCCGTACGCCGTCGTACGCCGAGCGCCGACGCGTACCCGCAACCACACCCGCACGACACCGCCGCACACTGCCCCGGAGGAGAACAGCATGGCTCGCAGCGACGTCCTGGTCGACGCCGACTGGGTCGAGGCCAACCTCGACAACCCGAAGGTCGCCATCGTCGAGGTCGACGAGGACACCTCGGCCTACGAGAAGAACCACATCCGCAACGCCATCCGGATCGACTGGACGAAGGACCTGCAGGACCCGGTCCGCCGCGACTTCGTCGACCAGGAGGGCTTCGAGAAGCTCCTCTCCGCCAAGGGCATCGCGAACGACACCACCGTCGTCCTCTACGGCGGCAACAACAACTGGTTCGCCTCCTACGCCTACTGGTACTTCAAGCTCTACGGCCACCAGGACGTGAAGCTCCTCGACGGCGGCCGCAAGAAGTGGGAGCTCGACTCCCGCGACCTCGTCGCCGAGGTCCCGGTCCGTCCGGCCACCGAGTACAAGGCCAAGGCCCAGGACGCCTCGATCCGCGCCTTCCGCGACGATGTCGTGGCCGCGATCGGCGCCCAGAACCTGGTCGACGTCCGCTCGCCCGACGAGTTCTCCGGCAAGCTGCTCGCCCCGGCGCACCTCCCGCAGGAGCAGTCGCAGCGCCCCGGCCACGTGCCGAGCGCCCGCAACATCCCGTGGTCGAAGAACGCCAACGACGACGGCACCTTCAAGTCCGACGAGGAGCTCAAGGCCCTCTACGAGGACGAGCAGGTCGACCTGGCGAAGGACACCATCGCGTACTGCCGCATCGGCGAGCGCTCCGCGCTCACGTGGTTCGTGCTGCACGAGCTCCTCGAGGTCCCGAACGTCAAGAACTACGACGGCTCCTGGACCGAGTACGGCTCCCTCGTCGGCGTGCCGATCGAGCTCGGCGCCAACAAGTAACCCCTTCTTCTCCTCCAGGACAGGACAGCGAACATGTGTGGAGCTCAGGTCGGCGGCCCCGACGTCAGCACGCTCAAGCCCGGTGAGACGGCCATCCAGGGCCAGGTGACCAAGGACGGCGAGCCCGTCTCCGGTTACGTCCGCCTCCTCGACGGCACCGGCGAGTTCACCGCCGAGGTCCCGACCTCGGCCACCGGCCAGTTCCGCTTCTACGCGGCCACCGGCGAATGGACCCTGCGCGCCCTGGTCCCGGGCGCCCAGGCCGACCAGAAGGTCGTCGTCACCGAGGCGGGCAGCCTGACGGACGTCGCCATCGCGGTCTGACCGCACGGCTCACCGACACGCCGCGCCGACTCCGCCCACCGGAGCCGACGCGGCGTGAAGCCTCACCCACTGGCCGAAGGGCCGCACCTCCTGGGGTTGGACGCTCTTGGGTGCGGCCCTTCGTGCCGTTCCGATCCGACGCCGCTCGGATCCGAGGGTTCGGCCGACCGGGTGACCTCGGCGCGTCCGGCTCGTCGCGAGCTGGCCGAGTTCCTGTCCCACCTCGCGTCCCGCGACCTCGCCGAGCGGGTGGCTCTGGGAACCCGTCACACCGCCGCGGACTTCGCCCGGAGGAAGCGCGAACTCACGGCCCTCACCTCCTCCCGCTGGGCGGGGACGATCACCCGTGGCTCGAACGACCAGTGGCAACTGGCTCGACGCGCCCAGGCGGCTCACCTCAAGGGCCTCCTCGCGGAGATCGAGGCGATCGAGCGGCGGCTCGCCGTCCCGGTCGCCGAACGTGACGAGTCCTCGCGCATCAAGGGATATCCGACGCGCCGTGTGCGTGCGGCCAAGCAGCAGCGCCTCCAGGGGCTCCGGGCGCGGGCCGCCCGGGTCGCCGCCGACGCGGCGGCGGGGCGAGTTCGCGTGGTCCGCGGTGGCAAGGACGCTCTGCGCGAGCGACTGCACCTGAACCGGTCGAGCCGGTCGTTGGAGGAGTGGCGGGCACGCTGGTGGGAGGCGCGGAACCGGATCGAGGCGGACGGCGAGGCCGGGAAGACGTACGGGAACCAGTCCCTGCGGGTCGGCCCCGACGGCGTCGTCGTGGTCAAACTTCCGCCGGTGCTCGCCGAGCGGCACCGGGAGCACTGCGACCGCTTCGGCCGCTACACCCTGGACGCGCGCTGTCGGTTCGCGTACCGGACAGAGGAATGGCGCGCCCACGTCGAGGCGCACCGGGCGGTCGCCTACTCCGTGCGGTTCGAAGGGGATCGCTGCCGCCTGACCGCGTCGTTCTCCGTGGCGACGGACGACCTCCGCTCGAGCGCCGACGACGGGACGCTGATGGCCTCGGGGTTGACGGGCGGAGTGCTGGGGATCGACCAGAACGCCGACCACCTGGCGGTGTGGCGTCTGGACCCCCATGGAAACCCGACGGGGCGCCCCAGGCGCATCGACCCGGGCTACGGCGGTCCGGTCTCCCGCCGGGACGCTCAAGTGCGGCACGCCTGCAGCACGCTGATCCGGACGGCCAGGGAGTCCGGCGCGACGGCCCTTGTCATCGAGGACCTGCACTTCGCCACGGGGCGTGAGCGGTGTGGCTGGCCCGGACGGTCGGGACGTCGGTTCCGCGGAGTAGTCGCCGGCATGCCGTACGCACGTTTCACGGCGCGGCTGGTGGCGATGGCACACCGGGCGGGCCTCATGGTGATCCTGGTGGATCCCGCGTACTCCAGCCGATGGGGTGCCCAGCACTGGCAGCGGAGTACGAGTACGGCACGAGCGAAGACATCCCGGCACGAGGCTTCGGCTGTCGTGATCGGGAGGCGCGGCCAGGGGCTGGGCGCGCGGCGCAGGGCAGAGAAGACCGTGTCCCGCAGGCAGACGGAAGCGGTCGGGCGAGCGCGCGGGAAGGTGCGCAGCCCGGCTGACACGGAGACCCATCGCCCGCCCGCGCACCGGAGTGGACCCGGTTTCCGCCGCGCACAGAGGACCGCCGATCGTCCGGAGGACGGCGCACGGGATGCGTCCCGCCGACGGACGCCGACAGCGGTCCAGGCCGCCCAGGACCGTTCGGGGCTGCCCGCCGGGGACATGGCTGTTCCGGTGGTGAGGGACGGTTGGACGCCATCACCAGGACTCGGGGCACGGCCCTCCGGTCTCGGCCGTTCCGGTCGTACGCTGGGGGTGTGATCGCACGACGTCGGCGCGTCTACTTCTGGATGATGGGCGCCTGCCTGGTGCTTTTCGTGGGCGCCTGGGCCGTCGTGCGGCTCTTTTCCATGCCGGTCGCCGTCGGCATGTGCGTCGTCGCCATGGTCATCCCGCCGGTCGCCGCGATGGTCGCGAACCGCCGGGGTCCCGACGACCGCTGGTGGGACGATCCGTCGGGTGACCCCACGTCGGACGAGTGGTGGGACGAGCTCGACGGCAGGAAGCGCCGTGAGCGGTAGGCGTCAGTAGACGAGGGCCTGGGTGTCGTCCGCGAGGGACTCCTGGACGAAGACCTGGGCGCCCGCGATGCGGACGCCCTTCAGGACGTCCTGTTCCGTGATCTCGCGGCGCGCCGCGCACTGGGTGCAGAGCGTCACCCGGCCGGCCGCGAGGATCGAGTCCAGCAGGTCCGGGAGCGGGGCGGCGTGCGGGAGGTCGAACTCCGCCGCCCGGCCCGGGAGGGCGAACCAGGCGGACTCGCCGGTCAGCCAGAGCGAGACGTCCACGCCGCTGGCGACGGCGACGGCCGCCACCGTGAAGGCCTGGGAGCAGCGTTCGGGGGCGTCGGCCCCTGCGGTCACCTTGATCACGAGCTTCTTCGCCATATGCCGAACTGTAATGCGCGGCCCTGCAACCCCGGGCGTCCCTCGCGTGTCAGGGGGGTGCGCGGTGTATTCGGAATCCGCGCCTCCTGTCTCGTGGGGGGACTCTTGAGTATCGAAGAAAGTATCCAAAATACGGATACACCAGCTGAGCCGCTTCCGGAGCCCGCCCCGGGACCCGACGCTCCGGCCGCGCGCCCGCGCCGCAGGACCGCCCGCACGCTCGGCCTCCTCGCCGTCGCCGCGGTCGTCGGCCTCGTCGGCGGCACCGCCGTCGGCTACGGCGTCCAGGCGCAGCGCGAGCCCACCCCGCTGCCGCCGCTGAACCAGCCGGACCTCGCCCATCCGGCGCAGCCGCTGCCCAAGGGGCAGAAGCCGGTGCCGCTCCCCGCGTCGGAGGACCGTCAGGCGAAGGCGCAGGGCGACCTGCGCAAGCTGCTGCTGCCGAAGCCCGAGGGGACGAAGAAGGGCGAGGTGGGGGGACGGGACAACTGGCTCGCCGTCTCCCAGTACGTGGCGGAGTTCAACGATCCCGGCGGTGCCCTCGACACCCAGCTCGACCGGGGCATCCGGCGGATCGCGGCCACGTCCTGGGACGCGGGCGAGCACAAGCGGACCGAGATCCGGCTGGTCCAGTACCGGGCGGGCGACGTCCTGGGCGCGCAGGAGCACATCGAGAGCCAGCAGGACTACATGCCGGACGAGGACTTCGCCGAGAGCGAGGGCACCGCCCTCAAGGGCTCGTCCAACGGCCGCTACTACGTCTTCCCGGTGAGCCGGAAGGCGGGCTACCTGGACCTGTACGAGGCCAGGGCCTACTTCCACCGCGGTGACGTCGCGGTGGAAATCTTCGTCACCGACACGAAGAAGATCTCCGCGAGCGAGATCCGTTCGCTGGCCGAGCGACAGCTGGGGCGCCTGTGAGTGAGGACCGCAACGACGTGACCGTGGCCGAGGCACCCGAGGCCGGAGCGAAGAAGGGGAAGCGGGGGGTGGCGCGCGTGCTGCTGCGCGTCGTCCTGCCGTCCGTGCTCGTCCTCGGCCTGATCGGCGGCGGCGTCACGTACACCGCCGTCACCGTGGACTCCGCCGACCGTTCCGCGCCGACCCGGCTGTGGGGCCGTACGGAGAAGACGGCGCAGGACAAGGACCCCGCCGGGGACCTCACGCGCGGCCGGGCCGACACGCCCCTGAGCAGGCTGCTGCTGCCGCTGCCGGAGGGGTACGAGTTCGGCCCCGACGAGGAGCTGTACGGGAACGACGGCGAGCTCGGCGCCGCGGAGGCCGTCGCGCTGATGAAGCAGGCGGGCGAGGGGCTCTCCGGCAAGAAGCGCCGCTCCTTCGAGAAGGAGATCGACAAGCTCGGCGTCGAGGGCATCGGCGTCCGTTCCTTCGCCGACGTGAACAACGACGTCGTCGTCACCTTCGAGGTCGCGCGCATGAAGGACAAGAAGCGCATCAAGGACACCTACCGGCTCCGCAAGGAGGTCATGGACTTCCTGGAGCTTCCGAAGGGCCCCGCGGTGAAGGGCCACCGGAACGCCGTCTGCTACCTGGCTCCCGTGAACGAGTCGCTGGACGAGGAGGAGCGCAGGACGGCGCTGGAGGAGATGATCTGCCTCGCCCACGACGCCGAGGTCTTCCTCACGATGAAGGCGGCCGGGGCCAAGCCGTTCGACAAGGCCCGCGTGGCGGAGCTGCTGAAGCAGCAGCTCGACCACATCGCGTCCCCGGGGGAGTACGTATGACCGAGCAGCTGACCGAGCAGACCGAACCGGCGCCCGCGTCGGTGCCGGTGCCGACGCCGCCGCCGACGGAGGCCGCTCCCGAGCCGCCCGCGCCCCCGAAGGCCCGGTCGTCCCGGCGGCCCCTCCTGTGGGGCGTCGTCCGCTGGACCGCCGCCGTGCTCGTGTGCGGGGGGATCGGAGCCGGCACGGCCCTGGGCATCACCGCCATGGACCGGCACGAGGTGCCGGGGCTCGCGACCGAGTCCGACGGCCGCTGGGCGTACCCGAAGCTCGCCCTCCCGGCGCTGCCGGAGGGCGTCCCCCGTCCGTACACCCGGGGCAACGCCGGCGAGATCCACCACGCCGACCTCAGGCAGCTGCTGCTGCCCGCCCCGGCGGGCGCCACGCCCGACCCGAAGCTGAAGGGCGGCTGGGCCGGACTCGACTCCTACCTCGCGCTGCTGAAGGAGCAGGACCGCGGCCCGGTGGAGCGGTACCTGGCCGACTCCGCGCTCCGGCACGTCGCCGCGCGCGGCTGGACCACGCCCGACGGCACCACCACCCGGATCCACCTCCTGCGGTTCACGTCGGTGGCGTTCGCGGAGGCGTTCAAGGACGAGACCATGCGGGACATCTCGCAGAGCAGCCGGCTGCCGCTCGGGGTCGAGGCGTCGAAGATCGACATGTCCGTCCAGGACGTCGCGGTGCCGTACCTCTCCGTCTACGCGTACGCGGAGGAGCAGCCGTACGGCGCCGAGCAGACCCGCTGGGCGTACATCCAGGCCGGGGACACGTTCGGCGTGATCACCCAGACGCGGAAGGGCGGGACGCTCACCGTCCCCTTCCAGCAGACGGTCGTCCTCCAGGCGCAGCTGCTCGGCTGACGGTCCGGCGGTGATCGTCGGCGAGACCCACCTCACCGCGTGGGCCGGGCCCCCGCCCACTAAGCTGGGGTCCGGCCCGTTCCGCCTTCACCGCTCGTCGAGGAGCACCCCGTGATCATTTTCTTCGAAGCTCTCCTGGTCCTGGTCTGCGTCGGCGTGCTCGCCTTCACCGGACTGGCCGTGAAGAAGCTGTACCAGGGCCAGCGCTAACCACCTCTAGAGAACGCCAGAGCTGCTCATGATCGAGATCCCGTCCGACCTCAACCCGGACCTCGTCCCCCTCGCGTTCCTCCTCGGTACGTGGGAGGGCGCGGGCGTCTCCGACTTCCCGGGCGCCGAGAAGTGCAACTTCGGCCAGTCCGTGACGTTCAGCCACGACGGCCGGGACTTCATCGAGTACCACTCGCACTCCTGGGTGCTGGACAACGACGGCAACAAGGTCCGCCCGCTGGAGAGCGAGAGCGGCTACTGGCGGATCGACAAGGACCGCAAGGTCGAGGTCGTCATGGTCCGTGACCAGGGCGTCGTCGAGATCTGGTACGGCGAGCTCGCCGACCAGAAGCCGCAGATCGACCTGGCGACGGACGCCGTGGCCCGTACCGCGGCCTCCGGCCCCTACAGCGGTGGCAAGCGCCTGTACGGCTACGTGAAGAGCGACCTCATGTGGGTGGGCGAGAAGGCGACCCCCGAGGTTCCGCTCCGGCCGTACATGTCGGCGCACCTGAAGAAGGTCGTCACGCCGGAGGAGGTCGCGGAGATGGCCCGCAACCTGCCCGACATGCCGGACGACGGCATCGCCTTCTTCCGCTAGGCCGATCCCGTCGGACCGGGCCGCACGGTCCGGTCCCGCACGGTCCGGTTCCTGGACGACCCGGGGTGGCGCGCCGCGTCCTCCTACACTGGAGGGCGTGGTGAGCACCGACTGGAAGAGCGACCTGCGGCGGCGCGGCTACCGGCTGACGCCGCAGCGCCAGCTGGTCCTGGAGGCCGTCGACGCGCTGGAGCACGCGACGCCCGACGACATCCTCTGCGAGGTCCGCAAGACGGCCTCCGGCGTGAACATCTCCACCGTGTACCGGACGCTGGAGCTCCTGGAGGAGCTGGGGCTCGTCAGTCACGCCCATCTCGGTCACGGTGCGCCGACGTACCACCTCGCCGACCGGCACCACCACCTGCACCTGGTCTGCCGGGACTGCACCGAGGTCATCGAGGCGGACGTGGAGGTGGCGGCCGAGTTCACCGGGAAGCTCCGGAAGACCTTCGGCTTCGACACCGACCTGAAGCACTTCGCGATCTTCGGGCGGTGCGCGGACTGTTCGAACAAGGACGCGGCCGCCGAGTCGTAGGCGAGTCGTAGGCTGGCTTCATGCAGCGACCTTCTCCGCACAGCCCCCTGTTGTCCCTGCCCGGTGCCGTGGCCGCCGAAGGCCGTGACGAAGGCGTCGCCGCGCACTACGGCGACCTCTTCCGCGAGCAGCGCGCCCTCGCCGACGGCCGCGGGTTCGTCGACCTCTCGCACCGGGGCGTCCTCACCGTCTCCGGCGACGACCGGCTGAACTGGCTGCACCTGCTCCTGACGCAGCACGTGAGCGCGCTGCCGCCGGGGCAGGCGACCGAGGCGCTGATCCTCTCCGCGAACGGGCACATCGAGCACGCCCTGTACCTCGTCGACGACGGCGAGACGGTCTGGGCGCACGTCGAGCCGGGCACGCGGGAGGAGCTCCTCGCGTACCTGGAGTCGATGAGGTTCTTCTACCGGGTGGAGGTCGCCGACCGCACGGACGAGTTCGCCGTGGTCCACCTGCCGGCCGGTTCCGTCGCGGAGGCGCCCGAGGGCGTGGTCGTACGGGAGACGGCGTACGGCCGCGACCTGTTCCTGCCGCGCGCGGACCTGGAGCCGTTCGCCGCGGACCACGGGCCGGCCGCCGGCCTGCTCGCGTACGAGGCGCTGCGCGTGGAGGCGCACCGGCCGCGGCTCGGCTTCGAGACCGACCACCGGACGATCCCGCACGAGATCGGCCTCATCGGCAGCGCGGTGCACCTCCAGAAGGGCTGCTACCGGGGGCAGGAGACCGTCGCCCGCGTGCAGAACCTGGGGAAGCCGCCGCGTCGGCTCGTCTTCCTGCACCTGGACGGCAGCGAGGTGCTGCTGCCCGCGCACGGGGCGCCGCTGCGGCTGGCGTCGGACGGGCCGGAGGGGCGGCAGCTCGGTTTCGTGACGAGCGCGGTGCGCCACCACGAGCTGGGGCCGATCGCGCTGGGGCTGCTGAAGCGGAACGTGCCGGTGGACGCGCCGCTGATCGCCGGGAACACGGCCGCGGCGCAGGAGACCGTCGTCGAGCCGTAGGGGGCGGAGGCGGGGTCCTGGACGGGGGCCTCGCTCCTCGGCCTTCGGGTCAGACCTCGATCAGGACCGTGAACGGGCCGTGGTTGGTGAGCGAGACGCGCATGTCCGCCCCGAACCGGCCCGTCTCCACGTCCGCGCCCAGCTGCCGCAGCTGTGCGACGACCTCGTCGACGAGGGGTTCGGCGACCGGGCCGGGCGCGGCGGCGTTCCAGGTGGGGCGGCGGCCCTTGCGGGCGTCTCCGTACAGGGTGAACTGGGAGATGACGAGGAGCGGCGCGTTCACGTCGGAGCAGGACTTCTCGCCCTCCAGTACCCGGACGGACCAGAGCTTTCTGGCCAATTGGGCGGCCTTCTCCGGGGTGTCGTCGTGGGTCACCCCGACCAGGACGCACAGGCCCTCGCCGACGATCTCACCGACGGTCTCTCCTGCGACGACGACGCTCGCGCCGTCGACCCGCTGCACGACTGCTCTCATACGGACCAACCTACCGACTGACCCATCGGGGGCCGAACGGGTGCAGACCGACTGCGTCGGCCCGGGTACCAGTGGCACCATGCCTGTCAGGCGGTGCGGCTCCGCACCGGTCGAGGGGACGATTCTCATGAGTGCACCTGGCACCGGGCCGACGCCGTCCGGTCCCGTACCGCTGACGCGCGTCGGCGGTTCCTCCCGCGGCGGTTCCTCCGTCGGGCGCCCGCCGGCGCAGCGGTCCGGGGAGGCGGCCCTCGCGGACGGGCCGCAGCCGGACCTCGGCACGCTCCGGCTGCCCGAGCTGCGCGCCCTGCGGCGCGACGCGCAGAGCGCCGAGGCCGATCTGAGCTACGTACGGAGGATGCTGCAGGGCCGCATCGACATCCTGCGGGCCGAGCTGGCGCGCCGGACCGACCCGGAGGCCCCGGTGCTCGACCGGCTCTCCGAGATCCTGGCGGACGTGCCGTCGCGGCACCGCAGTTCGGCCCGGCACGTGACGATGTCGACGCCGCGCGGGGACGAGTACCGGCGGCTGGCGAGCGAGATGCTGTCGGAGGTCGAGCTGTCGGACCTGACCGCCCGGACCGACGACGAGCTGCACACGGCGATGGGGCGGCTCGCGGGGTACGAGCAGCAGATCTCGCGGCGCCGGCAGTCGTTGCAGCGGACGGCCGACGACTGCGGCGCCGAGATCGCCCGCCGCTACCGGGAGGGTGAGGCGCAGGTCGACGACCTGCTGGCCTGAGGCGGGCCCGGTCCCCGCCGGGAAAAGTCGGATGCGGGGGCCGAACGGCCGTGCGTAGGGTCGGGGGATGAGTCTCGACGTGCGCGCGGTGACGGAGTCCGAGGTCCCCGACTGGCAGCGGAGCCTGGTGACGGGGTTCCTCAAGCCGCCCGTCCTCCCCGACGGGCTGGTCGAGGACCGGCTGCCGCACATGGACCTCGCGCGGACGCTCGGCGCGTTCGACGGGGACCGGATCGTCGGCACCCTGCGGTCCTTCCGTCAGGAGGTCAGCACGGTCGGCGGGGGTGCGCTCACCGCCGACGCGATCACCCAGGTCACCGTCGCGCCGACGCACCGGCGGCGTGGTCTGCTGAGCCGGATGATGACCGCCGACCTGGTGGCGGCGAAGGAGCGGGGCGACGCGATCGCGACCCTGATCGCCGCCGAGTACCCGATCTACGGGCGGTACGGCTTCGGCCCGGCGAGCTGGTGCAGCGAGTGGAGCGTGGACCTGCGCCGCGCCGGGCTCGACCCGCGCCGCACGGGCCGCCCGGAGGACGGGGGCCGCATCGACCTGGTGGACGGCGCGGAGATCCGCAAGCTGGGGCCCGAGCTGCACCGCCGGCTCGCGGGGGTGCGGGCCGGGGTCACCGACCGGACGGCGCGCGGCTGGGACGCCGCCACCGGGCTCGGGGTGCGCCTGGAGCCGTGGAAGGAGCCGTTCTACGCGGTGTACCGCGCGGAGTCCGGTGCGGCCGAGGGTTTCGCGGCGTACCACGCGGACGACAAGTGGGACGACGCCAAGCAGCCGGAGAACACGGCGACCGTACGGGACCTGATCGCCGTGACCCCGGCGGCCGAGCGGGCCCTGTGGATGTTCCTCTGCTCCGTCGACTGGGTGACGACGGTCCGCTCCGGCTACCGGGCGCCCGACGACGTGCTGCCGCTGCTGCTGCCGGACCCGCGGGCGGCGAGGCTGGTGACGTACGCGGACATGATGTGGGTGCGGGTCCTCGACGTGGCCCGGGTCCTGGAGGGCCGGACGTACCCGGTGGCCGGGAGCCTCGTCCTGGAGGTGCGGGACGGGGGCGGGCTCGCGGGCGGCCGGTTCCGGCTCGACGCGTCGCCGGAGGGCGCAGCCTGTGTGCGTACCGCGGACTCCGCCGAACTGGCCCTCGACATCGCCGAGGTGGCGTGTCTGGCGTGGGGTGACGAGTCCGCCGTACGGCTCGCGCGGCTGGGGCGGATCGAGGAGCGGGTGCCGGGGGCGGCGGCCCGCGCCGAGCTGCTGTTCCGTTCGGCGCTGCGGCCGTTCTCGCCGGACATCTTCTGAGGCGGAGCCGGATTCCGTACGCCGCCACCGCGTGGACCCTTACGAGGTGCGGCGGCGGAACAGGGCGCCGGAGGAGGCGACCGCGAGGAGCAGCAGCCCGGCGCACCAGGCCAGGGCCGTCCAGGGTGCGGCGCCGACCGGCCGGTCGAGCAGCAGGCCGCGCATCGACTCGATGAGCGGGGTGACGGGCTGGTGCTCGGCGAAGCCGTGCAGCCAGCCGGGCATGGTGTCGATGGGCACGAACGCGCTGCTCGGGTACGGCAGGAACATCATGAAGAAGGTGACCGCGCCGGCCGCCTCCGGGGTCCTGGTCAGCAGCCCCGCGGCGGCCGAGAGCCAGGACACGGCGGTGATCCAGGCGAGCAGCAGGCCGATCGCGGCGAGCCAGCCGGCCGGGGTGGCGGCGGGCCGGAAACCGATGACGAACGCGACCCCGAACACCAGGGTGGTGGAGCAGGCGTTGCGGGCGACGGAGGCGGTGACGTGCCCGGCCAGGATCGGTACGCCGCCGATGTCGAGGGTGCGGAAGCGGTCCACGATCCCGCTCCTCATGTCCTCGCTGACGGCGACGGCGGTGCTCGCCGCGCCGAACCCGGCGCAGAGGACGAGGACGCCGGGGACGACGTACGTGACGTACGTGACGTGGGCGACGCCCGTGTCGATGGCTCCGCCGAAGAAGTAGACGAAGACCAGCATCAGCATGACCGGCAGCATCATCGCGGTGACGACGGCGTCGAGGTTGCGGCGGCTGAGGCGGATGCCGCGCCCGGCGAGGGTGCTCGTGGCGGTCAGGGTTCTCGTGGCGGTCAGGGTGTCAGGCACGGGTGGTCTCCTCGTGGTGCGGCGCCCGGGTGTTCGCGGCGGGGGTGCCGGCGGTGGTGTGGGCGCGGGTGTCGGTGAGGGTGTCGGTGAGGGACAGGAAGACGTCGTCGAGCGTGGCGGTGTGCAGGGTGAAGCGGCTGATGTCGCGGCGCTCGGGGTCGAGTTCGTCGAGCAGGGCGCGGACGTGGGCGGCGCTGCCGTCGGTGGGGATGCCGAGGGTGAGGGCGTCGGGGTCGTGGGTGGTCGCCCGGCCGGTGAGGCGCAGATAGCTCTGCCGGTCGCGCAGGACGAGGTCGAGGCGGTGGCCCGCGTAGCGCTCCTTCAGCTCGGCGGGGGTGCCCTCGGCGACGACGCGGCCCGCGCCGAGGACGGCGACGCGGTCGGCGAGCCGGTCGGCCTCCTCCAGGTACTGGGTGGTGAGGAAGACGGTCGTGCCGTCGGCGGCCAACTCGCGGACGGCGTCCCAGAGGTCCTGGCGGCTGCGGGGGTCGAGTCCGGTGGTCGGCTCGTCGAGGAAGACGACCTGCGGGCCGTCGGTGCCTTCGGGGCGGGGGCTTCCCGAGCGCCGGGGGCGGAGGCGGGCGGGTGGCAGGTCGTGGTGCGCGGTGTCGCGGACGAGGCCGGCCGCGAGGTCGAGCCGGCGGCGCATCCCGCCGGAGTACGTCCTCACCAGCCGGTCGCCCGCCTCGGTGAGGCCGAAGCGGGCGAGGAGCCGGTCGGCGCGGAGGGCCGCGTCCCGGCGGGAGAGGCCCGAGAGGCGGGCGGCCGTGCGGAGGTTCTCGGCGCCGGTCTGGGCCTCGTCGAGGGCGGCGTACTGGCCGGTGAGGCTGATCGCCCGGCGGACCCGGGCGCGTGCGGTGACGACGTCGTGGCCCGCCACGCGCGCGTGGCCCGCGTCGGGGGTGGTGAGGGTGGTGAGGATGCGGACGGTGGTGGTCTTCCCGGCGCCGTTGGGCCCGAGGAGGGCGAAGACGGTGCCGCGCTCGACGCGGAGGTCGAGCGCGTCGAGGACGCGGACGTCGCCGTAGCTCTTGGTCAGACCGGTGGTCTCGATGGCCGGAGGCATGGGTGTACTCCTTGGGTCCCTGTCCCTGGGCGGACGCGACGGCGTGCAAGGCCCACGCCCATCTACTGCGTATGCCTTACGCGTTACTGTGTAAGGGTTACGCATTACTAGGATGGGCGTCAAGCGTGCGAGGCGGCGGAGGCGGCGAGTGGTGGCGGACGGTGACCCGAAGGACGGGGGCGGGACCTTCCTGCCGCCAAGCATCGAAGCGGCCTGGGGACTGCGCGAGCGCCCCTCGAAGGGGCCGAAACCCGGACTGAGCCTGGACCGGATCGTCGACGCGGCCGTCTCCCTCGCCGCGACCGAGGGGCTCGCGGCCGTCTCCATGGGGCGCGTCGCCAAGGAGCTCGGCGTCTCGCCGATGTCGCTCTACCGGTACGTCTCCGCCAAGAGCGAGCTGTACGTCCTGATGCAGGAGGCCGCGACCGGCGCCCCGCCCGCGCTCTTCCCGCCCGGCACCCCCTGGCGCGAGGCGCTGGAGCGCTGGGCCGAGGGGATGCGCGAGGTGTACCACCGCAACCTCTGGATGCTGCGGGTCCCGGTCTTCGGGCCGCCCGCCACACCGAACATGGTCGCCTGGTGGGAGAAGGCCCTCGTCGCCCTGGAGGGCGCGGGCCTCGACGAGGGCACCAAGACCTCGGTGACCATGCTGGTCGGCGGCTTCGTCAAGAGCGACGCGATGGTGTTCGCGGACCTGGCGGACACCATCGCCGCGAGCGGGGAGGACCCGGGTCAGGTCCTCTCCCGTTACGGCCGCACCCTGCGCAGGCTGGCCGACCCCGAGAAGTACCCGGCGGTGGCGCGGATGCTCGACTCGGGCGTGATGGACGTCGCCGACGAGTCCGACTACGAGTTCCGGTTCGGGCTCGCGAGGATCCTGGACGGCGTCGAGGCCCTGGTGGAAGGGCGCGCCTCGTGAACGGGGAGCCGGGAGCGCGAGAGCCGGGCGGGCGGGGCGTGGGCACGGGCGCGGGGGAAGCGGGGGGCGTGAGGGCGGCCGGGGCGGCGCGGGAGCCCGGGCTGCGGGAGCGGAAGAAGGAACGGACCCGGCGGGCGCTGTCGGAGGCGGCCATCGGGCTCTTCCTGGAGAAGGGCTTCGACGCCGTGTCCGTCGCCGAGGTCGCGGCCGCGGCCGAGGTCTCCAAGCCCACCCTGTTCCGCTACTTCCCGGCCAAGGAGGACTTGGTCCTCTACCGGTTCGCCGACCACGAGGACGAGGCCGCCCGGGTCGTCGCCGCCCGTCCGGCGGGGTCGTCACCGCTCGACGCCCTCCAGGCGTACTTCCTCGACGGCCTCGAACGCCGTGACCCGTTCACCGGCCTGTGCGACGTGCCGGCCGTCCTCGCCTTCCAGCGGCTGGTCTTCGGCACCCCGGCGCTCCAGGCCCGGCTCTACGGCTATGTCGGCAGGTCCGAGGCGGCCCTGGGTGCCGCCCTTGAGGCGGCGCTGCCTGGCGACCCGCTGCGGGCCCGGCTGGCCGGCGGGCAGATCGCCGCCGTGTTGCGGATCCTCGCGGAGGAGAACGTCCGCCGGGTCGCGGCGGGCGAGAGCGCCGACGCGCTGTACGAGGGGGCCGTCGCGGCGGCGCGGGGTGCGTTCCGGGGGCTGCGGGACGGTCTCTCTTACTGATCCACGGTAAAAAATGTAACCGAGTAAAGCAAACGTCTATCCTGGGCCGGATGACGACACCCGACGCTGCCCCCGGCGAGGACATCGCCGCCGAACTCGCCCGTGAGCGGGCCCATCACGAGGCCTGCCGCGCCGCCCTCGACCGGATGACCGAGGACGCGGCGGAGCAGGTCGTCACCGGCGAGGACACCGCCGCCTCCGGAGCCGACGCCGAGGCCCTCGGGTTCCACCTGCGCTCCCGCGCCAAGGCCTTCCGCGAGCTGCCGCCGGGCCCGCTCTTCTTCGGCCGCCTCGACCGCGAGGACGGCCAGGTCCACCACATCGGCCGCCGCCGGGTCGCCGAGCACCCGGCCGCCCCGCCGCTCGTCGTCGACTGGCGTGCCCCGGTCTCCCGCGCGTACTACCAGGCCGGACCCCAGGACCCGCAGGGCGTCGTCCGGCGGCGCAGGTTCGGCTGGGCGCCGGGCAGCCTCGGGGCGTCGGAGGACCTGACCGCCCTGGAGGACGAGCGGCTGGTGGATGGGCGGCCGGCGGCCGGGCGGCCGGTGGACGGCGGGCAGCCGGACGGGGGTGGGCGCGCGGGCGTGAGCGCCCTGCTCGCCGGGGAGATCGAGCGCCCCCGCGTCGGCCCCATGCGGGACATCGCCGCCACCCTCCAGCCCGAGCAGGACGACCTCGTGCGCTCCGGGCCCGCGCACTCGATCTGCGTGCAGGGCGCCCCCGGCACCGGCAAGACCGCCGTCGGCCTCCACCGTGCCGCGTACCTCCTCTACAGCCATCCGCAGCGCCTCCAGCGCTCCGGACTCCTCGTCCTCGGGCCGAACCGCACCTTCCTCTCCTACATCTCCGAGGTGCTGCCCGCGCTCGGCGAGACCGGGGTGCGCCAGTCCACCGTCGCCGACGAGATCGCCCGGTCGGGCGCCGGTCACGCGGTACGCGCCGAGGACGGCGAGGCGGCGGCCCAGGTCAAGCACGACGCCCGGATGGCCGAGGTGCTGCGGCGGGCCCTCTACGCGCGCGTGGACCCCGCGCCCGCCGAGGACCTGGCCGTGCCGGACGGCTCGTACCGCTGGCGGGTCCCGGCCGCCGAACTCGCCGCGATCGTCGCGGCCGTACGGGAGGAGGCCCCGCCCTACGCGACCGGCCGCGAACGGGTCCGCGCCCGCATCGGCCGCGCCCTGCAGCTGCGCGCGGAACGGCGGGCCGGGGTCCTCGGCGCCGCCTGGCTGCGGCGCGTCGAACGGTCCCGGCCCGTGTCGGCGTGCGTCGACGCGTGCTGGCCGCGGGTCACGCCCGAGGAGGTCCTGACCGAACTCCTCACCGATCCGACCGGCGCGACGGCAGGTGCCCCGTCGGGCGGCCCGCTTCGTGACCCGTCCGATGGCCCGTCCGGCGAGTCGCCGCTGCTCACCGAGGCCGAGCGGGCCGCGATCCGCTGGGCGAAGCCCCCGCGTTCGTACCGCGGCGCCCGCTGGACCGCCGCCGACCTCGTCCTCCTCGACGAGCTGGCCGGCCTGATCGAGCGCCCCGAGGGGTACGGGCACGTCGTCGTCGACGAGGCCCAGGACCTCTCGCCGATGGAGTGCCGGGCCGTCGCCCGGCGCGTCGGGTTCGGCTCGCTCACCGTCCTCGGCGACCTCGCGCAGGGAACGACCCCGTGGGCGGCGCGGGACTGGCGCGAGCACCTCGTGCACCTGGGCAGGCCGGACGCCGAGATCGTGCCCCTGACGACCGGTTACCGCGTCCCCGCCGCGGTCGTCGACCTCGCGAACCGGCTCCTGCCCGACCTCGGCGCGGGCGTCCCGCCCGGCCGTTCACTGCGCGCGGGCGGCATCGTGACGGTCCGTCGGGTGCCGGACGGATCGGACCTGCCGGAGGGCGTCGCCGCCGCGGTGCGCGAGGCACTGGAGGAGGAGGGCTCGGTGGGCGTGATCGCCCCGGACGCGATGACGGAGCGCATGACGGAGGCGGTGGCGGAGGCGGTGGCGGCGGTGACGGAGGCGACCGGCCCCACCCACCCCGCCACGCGCGTCTCGGTCGTCCCCGCGACGCTCGCCAAGGGCCTGGAGTACGACCACGTCGTCGTCGTCGAGCCCGCCGCGATCGTGGCCGCCGAACCGCGCGGCCTGCACCGGCTGTACGTGGTGCTCACGCGGGCGGTGTCGCGGCTCGACCTGGTGCACCGGGAGCCGCTGCCGGGTCCCCTGTGCCGTACAGCTCCGTGAGTTCGGCGGCGACGCGGGCGAGGGCGGTGCGCGCCTCGGGCGGGGCGAGGAGTTCGACGCGGGCGCCGAGGCCCGCGAGCCGGGCGGCGACGGCCTCGGGCGAGGGGCCGTCGAGTTCGACGGCGGTCCAGCCGTCCGGGGCCCGCTTCCCGTACCGTACGCGCCCGCGGAACAGGTCCTCCAGGACGGGTTCGGTGCCGGGGGCGGCCCTGCCCCGTACCGTCGCGGCGACCATCCGGCCCTCCATGCGGGCGGCGAGCGCGCGCCAGGTGGCGGCGAGGTCGAAGCCCTCGGGGCGTACGGCGGGGGCGCCGGTCTCGGTGACGGAGGTGACGCGGCCGACCCGGAAGGTGCGGAGGGTGTCGAGGGCCGCGGGGGCACCGAGAGCGTCGGGGGCGGCGGTGCTCGGGCCGGGCTGGGTGTCGGGGGCGGCGGTGCTCGGGCCGGGCTCGGTGGCGGCGACGAGGTAGCGGACGCCGGCCTTCGCGGCGATGCCGAGCGGCCGGACGGTGCGCTCGCGGGGTGCGCGGCCGGGGGGCGCGTACCCGATCCGTATCTCCCGGCCGTCGACCACCGCCCGCTGGAGCGCGGCGAGATGGGCGTCCGGCTCGGTGTCCGCGCCCGACCAGTCGGTGCCGTCGGCGACCCCGGCGCGGGCGGCGGCCTCGGCGCCGTCCCTGAGGGGTGCGGGCAGGGCGCGGAGCAGCTTGCGCAGGGCGGTGCGGGTCTGCCGGTCGCCGGCCGTGCCCTCGGGGCCGGCGAGGAGGAAGAGCGCGCGTGCCTCGGGGGCCGTGAGGCCGGTCAGATCGGTACGGGCTCCGCCGACGAGCCGCCAGCCGCCGCCCTTTCCGGCCTGGGAGTAGACCGGGACCCCGGAGGCGGCGAGCGCTTCGAGGTCCCGGCGGGCGGTGCGTTCGGAGACGCCGAGTTCGGCGGCGAGTTCGGCGGCGGTGACGCGCTGCCGGGTCTGGAGGAAGAGGAGGGTGGCGACGAGGCGATCGGCTCTCATGCCGCCATTGTCAGGTCCTTGGCGACCTGGCCGGTGCGGGCGGGGCGCAGGACGGTGGCGGCGACGGCCAGGGCGGCGATCAGCAGCCCGGTGCCGACGGCGAAGGCCAGGTGGTAGCCGCCGGTCAGGGCCTCGGCGGCGGGGCGGCCCGCCGCGGTGAGGGACTCGGTGCGGGAGGCGGCGAGCGTGGAGAGGACCGCGACGCCGAGGGCCATCCCGATCTGCTGCGTGGTGTTGAAGAGGCCGGAGGCGAGGCCCGCGTCGGCCTCGTCGGCGCCGGACATGCCGAGCGCGGTGAGCGCGGGGAGGGCGAGGCCGAAGCCCGCGGCGAGGAGCATCACGGGGAGCAGGTCCGTCACGTACGAGGCGTGGACGGGGAGGCGGGTCAGCAGGCCGAGGACGCCGACCAGGAGCGCGAGCCCGGTGAGGAGCACGGCGCGCTCGCCGAAGCGGGCGATCAGGCGGGCCGACACGCCGAGCGAGACGGCGCCGATGACGAGGGCGGCGGGCAGCATCGCGAGCCCGGTGGCGGCGGCGCCGTAGCCGAGGACCTTCTGGAGGTAGAGGGCGACGAGGATCTGGAAGGAGAACAGCGCGGCGACCATCAGCATCTGGACGAGGTTGGCCCCGGCGACGCTGCGGGAGCGCAGGACGCGCAGCGGCATGAGCGGGTTCGCGGCGGTGGCCTGACGGACGAGGAAGCCGGCGAGGAGGGCGAGGGCGAGGGTCCCGAGGCCGAGGGTGTGGGCCGAGGCGGCCCCGTACTCCTCGATCGTGACGACCGCGTAGATGCCGGTGGTCAGGCCGGAGGTGACGAGGAGCGCGCCGAGGGCGTCCGCGCCGGCGCGCAGGCCGAGGCCGCGGTCGGCGGGCAGGGCGCGGGCGGCGAGGAGGAGGGTGGCGGCGCCGATGGGGAGGTTGATGAAGAAGATCCAGTTCCAGGCGAGGGCGTCGGTGAGGACTCCGCCGAGGACCTGGCCGAGGGAGGCTCCGGCGGCGCCGGTGAAGCTGAACACGGCGATGGCGCGGGCGCGTTCGCGCGGCTCGGTGTAGAGCGTGACGAGGATGCCGAGGCCGACGGCGGAGGCCATGGCGCTGCCGACGCCCTGGAGGAAGCGGGCGGCGACGAGGACGCCGGGGGAGGCGGCGAAGCCGGCGAGGAGCGAGGCGGCGGTGAAGAGGCCGGTGCCGAGGAGGGACATCCGCTTGCGGCCGATGAGGTCGCCGAGGCGGCCGGCGAGGAGGAGCAGGGCGCCGAAGGCGATGAGGTAGGCGTTGACGACCCAGCTGAGGCCGACGGGGGTGAAGCCGAGGTCGTTCTGGATGGCGGGCATGGCGACGGTGACGATGCTGCCGTCGAGGACGGTCATGAGCATGCCGGTGGCGAGAACGCCTAGGGCGAGGGGGCGCGAGGACATGGGGATCTCTCCTGTTCGTCGGAGGCGACAGGAGAGACGCTAGCAGAAGGTTTTGTTGCAGACTATTTTTTACGGATCGAAGTTCGGGTGCCGACGGCGGGCCGTCGGCCCGCCTCAGATCTTCTGGCGGGCGCGCCGGGCGGACCTGGGGCTCTCGGCGGGGGTCTCCAGATGGCCGCTGACCAGCCGGTTCAGGGCCCGCAGCAGGACCTCGCGCTCGTCCTCGGGCAGCGAGGAGAGGGCGCCCTCGTGGACGCCGTCCACGATCTTCTGGCTCTGTGCGGCGACCTTCGCGCCGGCCTCGGTGACGGCGATGATCCGCGCCCGCCGGTCCGTACTGGACGGCCGCCGCTCGGCGAGCCCCGCCCTCTCCAGGGCGTCGACGGTCACCACCATCGTGGTCTTGTCCATGTCCCCGATCTCGGCGAGCTGTGCCTGCGTGCGCTCCTCTTCGAGGGCGTGGACGAGGACGCAGTGCATGCGGGGGGTGAGGCCGATCGCGTCGAGCGCGGCGGCCATGCGCGTGCGCAGGACGTGGCTCGTGTGGTCGAGCAGGAAGGAGAGGTCGGGCTCGGTGCGGGTGGGTGCCATGGCGGTCATGCCTGCCAGGGTAGCGACACTCGATCCGTCACGGATTATCCAAAACCAGACGACCTTCCCGGGTGCCGGGGCGGGGCGCGCGCTAGCGGGGGTGTATGGCGCTGCTTGCAATAGTTAGCGGAGGATGGCATGGTCGAGGGCATGGCATCGCTCAACGTCGGCAACCTCGGTGACTACCTCCGCGAGCAGCGGCGGACCGCGCAGCTGTCCCTGCGGCAGCTCGCCGAGGCGGCCGGGGTGTCGAACCCGTACCTCAGCCAGATCGAGCGGGGGCTGCGCAAGCCCAGCGCCGAGGTGTTGCAGCAGGTCGCGAAGGCGCTGCGGATCTCGGCCGAGACGCTCTACGTGCGGGCCGGGATCCTCGACGAGAAGGAGCGGGAGGAGCTGGAGACGCGCGCCGTCATCCTGGCCGATCCCTCGATCAACGAGCGGCAGAAGCAGGTGCTGCTGCAGATCTACGACTCCTTCCGCAAGGAGAACGCGGCGGAGAGCGCGGCGGAGGGCCCCGTGCCGGCCGATGCCGTGCCGTCCGGCGCCGAGCCGACGACGGCGAGCTAGTTCCACCCCGCACGGCCCAGTACGACCTCGTACGACCCTGTACGTCATCTTCGGGAGGACCCTCAGCATGGCCATCATCGACGAACTGCGTACCCCCCTCTACTTCGCCGCCGGCACCGCCGACCTCGCCGTGCAGCAGGCCCGCAAGGTGCCCGGCCTGATCGAGCAGCTCGCCGCCGAGGCGCCCGCCCGGATCGAGGCCGTGCGCAAGACCGACCCCAAGGCCGTCCAGGAGAAGGTGACCGCGCAGGCCAAGGAGGCCCAGGCCACCGTCCAGTCGAAGTTCGCCGAGGTCGTCGGCGGTTTCGACACCGACCTGAAGAAGCTCGGCGAGACGGCTCAAGACCTCGCGATGCGCGGCGTCGGCGTCGCCGCCGAGTACGCGGTGAAGGCGCGCGAGAAGTACGAGGAGGTCGCCGCCCACGGCGAGGAGGCCGTGCGGGCCTGGCGGGGCGAGATGGCCGAGGAGATCACCGAGATCGCCGTCGTCGTCGAGCCCGACCCGGAGCCGAAGGCCGAGGAGACCAAGGCCGAGCAGATCAAGGCCGAGCAGATCAAGGTCGCCGAGCCCGCGGCGGAGGACGTCACGGCCGAGGGGGCCGCGCCCGCCAGGAAGCCCGCGACGGCCCGCAAGACCCCCGCGAAGAAGGCCGTGGCAGCCGAGAAGGAGTAGTGGCGGGCACCAATCCGGGTAGCCGGGGCGTTGTACCGGGTACCTTGACCGCGAGGCGCTCTCTCCACACCACTAGGCGGTGCTCACCATGTTGCGCGCGGGATTCGACAACCTCCTCTTTCTGGTGACCTTCCTGATCTTCACCGGGTTCGCCGTCGCCGCGCTCGTCTTCGCCGCCATGGCTCGCGAGGACGCCTACCGCGCCGCCGGGAAGCAGACCAAGAAGTTCTGGCTGATCATCCTGGCGATCAACCTCGCCCTGAACCTGCTCCTGCCCATGCTTTTCCTGCAGATCGCGGGCCTCATCGCCGCCATCGTCTTCATGGTCGACGTGCGGCCGGCGCTCGCGCAGGTGTCGGGCGGCGGCCGGGGCCGCGGCGGCGGTTCGAGCAGCGACGGGCCGTACGGTCCCTACAACGGCGGCCGGTGACGGCCGGAGCGCGGCCGAGGAACGGCAGCGCGGCCGAGGAACGGCAGAAGCGCAGGCGACAGGGCCCGGGGCTATCCCCGGGTCCTGTCCCGTTCCAGGGCCAGGACGGCGACATCGTCCGTCAGCTCCCCGCCGTTCAGCGAGCGCACCTCCGCCACCGCCGCCTCCAGCAGCTCCTCGCCGCGCAGGCCGGCCGTCAGCTGCCGGTTGATCATCTCGACCATCCCGTCCTGACCGAGCCTCGGTGACCCCGGTCCTGCCGAGCGGCCCTCGATCAGCCCGTCCGTGTACATGAGCAGGCTCCACGCCCCGCCCAGCTCCACCTGCCGGCGCGGCCAGCGGGCGCGCGGCAGCAGCCCCAGGGCGGGGCCCCCGTCCTCGTACGGGAGGAGGCGCGCGGCCCGGCCGTGCCGGGCGATCAGGGGCGAGGGGTGCCCGGCCAGGCACAGCCCGGCGCGGCGCCCGTCCGGCGCGATGTCGACCGTGCAGAGGGTCGCGAAGATCTCCTCGCTCTCCCGCTCGTGCTCCAGGACGCGCTGGAGCGTGGAGAGCAGCTCGTCCCCGCAGAGCCCGGCGAAGGTCAGGGCCCGCCAGGCGATCCGCAGCTCGACGCCGAGCGCCGCCTCGTCGGGGCCGTGCCCGCAGACGTCGCCGATCATGGCGTGGACGGTGCCGTCGGGCGTGCGCACGGTGTCGTAGAAGTCGCCGCCGAGCAGCGCGCGCGACCGGCCGGGCCGGTAGCGGGCGGCGAACCGCAGGTCGGAGCCCTCCAGGAGGGGTGTGGGGAGCAGGCCGCGCTCCAGGCGGGCGTTCTCCTGGGCCCGCAGGCGGGACTCGGCCAGCTTCACCTGGACCGCGTCGGCGCGCTTGCGCTCCACGGCGTAGCGGATGGCCCGGCTGAGCAGCCGCCCGTCGAGCTCCTCGCGGAAGAGGTGGTCCTGCGCCCCGACCCGTACGGCCTCGGCGGCCAGCTCCGCGTCCGCGGAGGCCGCGAGCGCCAGGACGGCGTGGCGCGGCGCGAGGCGCAGGATGTGCCGGAGCGGGGCGAGCGGGTCGTCCCCCGCGGCGGCGCGCGGCGCGGGGAGCGAGAGGTCGACGAGGACGCAGTGCACGTCGTCGGTGAGGAGCCGCTCGGCCTCGGTGAGGTTGCGGGCGGTCCGGATGCGGATCCGGGTGCCGGCGGCGTCCGCCGCGTCGAGCAGTTCGGGTACGGCGAGGACACCCGCCGGGTCGTCCTCGACGACCAGGAGGGTGAGATCGGTGCGCTCCGCCCGATCGGTGCGATCGGGGTCGGTTCCTGTGCCTGTACCTGTGTCTGTCATAGGGGTGGCGTCGCCGGTCTCCGCAGCAGAGACGATTCTCTGGCCGGTCAGGCCTCTCTGGCGCGGTACGGATGCGGGCATCGGTCCGGTCTTCCTTCCCTCCCCCCGAGGGTGCGGAGGCGGTGCCGGGTGGCGTCCCGCCCGTCCCGGACCATAGCGGTAGGGCGGCGCGCAGCGGAATGGCGATCACCCTGTGAGCGGGGCGAGGCAGCTTGGCATATGCCGCGGATGGGGAGGTAGTTGTCGCCTCGGCCCGCCGTGCGGCGCCCCCGGGCAATGAGAAACGTCACGTCGGGGTGAGGCGGCCGCCGCCCCTCGCTCTGACCGCGCTCGGCCTCGGCTCACTGCGGGCGGACGACCCCGAGGATCTCCATCGAGCCGGCGCCCGCCAGCGTCACGTTCCGGCCGGGCCGCGGCGCGTGCACCATCGTTCCGTTCCCGACGTACATGCCGATGTGGCTCGCGTCCTTGTAGTAGACGATCAGGTCGCCCGGCCGCATGTCCTCGATGTCCACGCGCGGCAGCAGCCGCCACTGTTCCTGCGAGGTGCGCGGGATCGGCAGCCCGGCCGCCGCCCAGGCGCTCTGGGTGAGCCCCGAGCAGTCGAACGAGCCCGGCCCCTCCGCCCCCCACACGTACGGCTTGCCGATCTGCGCCGTCGCGAAGGCGACCGCCCGCCGCCCCTCCGGCGTCGCCCCGGCCTTCGGGTCGGGGAGGCCCGTGGAGTTGAGCCAGGTCGTCTGGGCGCGGTTCTGCGCCGCCTCCTCCAGTAGCCGCAGGCGCTCGCGCTCCTCGGCCTCCAGGTCGGACTCCAGCTTCTTCGCGGCGGCGATCTTCTCGGTGATCTCCTTCTTCGCCGCGGCCTGCTTGACGCGCTGGGTCTCCAGGCGGGTCCAGTTGGCGTCGGCGTCCTGGGCGTACGTGTCCAAGTCCGCCTGGGCGCGGTTCAGTTCGCCGATGAGGTCCTTGGTCGCCTTGGCGCCGTCCTTGAGCCGGCCCGCGTTGTCGAGGAAGAGCTGGGGGTCGTCGGTGAGGACGAGCTGCGCGCCGTCGGGGAGTCCGCCGTTGCGGTACTGGGCGCGGGCGGCGGCGCCCGCCCGGGCCTTCAGGTCCGCGATCTTCGCCCGCCCGGCGGCGATCAGCTGGGCGACCCGGGCGATCTCCGCCGACTGGGCCTCGGTCTGCTCCTCGGCGAGGTTGTACGCGTCGGTGGCGCGCGCGGCCTGCCGGTACAGCCCGTCGATCTCCCTGCGCACCTCCTCCAGGGTCTTCTTCGGTGCCTGCGGAGCCGCCGGGACCGCCGAGATCGTGGGGCGCGGCGGGGGCAGGGGCGCGGCGGAGGCCTGGAGGGTCAGCGCGGGCGAGGCCAGCACGGTCAGGGCGCAGATCACCGTGATCGCGGCGGTGGCGTGGCGGCGGCGGTTCACAAGCTCCCCCTCAAGGACCGACATCGTGGCCCACCATCTGATTTACCGTCAGTAACTTGCAGGTGGCCTTGGCGATAGTGCCATGCGGAACCCGAAAGCGACAGGGGAATGCGGGGCCCGTCGGGCCGTCTCCCCCCACGGGGGGACGAGTGATGCGGGCGGGGCGTTCCCGACGCGCGGGAATTCAGTGGAAGTGGGGGGAACGGACCGGTGCGAGCGCGTCCCACCGCACCGTCACCTCGCCCTGGCGCCACCGCCGCGGCCCGTCCGCCAGCGGCCAGTCGGCCGACAGGTCCCGCACGGAGCGGATCCAGCGCTGGCGCGCGCCGAGCGAGGCGTACGGGGCGGCCGCCGCCCACGCCCGGTCGAAGTCCCGCAGGAAGGCGTGGACCGGCTCGCCCGGCACGTTGCGGTGGATCAGCGCCTTCGGCAGCCGTTCCGCCAGGTCCGACGGGCGCTCCAGCGAGCCGAGCCGGGTGGCGAACGTCACCGTGCGCGGCCCGCTCCGGTCGAGCGCCACCCACACGTGACGGCGCCCGATCTCGTCGCAGGTGCCCTCCACGAGCAGCCCGCCGGGCGCGAGCCGCCCGCGGAGCCGGGCCCACACGGCCGCGACCTGCTCCTCGTCGTACTGGCGCAGCACGTTCGCCGCCCGGATCAGCGCGACCTCGCCGGGGACCGGCACCTCGAAGCCGCCGTGCACGAACCAGAGGCCCTCGTGCTCCGCCTCGTACGGCCTGGCGGCCTCGACGCGGGCGGGCTCGATCTCGATGCCGTACAGGAGGGTGCGGGGGTCGGCCGTGCGCCGCAGCCGGGCGAGCAGCTCGACGGCGGTCCAGGGGGCGGCCCCGTAACCGAGGTCGACGGCGACCGGCGGCGCGGGGGAGCGGCGCAGGGCGGGGCCGTGGACGGCGGCGATCCAGCGGTCCATGCGGCGCAGCCGGTTGGGGTTGGTGGTCCCGCGGGTCGGCGTGCCGACGGGGCGGGTGGTGCGCGGGGCCATGCCACGAGCCTACGGGGTCGGCCCAGGGCCCCTGGCCGGGCGGCGGCGGTCGGCCCAGGGCCCCTGGCCGGGCGGCGGCGGTCGGCCCCGGGCCCCCTCGGCCCGCCCCCGGGGCCACCCCGCCCGCGCCCCCTCGGTAATGACTTGGCAAAACGCCCTCGCCGGTGGAAATGAAAGGACTCGTTCCGGTGTTGTGCGGGCCGGAGGGCGTGCTGCGTCTCCACCCGAAAGCCGAGTTCGGACCAGCAACCAGCTCAGCCCCCGAGCGGAAGGACCGCCGACGTGAGCCAGTACGTGTCCCGGTTCACCGGTGTACGGCACCGGCACCAGGCGCCCGCCACCCGGCTCCGGCTCCCCGGCCGACCGCGCACGCCGCGCCGTGTCGCGATGCTCAGCGTCCACACCTCCCCCCTGCACCAGCCGGGCACGGGCGACGCGGGCGGCATGAACGTCTACATCGTCGAGCTGGCCAGGCGGCTCGCCGCCATCGACATCGAGGTGGAGATCTTCACCCGCGCCACCACCGGCGACCTCCCGCCGGTCGTCGAGCTCGCCCCCGGCGTCCTCGTCCGGCACGTGGACGCCGGTCCGTACGAGGGCCTGGCCAAGGAGGAGCTGCCCGCGCAGCTCTGCGCCTTCACGCACGGCGTGATGCAGGCGTGGGCGGGCCACCGCCCCGGCCACTACGACCTCGTCCACTCCCACTACTGGCTCTCCGGCCACGTCGGCTGGCTCGCCGCCGAGCGCTGGGGCGTGCCGCTCGTCCACGCCATGCACACCATGGCGAAGGTCAAGAACGCGGCGCTCGCCCAGGGCGACACGCCCGAGCCCGCGGCCCGGGTGATCGGCGAGACGCAGATCGTCGCCGCCGCCGACCGGCTGATCGCCAACACCACGGAGGAGGCGGACGAGCTGGCCCGCTTCTACGACGCGGACCCCGGCAAGGTCGCCGTCGTGCACCCGGGCGTGAACCTCGACCACTTCCGGCCCGCCGACGGCCGCGCCGCCGCCCGCGCCCGGCTCGGCCTCCCGCAGGACGCCTTCGTGCCGGTCTTCGCCGGCCGCATACAGCCCCTGAAGGCCCCGGACATCCTGCTGCGCGCCGCCGCGCGGCTCCTGGAGCACGACCCCTCGCTGCGCTCGCGCATGGTCGTCCCCGTGATCGGCGGCCCGAGCGGCAACGGCCTGGCCAAGCCGAAGGGCCTGCAGAAGCTCGCCGCCGAGCTGGGCATCACGGACCTCATGCGGTTCCACCCGCCGGTGGGCCAGGAGCGGCTCGCCGACTGGTTCCGGGCGGCGAGCGTCCTCGTCATGCCCTCGTACAGCGAGTCGTTCGGCCTGGTCGCCATCGAGGCCCAGGCGGCCGGCACCCCGGTCGTCGCGGCGGCGGTCGGCGGACTGCCGGTCGCGGTGCGCGACGAGGTGACCGGCTTCCTCGTCCAGGGCCACGACCCGGCGGACTACGCCCGCGCGCTCGGGCGCTTCGTCGAGGACCCGGAGCTGACGGTCCGGATGGGCGCGGCGGCGGCGCGGCACGCCGGGTCGTTCGGCTGGGACACGGCGGCGTCGGGCACGGCCGACGTGTACACGGCCGCCATGCACGACCACCGGCTGCGCGAGCAGCGTCGTCGCGTACGCTCCCACCATGGCTGAGGACGTGACCGAGAACGCCCGACGGATCATCGAGTCCACCTTCGACGACGCCGAGCTGGAGTGGGAGTCCCCCGAGCCCGGCTCGTACGTCGTCAAACTGCCGGGCACGCGCAAGCTGTTCACCACCCTGTCGCTGAAGGTGGGCCGGCACTCGCTCTCCCTCAACGCCTTCGTCGTCCGCCACCCCGACGAGAACGACGCGGGCGTCCACCGCTGGCTGCTCGAACGCAACCTCAGGCTGTACGGGGTGAGTTACGCGATCGACGGCCTCGGCGACGTCTACCTCACCGGCAAGCTGCCGCTGGCCGCCGTGACGCCCGAGGAGCTGGACCGGCTGCTCGGCTCGGTCCTGGAGACGGCGGACGGCGACTTCAACACGCTCCTTGAGCTGGGCTTCGCGACGGCGATCCGGCGCGAGTACGAGTGGCGGGTCTCGCGCGGCGAGTCGACCCGGAACCTCGACGCGTTCAGGAACCTGATCGCCAAGTCGGCGGACTGACCGGGCCCGTACGAGCACCGTCGGGCGTACGAGCACCATCGGGCCCGGCGGTGGCGGTGGCGGCGGCCGCTGCCGCGCGGTACTGCCCGGGGGTCGTACCGAACTCGCGGCGGAAGGCGTGCGAGAGCGCGTACGGGGTGCTGTACCCGACCCTGCGGGCCACGGTCGCCAGGGGATCGCGGCCGTCCCGGAGCAGTGCGGCGGCGCGGGTCAGCCGCCACCACGTCAGGTACGCCATCGGGGGCCGGCCGACGAGCGCGGTGAAGCGGCGGGCGAGCGTGGGGCGGGAGACACCGGCCTCGGCGGCGAGCAGCTCGACGGTCCAGGGGGCGGCCGGAGCGGAGTGCAGCGCCCGCAGGGCGGCGGCGGTCACCGGGTCGCCCAGCGCCGCCGGCCACGATCCTGCCCCTGCCCCTGCCCCTGCCCCTGCCCCTGCCCTCGTCCCGGCCGTGGCCCCGGCCCAGGCTCGGATCATGTAGACGAGGAGCAGGTCGAGCAGCCCCGGCAGCGCGATCGCGTGGCCGGGCCGCCGCCCGCCGACCTCGTGGCCGAGGAGCTCGATGGCGGACCGGAGCCCGGGCTGCCCGTCCGCGTCGTGCGGCAGGTGGACGAGCGGCGGCAGCTCCGCCAGGAGCGGGTGGACGTGGCTGCGGTCGAGCCGGTACTTGCCGCAGAGCATCTCCACCACGGGGCCGCCCTCGTGATCGGCCGTCAGGAGCGGACGCGCCACGGTCCCGTCGCTCCACCGCTCGAACGGCACGGCCCGCGCGAGCCCGGCCGCGTCGACGGGCGCGTCCGCGAGGACGTGCCCGGTGCCGTGCGGCAGCAGGACGGCGTCGCCCGCGCCGAGCACGAGCGGCTCGCCGCCGTCCGGCAGCAGCCAGCAGCGCCCCTCCAGGACGACGTGGAAGCCGGCGCCCTCGTACGGCGCGAGCCGGGTGCACCAGGTGCCCCCGATCCGTACCCGCTGGGAGAAGGGCCGGCCGATCCGTACGGCGGAGATCGCGTCGCTCACCACGTCCATCCCGTCAGCGTAGGTGAGACGCACGCGTATGGAACGGAGCCCCGAGGACATTGGGAGGCTCACCGGCCCTTCCTAGGGTCGGTCACATGACGCATGAGAGCGCACAGCGCATGGTCCTGGGAGACGTCGAGATCCTCCGGGTCGTCGAGTGGCAGGGGGCGTTCAGGACCGCCCGCGACCTCGTCCCCTCGGTGGCGGCGGAGACCTGGAAGGAGAACGAGGAGTGGCTCGCCCCCGACCACTGGGAGCCGGCGACCGACCGGACGGTGATGGCGCTGCAGACGTGGGTGCTGCGCAGCGCGGGCCGCACGGTGCTCGTGGACACCGGCGTGGGCAACGGGCGCGAGCGGCCGGGCGCGCCCGAATACCACCACTGGCAGGGGGACTTCCTCGGCCTTCTGGAGCGGGCCGGGGTCCGCCCCGAGGACGTGGACGTCGTCGTCAACACCCACCTGCACGCCGACCACGTCGGCTGGAACACGCGCGCCGCCGACGGCGAGCCGGGGGAGTGGGTGCCGACGTTCCCGAACGCCCGCTACCTCCTCCCGGCGGCCGACGACGCCCACTACGGGCCGGGCAACGCGTACGGCGGCGGTCTGAGCGAGGACGACCGGTACCTGTACGAGGACAGCGTCGCGCCCGTCCACCGCGCGGGGCAGGCCGTGCTCTGGGACGGCGTCCACCGCATCGACGAGCACCTCACCCTGGAGTCCGCCCCCGGGCACACGCCGGGCTCGGCGGTCCTGCGGCTGGCGTCGGGCGACGAGAGGGCGGTCTTCGTCGGGGACCTGCTGCACAGCCCCGTACAGATCCTCGACCCGGCGCACAACAGCTGCTTCTGCCTGGACGCGGCAGCGGCGGCCGCGAGCCGCCGCCGCATCCTCGAACGGGCCGCGGACGAGCGCGAACTCGTCGTACCGGCGCACTTCGGCGGGACGGGCGTGGCCGAAGTGCGCCGTGAGGGAGCGGGGTTCGCGGTGACGGTCAGGCGCTGACGGCGGGGGACGGGGCGGGAGCCCCCTCGCTCAGGGCGCCGCCGCTCCCGGCCTCCGCTGCGGCCTCGTCCGTTGCGGCCTCCTCCGCCGCCTCGTCCTCGCGGAGGACCGTACGGAGGAGGGTGTAACCGAGGGCGGCGAGGAGGCCGATCGCGAACGTGCCCGCCCAGAGGACGTCGGGTCCGGGCCCGTCGACGATCGCACCGGCCAGGACCGGGGCGGCGAAACCGGCGACCGCCCAGGACATGCCCATGACGCCCTGGTAGCGGCCGCGGGCGTGCGCGGGGGCCATGCGGGCGGTGGCGGCGGCGTTCGTCGGGACGTGGACCATCTCGCCGATCGTCCAGACGACGACGGTCGCGGCGAAGGCGGCGGAGGACCCGGCGAGCGCGGTGGCGCCCGTGCCGAAGGCGAAGAGCAGCGCGGAGAGGACCAGCAGCACCACCGGCGAGCGCTTGTCGGTCAGCTTGTTGACGAGCAGCTGGAAACCGACGATCACGATGCCGTTGACGGCGATCACCACACCGTACGCGGAGGGGGCGAGGCCCTGCCCGGCCATGGTCAGCGGGAGGCCGATCCACGGGACCGTGAAGACGAACGAGACGAGGAGGTTGAGGAGGACGAGGGTGCGGAAGGGCGCGTCGCGGAGCACGGCGAGCATGGACACGTCCGCGTCCTCGCCCTCGTCCTCGCCGCTCCGCTTCGCGGCACGCCGGTCGGCCTCCGGGCGGGTCTCCGGCATGCGGAGGAAGACGATCAGGGCGCAGAGGACGGTGGCGACGGCGTCGACGACGAAGAGCGTGCGGTAGCCGAGGACGGCCGCCGCGCCGCCGCCGATGGCGGCGATGGCGAAGCCGAGGTTGAGGGCCCAGTAGTTGAGGGCGTACGCCCGGCGCAGGTCGTGCGGGGGGACCATGTCGGCGATGGTGGCGTTGATGGACGGCCGCACCGCCTGCATCGCGACGCCCATGACGAGGACGACGAGCGCGACGCCCCAGGCGCTGGTGACGACGGCGAGGGCGCCGGCGCTCGCGGCGGCCACCAGATGGGTCGTGACCATGGTGGGCCGCCGGCCCCAGCGGTCGGTGAGCGCCCCGCCGAGCGGCGAACCGACGATGCCGCCGAGCCCGTGGAGGGCGACGACGAGGCCGGCGAACCATGCGGAGTGGCCGAGCTCGACGGTGAGGTAGAGGGAGAGGAAGGTGAGGACGAAGGCACCGGTGCGGTTGACGAGGGTCGACAGCCAGAGCCACCAGAACCCCTGGGGGAGTCCCGAGACCGTCGCGCGGGCCGATCGTCTGAGCGATGCGATGGTCATGTGTGGCGGCCCCTCGATATGCGTAAGTCCCTCAGGCGGTGACCGTAACTTACGTATCTCTCATGTCGGACGCCAGCCAATTGACGACGCGCGTCAATCGTCAGCGGTCTATTAGGCTCGTCCGCATGGCCGACGCACCGTACAAGCTGATCCTGCTCCGCCACGGCGAGAGCGAGTGGAACGAGAAGAACCTGTTCACCGGATGGGTGGACGTGAACCTCACCGCCAAGGGCGAGAAGGAGGCGACGCGGGGCGGCGAGCTGCTCAAGGACGCCGGCCTGCTCCCCGACGTCCTGCACACCTCCCTCCAGAAGCGCGCCATCCGCACCGCGCAGCTGGCCCTGGAGTCCGCCGACCGCCACTGGATCCCGGTCCACCGCTCCTGGCGCCTCAACGAGCGCCACTACGGCGCCCTCCAGGGCAAGGACAAGGCCCAGACCCTCGCCGAGTTCGGCGAGGAGCAGTTCATGCTGTGGCGCCGCTCGTACGACACCCCGCCGCCGGCGCTCTCGGACGACAGCGAGTACTCGCAGGCCAACGACGCCCGCTACCAGACGATCCCGCCGGAGCTGCGCCCGCGGACCGAGTGCCTCAAGGACGTCGTCCAGCGGATGCTCCCCTACTGGTACGACGGCATCGTCCCGGACCTCCTCGCCGGCCGCACGGTCCTCGTCGCCGCCCACGGCAACAGCCTGCGCGCCCTGGTCAAGCACCTGGACGGCATCTCGGACGCCGACATCGCGGGCCTCAACATCCCGACGGGCATCCCTCTGGCCTACGAGCTGGACGAGAACTTCAAGCCCCTCAAGCCCGGCGGCACCTACCTCGACCCGGAGGCCGCGGCGGCGGCCATCGAGGCCGTGAAGAACCAGGGCAAGAAGTAACTCTTACCCACGAAAGAGCCCCCTGCCCGCGGTTGCAACGCCGGGAGGGGGCTTCTTCGTGCCGCCTCCGGGCCGAAGCTCTGAGCACTCGACCTCTGGACGACTCGACCTCTGAGCCGACTCGGCCTCCGAGACGACAGGAGGGAGGGGCGCGGGTGACGCGCCCCTTCCTCCCAACGGGTCAGCCCGAGCAGCCCCCGCACTGGCACGGCGCGCCCGACTGGCAGCCGCAGCCGCAGCCCGAGCCGCAGCCGCAGGCGCCGAGGACGGGCAGGAACTCCGCGTCGCGCGGAACCTCCTGCGCCGGGTCGGTCGTCATCGGGGATTCGGCCATGGGGTCCCTCCCTTTCGAGGCGCGGATCGCCTCCCCCCATTGCATGCCCCGACGGACCGGCGCATCAACGGCGCACCGGTGTGCGGTGACGCGCCGACGGATCCAACGGCCGACGCGACGCGGTGGCTACGCGCCCTCCACCGGGGTGTCCGACTGCTGGAGCTCGTCCGCGTGCTCACCCGTCACCAGGTACACCACACGCTTCGCCACCGACACCGCGTGGTCCGCGAACCGCTCGTAGTAACGGCCCAGCAGCGTCACGTCGACCGCCGTCTCGATGCCGTGCCGCCAGCGGTCGTCCATCAGGTGCTGGAACAGCGTCCGGTGCAGCAGGTCCATCTCGTCGTCGTCCTGCTCCAGCTGGAGCGCCAGGTCGACGTCCTTCGTGATGATGACCTCCGCCGCCTTCGCCATCAGGCGCTGCGCCAGCTGACCCATCTGCAGGATGGTGGCGTGCAGGTCGTTCGGCACGGCCCGGTCCGGGAACCGCAGCCGCGCCAGCTTCGCCACGTGCTGCGCCAGGTCGCCGGAGCGCTCCAGGTCGGCGCTCATGCGCAGCGAGGTGACCACGATCCGCAGGTCCGTCGCCACCGGCTGCTGCCGGGCGAGCAGAGCTATCGCCCGCGCCTCCAGGTCGTGCTGGAGGTCGTCGACCTTCTGGTCCGCGGCGATCACGCTCTCCGCGAGCTTCAGGTCCGCGTCGAGCATCGCGGTCGTGGCGCGCCCGATCGCCGACCCGACGAGTCGGGCCATCTCGACCAGGCCCTCGCCGATCGAGTCAAGTTCCTCGTGGTACGCGTCCCGCATCGATGTCCCTCTCTCACAAACGGTTCGGGGTCCGGGTGGGGCTCGGACCCCCACGCTCCCACGTTCGGCCCCCTGTGCGTCGGGCTCCACCCGCTGACATGAACCCGCACTTTCGCCGAGGTGAACTCTGGGCGACCCGGCGGGCGGCCCCCGACGGGGCAAGTGAACCCGCACGGTCCCCACGGTGAACTCTGAGCGACGAGTGTTCGAGCAGCCACTCGGACGGCTGGGAGAGTGTCCGTACGGCCGCATAACCTGGATGGCATGGACGTGAACGCGGCGGTCGCCGCATTGGCAGCGATCGCCGGAGTGTGCACCGGCGTGATCGCCATGCTGGCGTTCCGCTGGAGCGAGCGCGACCAGGCGCGGCCCACCCGAACCTCCCTGCACACCGACGCCGTGCTCCCGCCCGGCGTCGACACCGTGCTCTCCGTGCTGCGCTCCTCCGCGGTCGTTCTCGACGAGAGCGACTCGGTGGTCAAGGCCAGCTCGGCCGCGTACGCCCTCGGCCTCGTCCGGGGCGGGAAGCTGGCCGTCGAGCCCATGCTCAACATGGCCCGCGACACCCGCCGCGACGGCGAGATACGCCAGGTCGAGCTGGACCTGCCCCGGCGCGGCAGCGGACGCGCCGAGGCCCTCGCGGTCTCGGCCCGGGTCGCCCCGCTGGGCTCGCGGCTCGTGCTGCTCCTGGTCGAGGACCTCACCGAGGCCCGCCGCATCGAAGCGGTACGGCGCGACTTCGTCGCCAACGTGAGCCATGAGCTCAAGACTCCCGTCGGCGCGCTCTCCCTGCTCTCCGAGGCGGTCATGGACGCCTCGGACGACCCCGAGGCGGTCACCCGTTTCGCCGGCCGCATGCAGATCGAGGCGACCCGCCTGACCAACCTGGTCCAGGAGCTCATCGACCTCTCGCGGGTGCAGAACGACGACCCGCTGGAGGACTCCGAGCCGGTCTCCGTGGACGAGCTGGTCGCCGAGGCGATCGACCGCTCCCGGCAGCCCGCCTCCACCAAGCAGATCACGATGGTCTCCGGCGGCGCCGCCGACCTGTACGTCTGGGGCAGCCGCGGCCAGCTGGCCGCCGCCCTCGGCAACCTCGTCGAGAACGCCGTCAACTACTCACCGGCCCGTACGCGGGTGGGCATCGCCGCCCGCCGCGTCGCGGCACCCGGCGGGGACCTGATCGAGATCGCCGTGACCGACCAGGGCATCGGCATCTCGGAGAAGGACCGCGAGCGCATCTTCGAGCGCTTCTACCGCGTCGACCCCGCCCGCTCCCGCGCCACCGGCGGCACGGGGCTCGGCCTGGCCATCGTCAAGCACGTGGCCGCGTCGCACGGCGGCGAGGTCACCGTCTGGAGCACCGAGGGTCAGGGCTCCACCTTCACCCTGCGGCTGCCCGAGGCGGGCGCCGTCCGGGACCGCCGGTCCTCCGCCTCCTCCCCCACCCCTGATCTCATGACCGAACCGCTCACCGCCCCGGAGGTCCTTCCGTGACCCGAGTGCTTGTCGTCGAGGATGAGGAATCCTTCAGCGACGCCCTGTCGTACATGCTCCGCAAGGAGGGCTTCGAGGTCGCCGTCGCGGCGACCGGGCCCGACGGCCTCGACGAGTTCGAGCGCAACGGAGCCGACCTCGTCCTCCTCGACCTGATGCTTCCGGGGCTGCCCGGCACCGAGGTGTGCCGCCAGCTGCGCGGCCGCTCCAACGTCCCGGTCATCATGGTGACCGCCAAGGACAGCGAGATCGACAAGGTCGTCGGCCTGGAGATAGGAGCCGACGACTACGTCACGAAGCCCTTCTCCTCGCGGGAGCTGGTCGCCCGCATCCGCGCGGTCCTGCGCCGCCGCGGCGAGCCGGAGGAGGTCACCCCGGCGGCCCTGGAGGCCGGCCCGGTCCGCATGGACGTCGACCGCCACGTGGTGACGGTCGGCGGCGGCAAGGTCGACCTGCCGCTGAAGGAGTTCGACCTCCTGGAGATGCTGCTCCGCAACGCGGGCCGGGTCCTGACCCGCATGCAGCTCATCGACCGGGTCTGGGGCGCGGACTACGTCGGCGACACCAAGACCCTCGACGTCCACGTCAAGCGTCTGCGCGCCAAGATCGAGCCGGACCCGGGCGCCCCGCGCTACCTGGTGACGGTCCGCGGCCTGGGCTACAAGTTCGAGCCGTAGGCCGTAAGCCGGACGCCGACGCCGGACGCCGTCGGCTGGACCGCGACCGCGAGGCCGCGTGCGCTGCCGCCGGTCGTACGCGTCCGTGGGCGTCCGTGCGCGTTCGTGCGCCGCGCCCGTACGCGTGAAGGGGCGCCCCCCGGCCGGGGGGCGCCCCTTCACGTACGTCTGCGTCAGTGGCCCGACGCGTGGCTCGCCTCGCCCGACGGGGAGGCGTCGCCGCCGTGGCCCGCGTCCGCGCCGTGCTCGCCGCCCTCGGGGGCCGAGGCGGAGGCGGACGGCGTGGCGCCCGGAGGGGCCGGGACCTCGCTCGGGCCGAAGCCCTCGTAGTAGCTGGTCGACGGGACGACGAAGGCGCTCAGGGCGACGTCACCGGTCTTGCTGAGCTTGAAGACGACCTTCTGCGCGTCGCCGTTCTTGCCGGCCTCGTGGCCGTTCTCGATCACGGCGGTGGCGTTGCCCTCGCCGCCGATGACCACGGAGCCGCCCGCGGGGACGGTGATCGGGCCGCTGCCCGAGGCCGCCTTGAGCGTCACGGTCGCGGTCGTGCCCGGCAGGGTGATCGCGTCGAGGGTCTGCGGGGCGCGGCCGTTGTTGAAGACCGTCGCCGAGACGACGGCCGGGCCCTTCACGCCGTGCGTCGGCTGGGTGATGACGAGCGCGTTCTGGATCTTGACGTCGTCGACCGTGACGGCGGCGTTGTCCGGCCGGATCCCGAGCGTCTGGGCGTCGTTGCCCGCGCCACAGGCGGACAGCGCGGCGATCGAGAACACGATGGCGGTGGCGGCGAGGGCGCCGCGTCGAAGGCTGCGGCTCACGGCGGCGGCAACTCCTAGGACGTACGGAACGGGCTGAGGAACTGTGGAACTGTGGAACTAAGGACCAGCTAAAGGTGTGTCAGCGGCCTTAGGTTACCGAGCCGCCCTCTCCCGCCCGCACCCGACCCGCCCCTAACGGGCCGCGAGGGCCTGGGCCCGGGTCGGCGCCCCTTCCCGCCCGGCGTCGTCGTGCGCGGACGCGCGTGGCCGGAACACGCCGCATTGACCTGCCGTTCACATAACCGCCTTGATCAATTCGGTGGCCCTCGGCGCATTCCGCCCCCGCCGCAACCGAAAAAGACCGGCCGGTTACCCGCTGATCAATTCGGGAATCGCGCCGACGTGCATCCGTACGGGTGGACGATCCTCGAACGGAGTACGTGAAGAAGGCCACTCCGAAGGGGACAAACCGGGGCATCGTCCCTCTGTGCGAGGGCTCCCGGTGCCTGTAACGTGTGCGTTTCTCTCTGTCCACGCAGCCGCTCCCACCTGCGAATACCGCCTTCCGGAAGCCCTCCGCAGCATGCGGGCGACGCACTTGTCAAGCCCCGAGATATGCCCTGACCTGCGAAAACGCCATTCAGAAGAAGCTGTATCCGTGTTACCCTGGATAGCCACGGAAGGGGTACCTGTCACATGACGTTCAAGGTTGGCGACACCGTGGTCTATCCCCATCACGGGGCCGCGCTGATCGAGGCCATCGAAACTCGCCAGATCAAAGGCGTGGACAAGACCTACTTGGTGCTCAAGGTCGCGCAGGGCGACCTGACGGTTCGTGTGCCGGCGGACAATGCGGAGTTCGTCGGTGTTCGCGACGTGGTCGGTCAGGACGGGCTGGACCGGGTCTTCGAGGTGCTGCGTGCGCCGTACGCCGAAGAGCCGACGAACTGGTCCCGTCGCTACAAGGCAAATCTCGAGAAGCTCGCCTCTGGCGATGTCATCAAGGTCGCCGAAGTAGTCCGCGACCTGTGGCGCCGGGAGCGGGAGCGCGGTCTCTCCGCAGGTGAGAAGCGCATGCTCGCCAAGGCGCGACAGATCCTGGTCAGCGAGCTGGCGCTCGCGGAGAACACCAACGAGGACAAGGCCGAGGCCCTCCTCGACGAGGTCCTCGCGTCCTGAGCCCCGGCTCGGGCTCCGATCCACGCGAGACCACGTGATGCCAAGCGATGCCGTGGTGCCCGTCGGCGTGCTGTGATCCACACAGCGCGGTTGCGGGCACTGCGGCATGTTGGCGTTCGGCCTGAATGTCCGCGGAACGCGCTCGTGCCGTACGCACGTCGTCCAGCGCGCGTGGCGCGTACGCCGAAGAAACCCGCACCCCCTGTACTGCTCACTGCTTCACGTCGAACCCCTGTGCCCACGCGGCAACGCCTCGACCGTCGTCACGGAAAGGGCCCGGTCAAGGCGTCGCGTCCGGCACGGTGAGTGCCATACCCATGTCGGCCGCGGAAACAAACCTGCCGGAGTGCAACCGATGACAGACGAAGCGCGTCCCCGTCGTACCGCCGTGGTGATCCCGGCCGCCGGACGGGGCGTACGCCTCGGTCCGGGCGCCCCCAAGGCGCTGCGCGCGCTGAGCGGCACCCCCATGCTCGTCCACGCCGTCCGCGCGATGGCCGCCTCCCGCGCGGTCTCGCTCGTCGTCGTGGTCGCGCCCCCCGACGGAGCCGCCGAGGTCAAGAACCTCCTCGACGCCCACGCCCTGCCCGAGCGGACCGACTACCTCGTCGTCCCCGGCGGCGACACCCGCCAGGAGTCCGTCCGCCTCGGCCTCGACGCGCTCCCCGAGGGCGTCGACACCGTCCTGGTCCACGACGCGGCCCGCCCCCTCGTCCCCGTCGACACCGTCGACGCGGTCATCGAGGCCGTACGGGACGGGGCCGTCGCCGTCGTCCCCGCGCTGCCCGTCGCCGACACGGTCAAGGAGGTCGAGCCGGCCGAGAAGCCCGGCGACCCCGAGCAGGTCGTCGCCACCCCCGTCCGGGCCCGGCTCCGCGCCGTCCAGACCCCCCAGGGCTTCGACCGCGACACCCTCGTCAACGCCCACGCCACCATCGCCCTCACCGGTGAGGGCGCCACCGACGACGCCGGCATGGTCGAGCGGCTCGGCGCGCCCGTCGCCGTCGTGCCCGGCCACGAGGAGGCGTTCAAGGTGACCCGTCCCCTCGACCTCGTCCTCGCCGAGGCCGTACTCGCCCGCAGGAGGGCCAACGATGGCTTCTGACCAGCCGCAGCCCCAGCCGGAGCACCAGCCCCAGCCGCCCCTGATCCCGCTCGTCGGCATCGGCACCGACGTCCACGCCTTTGAGCAGGGCCGCGAGCTCTGGTGCGCCGGGCTCCTCTGGGAGGACGAGGAGTACGGGCTCGCCGGGCACTCCGACGGTGACGTCGCCGCCCACGCCGCCTGCGACGCCCTCTTCTCCGCCGCCGGCCTCGGCGACCTCGGCGCCCACTTCGGCACCTCCCGGCCCGAGTGGTCCGGCGCCGCCGGCGTCACCCTGCTCGCCGAGGCCGCCCGGATCGTCCGCGCCGAGGGGTACGAGATCGGGAACATCGCCGTCCAGGTCGTCGGGGTCCGCCCCAAGATCGGCAAGCGCCGCGACGAGGCCCAGAAGGCGCTGAGCGCGGCGGCCGGCGCGCCCGTCTCCGTCTCCGGCACCACCACCGACGGGCTCGGCCTGACCGGCCGCGCCGAGGGCCTCGCCGCCCTCGCGACCGCCCTCGTCTACCCGGTGAGACCGCCCTCGTCCACCCCGTGACGCCCCGGACCCGGTGAAAATCCTGCCCCGCGACAAGGAATCGGTCGCGGGGCACCACCGCACGCCCACTACCCTGGAGTGGTGACTATTCGCCTGTACGACACCAGCGCCCGGCAGATCCGCGACTTCACCCCGCTCACACCGGGCTGCGTCTCGATCTACCTCTGTGGCGCCACCGTCCAGGCGGCCCCGCACATCGGGCACATCCGCTCCGGTCTGAACTTCGACATCATGCGCCGCTGGTTCGAGTACCGCGGCTACGACGTCACCTTCGTCCGCAACGTCACCGACATCGACGACAAGATCATCCGGAAGGGCGCCGAGCAGAACCGCCCCTGGTGGTCCATCGGCTACGAGAACGAGCGCGCCTTCAACTCCGGCTACGAGGCCCTCGGTTGCCTCCCGCCCACCTACGAGCCGCGCGCCACCGGCCACGTCCCCGAGATGGTCGAGATGATGCGCGGCCTCATCGAGCGCGGCCACGCCTACGAGGCCGACGGCAGCGTCTACTTCGACGTGCGCTCCTTCCCGGGCTACCTGGAGCTGTCCAACCAGGACATCGACGACCTCCGCCAGCCCGACGAGGGCGTCTCCGGCAAGCGCGACCCCCGCGACTTCGCCATGTGGAAGGCGACCAAGTCCGGCGAGCCGGACTGGGAGACCCCCTGGGGCCGCGGCCGTCCCGGCTGGCACCTGGAGTGCTCGGCCATGGCCCACAAGTACCTGGGCTCCGCCTTCGACATCCACGGCGGCGGCCTCGACCTGATCTTCCCGCACCACGAGAACGAGATCGCCCAGGCCAAGGCCTTCGGCGACGACTTCGCCCAGTACTGGGTGCACAACGCCTGGGTCACCATGAGCGGCGAGAAGATGTCGAAGTCGCTCGGCAACAGCGTGCTCGTCTCGGAGATGGTCAAGGCCTGGCGTCCCATCGTCCTGCGCTACTACCTGGGCACCCCGCACTACCGCTCGATGATCGAGTACAGCGAGGAGTCCCTGCGCGAGGCCGAGTCGGCCTTCGCCCGCATCGAGGGCTTCGTCCAGCGCGCCACCGAGAAGGCCGGGCGGACCGTCGCCCCCGCCACCGAGGTGCCGCCGGCCTTCGCCGAGGCCATGGACGACGACCTGGGCGTCCCGCACGCGCTCGCGATCATCCACACCACCGTCCGCCAGGGCAACAGCGCCCTCGCCGCGGACGACAAGGACGAGGCCATCGCCCGCCTCGCCGAGGTCCGCGCCATGCTCGGCGTCCTCGGCCTGGACCCGCTCGACCCGCACTGGGCCGAGGAGTCCGGCGGCGGCGACGAGCTCCACGGCGTCGTCGACACCCTCGTACGTCTCGTGCTCCAGCAGCGCGAGTCGGCGCGCGAGCGCAAGGACTGGGCGACCGCGGACGCGATCCGCGACCAGCTCACCCAGTCCGGCCTCGCCATCGAGGACAGCCCCGACGGCCCCCGCTGGACGCTGGGCAACCGCTGATGACGTGCCGCTCGGGACCCCGGGCGGCACACTTCAGTTACAGACTTCCGTACGCACGCAGGTAGAGGGAACAGGTAAGAGTCATGGCCGGGAACAGCCAGCGCAGGAACCGCCGCACGTCCAACAAGAAGGGCGCGACGGTCGGCAGCGGTGGCAAGCGACGCCGCGGCCTGGAAGGCAAGGGCCCGACGCCCAAGGCCGAGGACCGCAAGGGCCACAAGGCGTACCGCGTCTCCAACGCGATGGCCAGGAACGCGGCCAAGCGCAAGCCCGTCGTCCGCCGCGGCGGCAAGGGCCAGTCCGAGATGGTCGTCGGCCGCAACCCGGTCTTCGAGGCGCTCCGCGACGGCGTGCCCGCGACCACCCTCTACGTCCAGCAGTTCATCGACAACGACGAGCGCGTGCGCGAGGCCCTCAACCTCGCCACCGGCCGCGGCAACATCCACATCATGGAGGCGCCGCGCCCCGAGCTCGACCGGATGACGAACGGCCTGAACCACCAGGGCCTCGTCCTCCAGGTCCCGCCGTACGAGTACGCGCACCCCGAGGACCTCGCCGCGGCCGCCTTCGACGACCAGGAGGACCCGCTGATCGTCGCCCTCGACGGCGTCACCGACCCGCGCAACCTCGGCGCCGTCGTCCGGTCCGTCTCCGCCTTCGGCGGCCACGGCGTCGTCGTCCCCGAGCGCCGCGCCGCCGGCATGACCGCCGGCGCCTGGAAGACCTCGGCCGGCACCGCCGCCCGCACCCCGGTCGCCCGCGCCACCAACCTGACGCGCTGCCTGGAGCAGTACCAGAAGGCCGGTCTGACGGTCGTCGGCCTCTCCGCCGACGGCGACACCGAGGTCCACGAGCTGGAGGCGCTCGAAGGCCCGGTCGTCATCGTCGTCGGTTCCGAGGGCAAGGGCCTGTCCCGCCTCGTCGGCGAGACCTGCGACTTCCTCGTCCGCATCCCGATGCCGGGCGGCGCCGAGTCGCTGAACGCCGGTGTCGCCGCCGGTGTCGTCCTCTACGAGGCGGCCCGCCGCCGCATGGCCTGAGACTCCGCACGGCCTGAGACTCCGCACGGCCTGACGCCGCACGGCTCGAGACTCCGCGCGGCCTGAGGCTCCGCAGAGCCTGAGGCCTCTGAAGGGCCGTCCCCGCGGGGGCGGCCCACCGGCAGGCTTCGGCCACTCCGCACCACCCGGCCCCGGCCGTAGCGTGATCTTGACGGGTCTCGGACATTTACCGGCCGTCAAAGCAGTGTCCTAAACCCAGATCACTCGGTTAGATGAGTGTGGACACCAGAACGCCCCGGCCGGGGTTCGACGATCAGCCCGCGCTGAGCATGGTCAAGGTGGATTCCGATCCCGCCCAGGTGATCGTGAACCACGCCAGCTTCCGTGTGCGGCTCGCGCCGGCCCAACAGCCGAAGTTCGCCGCAGGCCCCCGCACCGCCACGCTGTCCGGAGCACCCGCCGGCGCCGGCGCCCCCCGCCGTCGTCCCGTCGTCTGGACCGGCAAGTCCTCGCCCGGCGCGACCGGACTCCTCCAGGCGGTGCGCGAGTCCTCCGCCACGGCCGGCGCCGTCACCACCCTGGAGCCGACCACCCAGGCGATCCCGCGGATCGACGACACGATGCCCACCCCGGTCGTGCCCGCCGACGCCGCCGCGCCCCTCCTGCCGCCCATGCGGCGCGCCGAGGGCGCCTACGACGAGCTGTACGAACTCCGGCCGGAGGCCCCGGAACCGTACGACGACGAGACGGGCGACCGCGCCTCCGCCGCCGGACAGCGCCACGGCGCCGACCCCGTCCGCCACGCCTACTACCCGGGCCGCCGGATGAACCTCGGCGTGGTGCTCCTCCCGCTCCGCGTCTTCCTCGGCTTCATCTCCATCTACGCGGGCATGGGCAAGCTCTGCGACCCCGTCTACTTCGACGGCGGCGAGCGCGGCTCCATGGTCAAGTGGCTCAACTCGCTGCACCCCTGGGCGCTCGCCGAGCCGCTGCGCGACTTCGCCCTCCAGCACCCCGTCGGCGCCGGACTCACCGTCGCCTTCCTCCAGGTCGTCGTCGGCGTCCTCACCGTCTTCGGCCTCTGGCAGCGCGTCGCGGGCGTCGTCGGCGCCCTGCTCTCCGCCGCGCTCATCCTCACCGTCAGCTGGAAGAGCGTCCCGGTCTACGACTCGGCCGACATCATCTTCCTCGCCGCCTGGTCCCCGCTGATCATCGCCGGCGCCCCCGTCTACTCCCTCGACGGCCGCCTCGCCGGCGAGGCCTGGCGGACCCTCGGCCCCCGCGCCGAACTCTGGGACCTGCGCCGCCGCGTCCTGCGCCGCGGCACGCTCCTCGCCTCCGTCGTCGTCGGCCTCACCCTCCTCGTCGGCTCCGTCCTCGGCGGCGCGGTCCGCTCCACGGAGATGGTCACCGTCCCGGGCCCCAACGACGACCCGATCAACCACCTGCCCGGCCGCCCGCTCCCCACCGAGCCGCGGCGCGGCACCCCGTCCACCACGCCCACCACCCGGCCGACGCCCTCCGCGACCCCGGAGGACGCCCCCGAGGAGCGCACGGAGACCGAGGAGACGACGACCGAGCCGTCCGAGACGACCCGGGAGGCCACCCGCACCGAGGAGCGGCGCCCCACCTCGACCGACAGCAGCACGGGCGGCACCAGCAGCCGTACCCCCACCGAGTCCCGGCCGGCGCCCCCGCCGACCACCAGCGACTCCCCGAGCTCGACGAGCGGCGGCTCCGGCGGCGGCGGTTCGACCGGCTCCACCGGCTCGACGGGCGAGGAGACCCCGACGGAGAGCTCGACCACGGGCGGCGCCCGGAACCCGATCGGCGGCCTGCTCGGCTGACGGCAGGACGAGGAGGGGCGGCACCCGCGGATCGGGTGCCGCCCCTCCTCGTACGCGTACGGCCTTCTCGTACGTGTACGGCCTTCCCGTACGCGTACGGGGAGGGCTCAGCCGCCCTGGGTGGACAGCTCCTTCGCGGCCTCGGTCAGGTCCTTGGCGGTGTCGATGGCCCGCCAGTACGCCCCCTGGGGCAGCGGGAAGCCCGCCAGGCGGCGCTCGCGGGCGAGGCGGGGGAAGGTGGTCCGCTCGTGGTCGCCGAGGTCCGGAAGCAGCTCGGTGAAGGCGGCGGAGAAGACGTACACGCCGGCGTTGATGAGGAACGGCGACGGCGGCGCCTCGACGAAGTCGGTGATGTGCCCGAAGGTGTCGGTCTCGACGGCGCCCCACGGGATGCGCGGCCGGGCCAGGGCGAGGGTGGCGGTGGCGTCCCGCTCGGCGTGGAAGGCGGCCATCTCGCGCAGCGAGAACCGGGTCCAGATGTCGCCGTTCGTCGCGTACCAGGGCTGGTCGGGCGCGGGCAGGTGCGCGGCGGCGTACTTGAGGCCGCCGCCACGGCCCAGCGGCTCCGACTCGACGACCGTCGTCACCTTCAGCGGGAGATCGGCGTCGGCCAGCCACTCCTGGAGGACCTCGGCGAGATGGCCGCAGGAGACGACGGCGTCCGTGACGCCCTCGGCGGCCAGCCAGGAAAGCTGATGGCCGATGATCGGGGTCCCGGTACCCGGGATCTCGACCATCGGCTTGGGGCGGTCATCGGTGTAGGGGCGCAGCCGGGAGCCCTGGCCGCCCGCCAGGACCACGGCCTGCGTCGGAGTGGAGTGCATACGGGGAACCATAGGCTCCCCGCCTGCGGGTCGGCGTTCAGCTCGCGCGCATGACGCCGGTCGCGTACGAGGTGTCGCAGACCGGGCGGGAGAAGGACTGGGCGCGGGAGGGGCCGTAGTGCTCGACGGCGGCGCGGCCGAGGGCGCGGGCGATCGACATGCAGTGCTTGGCGAGCGACGGCCGGTTCTCCACCTCGCGCTGGAGGTGGGTGAGGGCGACACCGGGGTCCTTCTCCTGAAGCTCTGCGAGGAGCTGGTCGCGGAGAATGTCCTGCGGGGCACGGGACTTGGCCGGCGTCGAGACCTCCGCGGAGGAAGCCGTCAGCATCTGGGTCGTGGGGTCCTGGCCGGCCCACGGAACGGCGGACACCGCGAGCGTTCCCGAGAGCACCAGGACGACGGGCAGGACGAGGGCGAGAGAGCGGCCGATACGGCGGGCAGTGTGCGTCACGCAGGCGAGCGTAGCGGGCGGTAGTGATATGGCGACATTTAGTCACTCTCGCGGGGGATGGTTCGAGGCGGCTTTTCGAATCCCGTGTTGACGCGGGTGGGCGCGGCGGGCCCGGAATGCCGGGGTTTCGCGGGGTAAACCACGAGTACGGCGCCGCTACGGCGAACGGCCCCGCATCCGGCGTGGATGCGGGGCCGTTCGGCCACCGTTTCGGGTGCCTGGGCGCCTGGGCCGTGGTTCCGGCTCCGGGGCGTCAGTCGCTGAGGCGCTCGCCCGTGGAGGTCGAGAAGACGTGCAGCTCGCCGGCGCGCGGGACGACGTGCAGCGTGGAGCCCTTCGCGGGCACGTCACGGCCGCCGACGCGGACCACCAGGTCCTTGTCCTCGCCGCCGACGCGGGTGGAGCCGTACACGAAGCCGTCCGAGCCGAGCTCCTCGACGACGTTGACCGTCACGGCCAGGCCGTCCTTGCTCGTCGCGCCCGAGACGTCGAAGTGCTCGGGGCGGACGCCGACCGTCACCGTGGTGTCGCCCTTGGCGGACGCGGCGGCGATGGCCTCGCGGGAGACGGGGACGATGCTGTTGCCGAACTTCACGCCGCCGTCGGTGATCGGGACCTCGACCAGGTTCATGGCCGGGGAGCCGATGAAGCCGGCGACGAAGAGGTTGGCGGGCCGGTCGTACATGTTGCGCGGGGAGTCGACCTGCTGGAGCAGGCCGTCCTTCAGCACGGCGACGCGGTCGCCCATGGTGAGGGCCTCGGTCTGGTCGTGGGTGACGTACACCGTGGTGATGCCCAGACGGCGCTGGAGGCTCGCGATCTGCGTACGCGTCGAGACGCGCAGCTTCGCGTCGAGGTTCGACAGGGGCTCGTCCATGAGGAACACCTGCGGCTCGCGCACGATGGCGCGACCCATGGCGACACGCTGGCGCTGACCACCGGAGAGCGCCTTCGGCTTCCGGTCCAGGTACTCGGTGAGGTCGAGGATCTTCGCGGCCTCCTCGACCTTCGCGCGGATCTCGGCCTTGTTGACGCCGGCGATCTTGAGCGCGAAGCCCATGTTGTCGGCGACGGTCATGTGCGGGTACAGCGCGTAGTTCTGGAACACCATGGCGATGTCCCGGTCCTTCGGCGGCAGGTGGGTGACGTCGCGGTCACCGATGCGGATGGAGCCGCCGTTGACGTCCTCCAGACCGGCGAGCATGCGCAGCGAGGTCGACTTGCCGCAGCCGGAGGGCCCGACGAGGACGAGGAACTCGCCGTCGGCGATCTCGATGTCGAGCTGGTCGACGGAGGGCTTGGTGGCGCCCGGGTAGACCCGGGTGGCCTTGTCGAAAGTGACGGAAGCCATGGTGATGTGTCCCTTCACCGGCAGGAACGTGCCGGACGATCCGAGTAAAGGAAGGATTCAGGTCTAGTCCACCAGGGTGAACTCCCCGTGACGCTACCCCGCGGGACGGGATCTGTCAGCACCCCACCGGCAGTGAGATTTCCGACCGTCGCCGGTGGGTCGTTGGTTACACTGCACTCGCTGCCTCCTTAGCTCAGCTGGCCAGAGCACCGCTCTTGTAAAGCGGGGGTCGTCGGTTCGAACCCGACAGGGGGCTCATGGCAAAGGGCCAGCGCCGGGGCATGATTCCCCGGCGCTGGCCCTTTCGCATGATCACGGCCGTGCCACTTACGTGCCAGAAGGCCCGTCCCTACGGGCCTGGCGGATCATCTCGCCGAGCTTCCCCGCGATGTGCTGATCACGGTCGCTCGTCATGTGCTGGTAGATCAGCGCGGCCCGGGTGGTGCTGTGCCCCATCCGCGTCATCAGCTCGCGGGTGCTGGCCCCGGCGCTGGAGGCGAGGGTGTTCCCGGTGTGCCGGAGGTCGTGGAAGTGGACGTGCTCGGAGACGCCGGCCTCCGCGCGTGCGGTCGTCCAGTCGTCGCGGAAGTTGCTCCGCCGAAGCAAGCCGCCGCGGGGGCCCTGGAAGAGGTGGCCGTCCTGTCCGGCTCCGGCGAAGTGCTCCAGGTGGTGAGCGAGCTCGGGGCTGAGTTCGGCCGGGAAGGCGACGGTGCGGACGCCCGCGGCCGACTTGGGCGCCTTGTCGGCGAGCGTGCCGTTCTGCAGCTCGGCCTGGGCGCGGCGGACCTGAACCACACACCGGGTGAGGTCGAGGTCTCGGCGGCGGAGCGAGGCCAGCTCGCCGAAGCGGAGCGTGGTGAAGGCCGCGAGCAGCACGAGCGACCGGTAGCGCTGCTGGATGGCGTCGGCGACGGCGTACACCTCGGCGACGGTGAGGACGGGCCGCTCCGGCACGTCGTAGCGGTCGGCGCCCTTGATGCGGCAGGGATTGCGGCGGATCAGTTCGTCGTCGACCGCCGTGTTCAGGATCGCGCGGAGGAGCTGGTACGCCTTGACGACGGTCGGCTCGCCGACGCCCGCTTCCAGCAGCGCGGTACGCCAGGCCCGGACCCGGGCAGTGCTGATCGCGGCGAGGGACCCGGCGCCGAAGGTCGGCTTGATGTGCAGCCGGAGCACGCTCTCACTGCGTTCCCGGGTGCGGTCTTCGAGCTTGCGGTGCCTCAGCCACTCGTCGGCGTACGGTCCGAAGACGACCTTGCCCGCGTCGGGGGCTTGGTAGGTGCCACGGATGATCTCCGCCTCGATCGTGGTCAGCCAGACGTCGGCGTCGGTCTTGGTGTCGAAGGTGTGCGGCGCGGACTTCATCTCGCCCGACAGGGGGTCGCGGTAGCGGGCCTGCCAGCGGCGGGACGCGAGCTGGCGGACGGTGCCGAAGCGCCGGCGCTGGCCTTTGCGGTTCGCCATCAGGCCGCCTTTCCGTAGCGGCGCTCGACGGGCCGGACGGTGTGGGTCTCGATGTACGCGGTGACGGCGGGCTCCGGGATGCGGACGTGGCGGCCGACCTTGACGAAGGTGATGCGTCGTTCCTCGATCAGCCGCCGGGGGAAGCGGACGGAGGTGCCGAGGAGTTCGGCGACCTGGGCGACGGTGAGCAGGCGGGCGGGCATGGTCACCACTCCTCTTCTGCGGGTGCTTCGAGCTGGGCGCGGAGTTCGCGGGCGTGTTCACGGTTGTGCTGGAGGTCGCGGCGGACGTTGGCGGCGAGCCAGGACTCGCCGGGGGTGGCGCCGTGTCCGGCGTACGTCCAGTGGGCGACGACGAGGAGGGTGGACTCCGGGTGGTCGTCGGGGTCGGGCAGGCCGAGGGCAGCGCGCTGCTGGGCGGCGCGGTAGTCGGCGCGGACCTGGCGAAGGGCGCCGAGGGTGGTGGAGTAGCGGCGGGACTTGGTGGAGAAGTGGCCGCGGAAGCCGAGCATGTGGGCCCAGGCGCGGAGGCGGCGGTCCGGGTAGGCGCGGTCCAGGTCCATGCAGGCTTCCATGAGGCGCCGCGGGTGGTCCGGGACGTCGAGGAGGATCAGCGCCTCCTTGTTGCCGACGGGGTGGTCGACCGTGCCGGTGGTCTCGGCGGCCTTGGTGGCGTACTTGGCGACGTAGGCGGCGACGGCCTGCTCGGTGAGGTCCTCGCCCTGGCCGAAGGCGCCGATGGGCTGGACGTCGAGTTGGGTGCCCCAGGTGAGGACGAGGTCCTGGCCGACGCCGTGGTCCGGGGCGGCGGGGACGACGACGCGGACGCGGGCGGTGGCGGCCCGGATGGCGTCGGTGAGCAGGTCGAGGGTGGCCCAGGCCGGGGGCGGGGTGTCGGGACCGGCGGGGCCGTCGAAGCGGATCACGGCGTGGAAGTGGACGGCGCCGCGCTTCTGGTACTCGGCGACCTTGCCGAACGAGACGCGGGACTGCTCGCGGGCGGCCTTCTGCGTGAGACCGGCACGGCGGGCGATCTCGCGGCGCAGGTAGATGGTGAAGTACCGCCACAGCTCGGAGGCGTGGTTGTTCCAGAGGACGCAGGCGGCGTAGTCGTAGGTGTCCGGGTCGAGCGGGGTCCCGAGTTCGGGAGCGTCCTCCTGGTGCTTCTCCCCGCAGTGGCACGGGCGGGTGCCGGGGCGGTTGTGGACTGGGCCGAAGGACGGGGCGGTCAGGGTCGCGAAGACGCGGGGGTGGTCGCGGATGGTCTCCGGGGTGCCCTTGTCCGGCGCGCCGACGAGTCCGGCGCGGATGAGGTGGTACGTGTCCCCGGCGTAGGTCCAGGCACAGGCGGGGCAGCGGGAGGCCCGCCGGTTGCCGCAGGCGACCCGCAGGACGCCACCCGGCTCGGTGTCGGTCGTGTAGGTGTGGAGCACGGTCGTGGTGGCGGGGTCGAGGAGTTTGGTGCCGCCGGAGAGGCGGATCGGGGCGGCGCATCCCCCGGTCCGGTGGATCTGGTCGGTGAGGCGGTCGAAGCCGGGGGACCCGGCCACCCGGAGCAGGTCGCTCAGGGTGGCCGGGTCCAGGCCCGCCGCGGTGAGGGCGGTGTCGTTCAAGGTCACTTCCCGGCGCGGACGGCGGGGGTCACGACGGTGTGGCCAAGGCCCCGGCAGGTGGGGCAGTGGACGCGGGCGGTGTCCCGGGTGCCGTCGGCGGTGGGGAGGCCGGTGGTGACGGTGGCGGTGGCGAAGCCGTCGCAGTCCCGGCACACGCGCCGGGCGGGGGTGGTTTCGGGCATCATGAGCTGTCCCTTTCGGGTCCGTTGGATCTGGAGGAGGTCGAGGCGCCCGGGGCGGCGGAAGTTTGGCGACCGAGGCCGCTCCGGGGGCCCGTTCAGCGTGTGTGGTTGCGCCTGCCGTGGCCCTTGGCCGCGTACATCGCCGCGTCGGCGGCGGACAGGGCGTCGGTGAGGGTCGGGACCGGCAACTGATCGCGGAGGCAGCAGCCGACCGACGCGGAGACCGGCAGGACGTGTCCGTTGTGCGTGACCGGCTGGTCCAGCGCGGTCCAGAGGTCGAAGAGGTTGACGGCGCCGAGGTCGGTGACGATGGCGGCGAACTCGTCCCCGCCGAGCCGGGCGGCGAGACCGTGGCGCCCGCACCAGGTGGCGAGCCGCTCGGCGGTGGCGGTGAGGACCGCGTCCCCGGCGGCGTGGCCGTGGGTGTCGTTGACGGCCTTGAAGTCGTCGAGGTCGACCAGGAGCACGAGGGCGTTCGGGTGCTTGGCCATCAGGCGCTCGGCGCGGGTGGTCCATCCGGCACGGGTGTGCAGGCCGGTCAGGGGGTCACGGCGGGCGCCCGCCAGGCGCCACTGGAGCAGTCCGCCGTGCAGGGCCCAGCCGAGGACCGGTAAGCCCGCGGCGGCGATCGTCTGCGTGTCCACGACGGTCACCGGCCCTTCTGCATGTCGCGGATCAGCAGCCGCAGGACGACGGCCACGACAGCGATCGAGGCGCCGGTGACGGCGACGGCCAGGAGCATGGAGACGAGGACCGCGCCGACGACCAGGACGACACCCGCACCGCCGGCGGCGACGGCAACGAGGCCGGTCGGGGTGAGGCGGACGGCCGGGAGCTGGGCGCGGGGCGCGGCCGGGACCGAGGCCGTGGCCGGGACCGGCGTCGGGGCCTCGGCCTGGGCCGTGGGCAGGGGGACGACGTCAGACGTCGTGGCGGGCGGGACGAGCGGGGTGACGAGGCCGGTCGGAAGCGGGTTGACCGGGACGCGCGGTCGGAACATGGCGGGGCTCCCTACTGGATGGCGTGGTCGATGAGCGGGGCGAGGACGCTGTCGGCGAGGAGGTAGCCGCCGAGGAGGATCACGGCGACGAGCCACCAGGGCGGGCGGATGAGCTTGATGCCGAGGCCGCCGACGACGATCAGGGCGAGCCAGAGCGGGACGTCCATGACGCGGAACTCCTTGCGGTCAGCGGGGGTTGCAGCGGTGGGTACGGGCGGCGAGTTCGGCGGCGGCGCGGGTGTTGTAGTCGGCGGAGAAGTCGCAGCCGGGGGCCGTGCACACGGCGGTGTGCTTGGTGCGGCCCCGGCCGTCGTGGTGGGTGCCGACCTGCACCGGGCCGATGCGGGCGATGTCGTAGAAGCGGTTCGGGCGCACGGGTCTGTGTCCTTCCGGATCAGGCGAGTTGCAGTGCGAGCGAGTCGGCCAGGGCGGCCGGGACCCCGAGCCGGGCGCGCAGGGTGTCGGCGTCGATCGGGTGGCCGGTCTGGGCGTGGTGGGCGTCCGCGACCTTGCGGGCGTGCGTGAGGAGGGCGGGCGGGACGGGCACGGGCTGAGCGGGCGCGGCGGGCGCGGCGGGCGGCGGGGCCACTTCCTCGGGTTCCTCGGGCGCCGGTTCGTCGGGCTCCTGGACTGCCGGCGGCAGCTCGGGAGCGGGTTCCGGAGCACGCTCGACGACCAGCTCGGGTACGGGGTCCGGACGGGTTTCGTCGACCGGTACAGGCTCGGGAACTGGTTCCGGAACCGGCTCCGGCTCCCGCGCGGGAGCGGGTGCGTGGGCGAGGAGCGTGCCGCCGAGGAAGGCGAGGGCGGGCCATCCGGCGACGAGGATGCGCAGCCAGTCCGGGACGTCGCTCATGTCGAGGAGTCCGGCGGTGGCGACGTTGGCGCCGAGCGAGGCGGTGAGGGCAATGGCGAACCACAGCCAGGCGTCGCGGTTGCCCGCGTCCGTACGCATCCGGCGCCACGCGGCGACGAGCAGCAGGTCGACGCTGACCGGGTAGGCCCACGCCTTCCATCCGTCCTGACCGGCCGCGGCTGCCAGGTCGTGCAGGTGGGCGAAGGACAGGGCCCCGGCGATGACGGCCTGGACGAGCACGGCGTCGAGGCGGGGGGTGCGGAACACGTGGTCACCCCCTTTCGGGCATGGGTGGGGTAGGGACCTGGCGTGAGACGGTCACGCCAACCGGTGGGAAGGATGGGTCAGTCGGTCGCCGGAAGCGGCTTCAGCAGAGGCACGGACTCGACCGGAGCGGTCTCCACGCGGACGGTCGGCCGGTACGGCGCGAGCCGAGGAATGTCCGGCGCGAGGTGGGCGTGCTCGGCACAGATCGCGGCCACTTTCGCCGCGGTCAGCTCGGGCGTACGGATGCGGGACCAGCCGCCGGAGGAGTCTCCGGCCACGGCCACACCGGGCCTGTCGGGCGCAATCGTCATGACGGACACGACCGCGTCCGGGGCGACGTCCCCGAGGCCCATCTCGGCGGTCTGTTTGTCGTTGACGCGATGGACGACCCGGCCGGTGAGCTGGGCGCGGAGCGCGGTGGCGCCCTTGCCGAGGTCGGAGCCGAAGCGCTGGCCGCAGACTTCCAGGAAGATGCCCGCCGCACGGGCCATCTGGCCGAGGCGGATGAGCTGCGTGACCATCCGGTCCCGGCGTTCCTCGTCCTTCCTGGTCGCGACGAGGAACAGCTCCGCGACCTCGTCCACCAGGACGACGACCGGCACTGGCCGGACCTCTTCGGGCAGGGCCCAGATGTCGGCGACGCCATGGGCGCTGAGCAGGTCGAAGCGTTCCTCCATCTCCTCGACCAGCCCATCGAGAAGGCCGTCCGCTTCCTCAGGCGTGATGGCGAAGGCGGACAGCCGGGGCGCGTACCCGCGCTGCTCGACGCCCCGCTTGCAGTCGATCCCGACCAGGGCGACCGGTAGCCGTGCCAGGCCCGCGACCAGGTTTCGCTGGTACATGGACTTGCCCGACTGGTTCGCGCCGAGCGTCAGCGCGTGCGGGACCTTGCGGTAGTCCCGTACATAGGGAGTGCCGTCCTCCCTCAGCGCGACCGCGACCGTCATCGGCTCGGCGGGCACATGGCGCGGCATCCTTACCCGCCGCAGCACGTCGTAGCCGGTCATCCGCAGCTCGACGTACCCCGGCTTGATCTCCACCACGTTGACGGAGTGGACGCCCCAGGCGTGGCGCAGCCGCTCGGAGGCCGCCATCACGTCGGCGGGCTCCAGACCGGCCGCGAGGCGGAGCGTGACCCGCAGGCCGGTCGAGGACCAGCGCACGCGGCGGATCTTCGGCGGCACGGGCCGGACGTCACCGCGGGCGATGCTACGGACCATGAACGCCCGCAGGCGGGACGGCTGCACCGTCAGCCCGCACACGTCCATCGTCGAGCGGTACGTCACGGCGATGCGTGCCTGCGTCAGCGGCAGTCCGATCAGCGACCAGTACGCGCGGGGCGCACGCAGCTTGGCGTAGCCGAGGCCACCCGCCGCACCGGCCAGCGGGAGGCCGACCTCGCATAACGTCGACAGGTCGGTCATGGTCAGGCACCCAGCGGCGTGACGGCGACCGCGCGGAACGAGATGCCGTGGCGGGTCTGGCCGTTGAACGTGTTCTCCCAGTCGCGGGCCTTGAGGCCGATGACCGAGACCGGCATGCCGGGGGTGAGCCCGTCGGGGAGGCCGGTCTCGGGGATGGTCACCTGGTAGAGGTTGCCCTCGCCCTCGTCCGAGATCAGCAGGCCGATGGTGGAGAGTCCGGCGCCGGTCTCGCGGTCCACGGCGCGCTCGCCGGTCTGCTTGCTGACGAGCTTCGGGGTGGGAGCGGTCGCGACGAACACGACGGCGGTCGAAAGGTCGATCTTGAAGGACGGCATTCCACTCTCCCGGTAAGGGGGGCTTAACAGCCCGGCTGTTGTGAGCCCGCCTTGTTAAGGGGGGCTTAGCACCCAAGATGCACGCGACTGGTGCGAGGTGTCAAGCCCCCCTTAGCATGTGGCTATGAAGTCAGCCCACTGTCCGGTTCCGCGAGGTGTTCGCCGTGATTGAAGAGGTGCGGCGGGTCGCCGCGATGCAAGATCACGCGCTCCGCGTGAAGGCAGCTGTGGAGCTGATGAACGACCTCCAGGCGGCCGTGGTGGAAACCTCGCGCATGCGCAAGGAGAGCATCGCGTGGCTGCGTGACCACGGGCACTCCATGGCGGACGTGGCCAAGATGATGGGCGTCAGCCGAGCGCGCGTGGCTCAGCTCCGGGACGCCGGCCCCCCGCCGGAGCGCGCGTTCCTCGGCACCGAGCACGCCCAGGTGCTCGTACCCATGCGGGCGGGCGAGCGGGACTTCGTGGCCCTGGAGGACAGCTCCACCGGCCAGAAGCTCCTGGCCCTGGCGCACCGGCTCCAGCTGGAGGGCGACCTCGGCTACATCCCGACCTCCGGCGAGATCGACCTCAACCGCGAGGATCTCCTGGTCGTCTGCGGTCCGAAGTCGTCGCCGGTCACCGCCGAGGCACTGAGCAAGGACCCGCGGCTGTCCTTCGACACCCTGCCCGACGGGCGCTGGGCCCTGACCGAGCGGGACGGCGGCACCGTACACACCTCTCCCACGGACAGTCCCGAGGCGCCCACGCCGACGGACATCGCGTACCTCGGAAGGTTGCCGCGGCCGGACGGCCAGGGGACGTTCCTGCTCGTGGCGGGTGTGCACGCGGTCGGCTCGCTGGGAGTGGCCCACTTCCTCGCCGAGAACATCGCCGGCCTCTACAAGCAGGCAGGCACGGCGCCCTTCTCGATGGTCGTCGCGGCGGACTACGACCCGAGCACGAAGGCGATCACGGCCAGCCGTGCCGTGACCGACGTGCTGCTGCACGAGACCGCCTGACGTGCTCGTCGAGCAGGCCAGCTACCCGCGGCCCCAGGGCAGGAACGAGGACTTCGCGCTCTCCGGCCCCTCGGTGGCCGTGGTCCTGGACGGCGCCGGGATGGCGCCCGGGATGCGCTCGGGCTGCAAGCACGGGGTGGCTTGGTACGTGGAGCAGCTCGGCGCTCGCCTGTACGCGGAGGCGACTCGGGCGGCCGCACCGCTGGCTGACTGCCTGGCCACGTCCATCGAGTCCACGGCGGCGCTCCATCGGGACACGTGCGCGGTCGACGACCCGTTGTCCCCGTCGGCGACGGTGGCCGTGGCGCGGCTGCGGAGCGAGACCTTCGAGTGGCTCGTCCTGGGCGACTGCACCGTCCTCGTCGACGGGGACGGCACGGTCACGGCGACCACGGACGACCGCCTGGCCCGCGTGGCACCGGGAGCGCGGGAGGCCCTCGCCGCGGCGGCCCCGGGATCGCCCGAGCGCCAGCGAGCCCATGAGTCCCTGGTCCAGGAGGAGCGGGGACTTCGGAACACGCGGGGCGGCTACTGGGTGGCAGCCGCAGACCCGACTGCGGCGAACGAGGCCCTGACGGGCGAGGCGAGCGCGTCGAGTATCGGGGGCGCTGCCCTGCTGACGGACGGTGCCGCACGGCTCGTCACGACGTTCCACGCCACCGACTGGCACGGCTACATGAAGCAGCTCAGCCACGAAGGCCCCGAAGGCATGCTCCGCCGAGTCCGCGAGGCGGAGGAGGCAGACCCGGACCTCATCCGATGGCCCAGGAGCAAGCAGCACGACGACGCGACGATCGCGTACATCCGCCTGTAGGGACGCGAGTTGTTACAGGTTTCTCTACCTCATCAAGGCACCCGCCGCGCACGGCGCGGCGCGCGCGGCCCGTCGCCCGGGCCTGCGCTCCTGTCTACGCCCCGCTCCAGCCCGGCCGCCGGCCGCACGCCTGACGGCTTGGGTTGATGGGCAGCCCAAGCAGGCCTCCAAGCACGGCAACCGTCACATGGCACGCGTAGCCACGAGCGCTGCCGACTGCGGCCAAGACGGGCGACCAAAAGACGGCCAGCAGTAGGGGAGGGGTGGCCTCTTGCGCATGGCCGGCCGACTGCCGGGCTTGAGCAGGGCGGGGCGCCGTACACCCGCCGTCACGGATGGCGGGAGCGTGAGGCGACCACACTACCGGGAAGGGGCGGGCGGGGAGCAGCTGCTGCCGCGAGATGGCGGGGCCGGTGTGGTCGCTCCGCGTCGGTCCAGGTCTCGTCGTGGCCTATGACCATGTCGTTTCAAACCACATGTCTTCGGGTTTAACGGCGCCCTGCTTACGCGAACAAATTTTAGACCACTTTGAACTCACCAAACGTAGGGTCGGCGAAGTTCAACGACTCGCAACGGAATGGATTCCCGATAAAGGCGGGCAGTCATTTCGTCCAATGACGTAAAGAATACCGGTGTCATCGTTATATTATCCTTCGCCAGGATCTTCCGAAACGAGGAAGCCCAATCTCGCCAGAGCTTCTTCTGGGCCGCATCCAGCTGATTCTGCTGTAGGACGACCAGCTGAATAGAGCTGGGATCAAGCCTAGGTCCAGTGATCATTACCCGCAGTTGCTCAACATTCTCCCACCACTCAGGATTGCCCTTGTTGGTGACTTTGATGTATTGGCCAATTGATTTGACCATCGTGTCGCTCACCACGTCGTGCAGCGAAGGACGGCGAATCCGCGCAGCCACGTGCTCAGAAAAGTCCAGCAAGTCCTTCTCGTTAGAGAAGGCGGTAACTGGAGAGCTGGAAGCCAGGAGATGCTTACTCACCGGGAGGCTGGCCCGGAGATCGGCAACCCAAAACCCCGATGACGGTGGAGCGGTCAGAGCTACGAGATGGGAGACTTCGTGACCTTCAATCGCGAGCCGCCGATTGGGTGAAACCTCGGGCAAATGGTAAACGGGACTGACTTGAACAAAGGGATGCCTTGCTCCTGGCCCGCTTGCCACGATGTCACAGGTCTGACTTGTGACAATTGCCCAACGGCAGCGCAAGTCGGAAACGGAAACATGGCACCACCCTTGCGAAGTCTCCTGACCCTCCTCGGCATCGGAATCAATCCCGGTCACTGTATCGAGCCCGAAAGGAGCTGCCCAAGACAGGGTGGAACCCGGCAGCATTTGGCCCTGCTGCCAGGCGTCTAGGGACTTCTTGCTTTCATCAGGCCAGACTTCAGGGAGGAGTGAATCCAGCGTTGCGAATTCACTTCCGGTCTCACCCTCGACCTTCTCGGTCGAATCTGCCATTACTTCTCCGGTGTCGCTGCATTAAATACCCGGGGATTGATCCTTGCGCGTGCGGATACCCGACTTAGCTTTCGTGACTCTTCCGGCGGGCCGCCGTGAAGGGGTAACCGGATCAGCATCCCCTTCCGGTCCTGCTGCTTCCATCCATGCTGCGGCAAGTGGCCTGGTGCTGAACTCACCGCGCCGAGCCTTCTCTTCGAGAACCTCCCCCATGAGGGCATCAAGGTTGCCCGATACGATGCTCTGCCGCCGGTCCGAGTCCGCAGCAATCCATCGCTGAAGATCAGGTCCCAGCACATCATGAAGGTCGGTGCCAGCCTGCAGCATGGACCACAGCCGGCCCTGGCTGGCCAATCGCGGCGAAACATTGCTGCCGCGCCAGGAGTAGAACGTGCGCCGCGCAATTCCAGCCCCAGCAAGGATGTCACGCACCGGCAGCCCTAGAATTTGCGCCAGCTCATTCACGGCACTTACAGCCGTTCGATCAGCCGACTCCTCAGGGTCGCCTGAAATTTCCTTCTCGTTGGTCGATTCGAGGCCGGGGCCCACCCAGGCGAGCTTCCGGCCAGGAATCTGCTCAACTCGAAGCTTGAACTGGGCAACCTGGCATGCAGCCTCATTGAGGCCTATAACCAGCGTCGACACCATTGGTGTCAGCGCGGAATCCCAACTCTCCAGCACATCCCGTAGAACTGTATTCTGCAGCCCCGGGAGCTGAAGAGCCGTCCCATTGGCGGAAATTACTGCATCACCGTTTTGGCGGAGCTCCGCCATTTCGATTGATTGCCCTGTGTGGCGTTCCCCGGATGCCCGAACCATTGTCGCAGTCACGATTCCCCCTAATCGTCGTCGGACGTGTTGGTTGATGTCGGCAGCGTTTCCCAGTAGGAAGGTTCGATTACTTGCTTGAATAGAGCAAGCGCAGTGCGATTTAGCCGCTGGCTTGCGTCTAGCGCATTCGAGCTAGAGAATCGCTGCGTGGAAGCATCGAAGACGTCGATGTCCATTAGGTAACTCATGGAATTTTGCGCTGCTGCGTCCCGGAACGCTCCATGCCGAATCAAAGCACCCCGGCCTGTGCCTAGCGAGAGCTCTACCTGCTGCTGAGCGGCCGCAACCTTGTCGCCCAGGACTGGGTCGAGCACGGGGCCCAAGAAAGCGTCCGAGATACGTCCTTGCCAAGCGAGGGCGTTCGTCGCCTTTGCATCAACCAAGCGGTTGATGTAACGCACGCCCAATCTGTTCAATAGCTCCGGCTTCAGATTCTCTTCAATTCCAAGAATTAGCGCTTCCAGGATCGGGCGAAGACTGGTGCTCCACCGCTCATAGCGATTTGTTTGAATCACGAGGGAATCCGGCATGATAGTCGCCAGAATTTGCCCTCCATCGCGGCCGAACTGCCACCCTCTCGCGCTCACCTGCACTTGTGGGTTGGCTCCAGACGGGCCGAACTCGACACTGAGTTCATTTTTTTGGGCTGGCTCAAGCGACGTGAAGGAAACGCCGCGTGCCTCTGCAAAGTCCTTGATCGCGAGCGCTTGCCCGGTTGATACCGATTCACCCACACCTGCGAAGCGGACTTCGGCGATGGCGAGTTCGACGGGCGCCATCCGCAAGAGCGCCCGGCCTGCTGATGGCAAGCCGGCCAGCGGCAGGTCGGGATCTGAACTACGCAACGAAGTCACATGCCTCGCCTCCCTACTATCGGGTCAACCTGCACACTAGCTGCACAGTCTCAGGCTACCCCGTATCGGGGTCATGAGCCCCTCAGAATCGTTGATCGATCCCAATGGAGGCGCCTCCGGGAGAGTGGGAGGCCCGCGACTGGCAGCTCGACTGCCAAGGGCCCGGGCAGAGGCGGGCGTGCGCCTTCACACTACGGAGCTGAACACCTCGGAAGCCGACGCGCGCAGGTGGAGACCCTTTCGAGGCACTGGCAGACGGGGCGAAGACCGTGCCACATCCGTGCCAGATCGTGCGGGGAGCCACGGGGAACGAGGGGTGGCGTCGGGCTCTGGAGTGGCGATCAGCTCCCGCAACGTCTGTGCAGGTCAGGTGCAACCCTGCCCTCCCGCTCTTGTAAAGCGGGGGTCGTCGGTTCGAACCCGACAGGGGGCTCCAGGCAGGAGACGCGAAGACCCCCAACCGATCATGGCTGGGGGTCTTTGACATCCACGGCTGACAGCAACGGGGGCGGTCGGCCGAGGACGGCCGCGAGTGCGCGGAGCGAAATGCGCATGCCGGCTCCTAGGCCTGGCAGGCAGGAGCACGCCATGTCGACCGACGTCAGTGGAATGATCGAGTGCCGTCCGGGGGCCCGGCTGCAGGGTCCGGACGACGAGGACACCGTCTGGGAAGCGGGCATCGACCTCTTCCTGCTGAACAGGGGCAACGCCTACGACGGCCTGGCCTGTCTCTTCGGGATCCGCAACTCCTTCGGCTTCCGTCCGCTTGCTGAGGACCGTGGCTTTCCGGATGACGCGTCGGAAGGGCTGCGCCGTGAGTTCGCGGGCTACGGCGGCACCGACTCCGTGTACGGGACGACACGGGTGACCTGGGCCGAGCTGTCCGCCACCGACTGGCAGGAGACGGACGCCTCCGGCACACGAAAGTCGTGCATCGGCCGCAGGGACCGACACCGACTGGGGCCGCGTCTGGAGCGTCATGCGCATCCTCGGCGAAGTCCACGGCGCGGAGAACGTGCGTCTCGTCGTCTGGTTCCACTGACTCGACCCCGCGGTGAGCACGGGGTCGGGCCAGACAGGCATCCAGCGCACTCAGCCACAGTCGGGGCGGCCCCCGGGCCGCTTTCGCGCGAGGAGCCGCCCCACCGAGTGAGCTCAGCGGCCATCCCGCGGTTCGTTCATTCCGCGATGCGGGAGGCGGCCATCTCCCACGGGGTCGGCTCCGCCACGTCTTCGTACTCGTCGGCGTCTTCCCGGTACCAGCCTGTTTCGGCGAGCCAGGTTTCGAGCCACTCGGCCAGACTCCCGGCGTCGACGAACCAGGCGGCGGCTCCCTCGTTCGTCATGGCGTTCGGGTCGAAGAGGAGGACCGTGGCGGTCTCGCTGAGGCAGTCCACCGCGGCGTACATGGCGCAGCCCCAGTCGAGGATCGGCAGCACGCCCACCGGCCAGTACGGTGCCTCGTCCTCGGCCGAGGCGGACCGTTTGGACTGGTACTCGCTCAGCGCCGTACGCCCTGGCCCAACCAGCGGAAGAAGCTGGTAATCGGGGCCGTAGCCACCATTGGCCACCTCCCGGTACAGGCTCGCCAGCAGGGGCGGGAGCGCGAAGCCGAGAACTGCCTCTGCCTCGGCAACCTCCTCGGCGGTGGCGGCGGGAGGCAAGGCCGTAGAAGTGGCCTTGGCCTTCGCCGCTACGCGGGGAACGAGATCTTCGATGGCTATCACGTTCGGGATCCTGTCAGGCACCTACGACAGAGGGCGCCGTCCTGTCGGGTCTTTGCTTGCACGTTGCCGTCTGGCTTTATCCACGAGATCGGGTTCTGACTCAACTTCTGTGAAGTCAGAGCTCAGGGGGGCGAGGCAGACCCCGCAGAGCAGAAAACACGGAGCCAAGAAAGCCAAGTAGGTCAGGGCTACGGTGCCGGCAGCCCGCGGACCCCGTCCAGCTTGGCCCCTGTGAACTTCACACCGGTGAGGTCTGCGTCAGTCAGGTCGGCGCCTGTGAGGTCTGCGTCAGTCAGGTCGGCGCCTGTGAGGTCTGCGTCAGTCAGGTCGGCGCCCGTGAGGTCGGCAGCGCTCAGATCGGCGCGGGCAAGCTGTGCGCCGGCCAGGTCGACACCGGTCAGTTTTGCTCCCTGCAGTGATGCTCTTTCCAGGGCCGCGCATCGGTGCTGACCTCGGTCACTCACGCCTGTTCCTGTGATCTCCACGCAGAGCAACGTGCCGGTGAGATCTGCACCGACCATGTACGCACCGGTGAGATCCGAGTTGAACAGCTGCGCCTCACGGAGGTCAGCATCGTCGAAAAGGGCCTCACGGAGGTCCGAATTTGCCATGGCTGCGCCACGGAGGTTCGCTGACGAGAAGGCCGCTCCCCGGAAGGCGAGACTACGCCCTTTCCCGATCCTGAATTTAAGGCCGCGTAGATCGGTGCGTTGCAGATCAAGCGTCGGTCCCGTGTCGCGGTCGGGGAGGCGGTCCGCCAGCACGGTCATCGCAGCCTGGACGTCAGCGGAGGGCTCCTGCTCTGCCGACGCAGGTTGTTGCGGCCGCGTGCCTTCACTGGGGAGGGGGGCATGCTGGCGTACGTAGGCAGCTAGGACCGAGACAATCGTGGGGTGGTCGCGGACGGAGTCCTGCATGATGCGCTGCAGGGCGTAGATCCCTCCGAGGCGCACATCCATGGATTCTGATCCCAGATTGCCGATTGCAGCGTTGAACCGGTTTGTGATTTGCCCCTGCTCACTGATCTGTAGTTCTCTACTGGCCTGACCGACCTGTACCCAGGTGAAGAGCAGTGCGGTAAGTGCTGCAAGACCCGGCAGGCTCACCGCAACGAGCCCAATCCATTCTCGACGGTTGCTATGCATAGGACCACGGGGGCCGTCCCGGCGGTCCTGCTGCCGCCGACGTTGTCCTGCTGCACGCCGATGTCTAATACGACGGATCCGCTCGGTGCCGAGAGTTCGAGTCATCTTCACCATGGCACCCGCAGGAGCGTGGACGGGTATGTCGCCACGCCGTTGGGACACGCGAACGGGCGTGTGGGTGGCCGGGACGCCAGGGGTGACGCGAAGACCCCCAACCGACGGTGGTTGAGGGTCTTGGCATGAAGCGTCACATCAACGGTGGCGATCGGGCCGCTTCCGCTTGAGCAGCCGGTCCATGTGGCTGATGGCCTCGCGCTGGGTGTCCTGGACGACGTGGGTGTAGACGTCCGTGGTCAGGCTGATCTGACTGTGGCCGAGGATCTCCATTACGACGCGGGGCGCGACGCCGGCGGCGGTGAGGAGCGTCGCGCAGCCGTGCGGGGTGTCGTGGAGGCGGATGAGCCGGAGCCCGGCGGCCTCGCTGACGCGGACGAAGGACCGGTGGACGTTGCGGGGCTCGACGAGGCGGCCGGTGCGGGTGGCGAAGCCGTAGCCCGCGGTTGTCCACTCCGTGCCGGCCGCTTCGTACGTCGCCTTCTGACGCATCCGACGCCAGCGCAGAGGAGCCAGGCACATGGCGGGAGTGGAATCGCGCGGGAGCGACGTCCCTTGGTCTCGTCGTTGTAGAGCACTCCGCGGCGCCGCTGAACCTGCTGGCGGACTAGGGGGACGCGGTTCTCCAGGTCGATGTCGTTCCAGCGCAGTCCGACGATCTCGCCCCGGCGGAGTCCCATCGCAATGGCGAGCACGAAGGCGGCGTGCAGCGGGTCCCGGCGGGCGGCGGCGAGGAAGTCCAGCGTCTCGTCGAGGGATCACGGGCTCAGGTCGCGTGCGGCGGCCCTGGGCGGCTCCACGAGCTTGGCGACGTTCCGGACGATCAGCTCCTCCCGGCAGGCGGCGGAGAGGGCCGTACGCAGCACGCGGTGGGACTCCTTGGCGGTGGCGGTGGTCGTCTTCTTCTCCAACTGGAGCAGGAAGCGCCGGACGTCGGGGACGCTCAGCGACTCCAGCCGCTTCGTGCCGAGCATGGGGGAGAGGTAGAGCCGCACGTGCGCCTCGTACTTGTCGTACGTGCTGAGCTTGCGGCGCGGCCGGACGACGCTCTCCAACCAGTACGCCAGCCTCTCGGAGAGCTTCGCCGAACGGGTGGGCACGGGGGTGCCGCTCGCGACCTTGTCGAGGAGCGCGCGGCGCTGTGTGTCGCACTCGGCCCAGGTCTTGCCGTAGGCGAACTTCCGGGCGCGGGTGCCGTCGGGCTGGAGGACATAGACGGCGGCCTGGAAGCGTCCGTCCTTCCGCTGGGTGATGGTGCCGGCCCCGTTGGGGGTTGCGCTTGCGCTGCGTGGCCATCATGCGGCTTCCCTGATCTCGTACGAGATGAAGTCCCGTACGGCGTAGACCGGGACGCGGCGGGCGCGGCCGACAGTGATCGAGGTGAGGCGGCGCGAGCGGATGAGGTTGTAGACGGTGGAGCGTCCGAGCTTGAGCCGGGCCATGACCTCGGGCACGGTCAGCAGTTCGTCGGTGGTGGCGGTGGTCATGCCGCGGCTCCTTCCGGTGCTTCCGGTACGAGTTGGTCGCGCAGGGCTTCCCGTGCGGTCTGGCGGTTGAGCTGGATTCCGCGCGAGATGGTCGCGGCGAGGGCGGCCTCGCCGGGGCTGCGGCCGTGTCCGGCGTACCGCCAGGAGGCGAGGACGAGCACGGTGTCCGGGTCGGCGTCCATGCGGTCCTGAGCGGCGCAGTAGTCGGCGCGGATCTGACGGAGGGCGCCGAGGGTGGCCGAGTAGCGACGGGACTTGGTGGAGAAGTGGCCGCGGAAGCCGAGCATGTGGGCTGCCGGCGGTGATCTGGGCACGCAGGTTTTCGGCGATGGTGTCGCGGAGCGTGGGCATGGAGCGGTCACCACCTTCTGTGGACGCGGAGGGCGACCAGGCGGGTGCGGGGGTGCATCGTCAGTTGCTCGCCCGTTTCGAAGAGAAGGCACTCTGCTCCGAGGGGGAGTTGTCGGAGGTCGGCCACGCGGCAGGGCATACCGCCGATCTGGATGACATCGCCTCGCTGGACGTTGAGCGAGGTGATTTCGATGGGGGCGGCCACGGCAGCGTTCGGGGCCCAAGGCTTCATGCCGTCGCCTCCGTGCGGGGCGCGTGAGTGCTCGGCGTGTGGCAGGGGCAGGCGCACGCCTCGTAGGTCACGGGGATGTCGACCGGGGCCGTCGCCGGAGAGGAGTGAGCGCACTCGTGGTGCGTGCCGATTCGGCATGCGGACGAGCGGTACGGGGGCGTCTTCGGAAGGGGCATCAGATGGCCTCCGCGAACGTGAGGAGGCGTTCGACGGGCGGGACATACGGTCGGACCAGGACGGTCTCCTCGCCGCGGATCGTGTCCGGACCGAACTGGATGCTGAGGGGTAAAGCCGTGTAGCGGCGGGAGTTTCGGGCGTGCCGCGCTCCGGTGGGCCGGAGCGCGCGACGGATACGGTTGAACATGCTGATCAGCTCCTATCGCTGATGGCCAGGTCCCCGGACGTCGCCTGTCGCGGGGACCGCTTTGTTCACGGCGGCCCAGAGGGTTCGGCCGCCCAGGCTGGTGGCGAGCAGGCCGAAGCGGTCTGCCTGTGCCAGGACTTCCAGGACCTCCCGCCATGTCTCGGCGGTGAGGGTCTCCGGTACCTCCGCTTCGATCGACGTGTGTCTGGTGTGATCCAGCACGCGTGTGGTGAGTCCCAGGGCGGACAGCCGGGCGGCGAGGGCCTCCGCGCTTACTTCTGAAGCAGGCACAGGGCAGCCTCCGTCACCGGCGATCACTTTCAGTGAAGCTAGTTAACTAGGTTAGAGCTAGTGGACTAGATTTTCCATATGCCTGAGCAGCCGCCATACCTCCGCATCGCCGACGAACTGCGGCGGCGGATCGCGGAGCACGAGTGGACCCCTGGAGACCGGCTGCCCTCGCGGGCCCAGATCGGCCAGGAGTGCGGGGTGGGCGAGAACGTCGTTCGCCGAGCCCAGGAGTTGCTGATCTCCCAGGGCGTGCTGGAGGGGCGGGCCGGGTCCGGAACCTATGTCGCCGAGCCCCGGCAGCGAGTGCGGATGGTGCGGTCCGCGGCGCGCGAGCAGCCGGACGGCTCGCCGTTCCGGGCGGACATGAAGGCCGTCGGGCGGAACGGCGGTTGGGAGAGCCGGACCGATGCGAAGGTGCCCGCGCCGGCGGAGATCGCTGCGCGGCTCGGGATCGGTGAGGGCGAGTTGTGCGTCCGGACCGTGTACGAGTTCCTCGCCGACGGACGGCCCGTGCAGCTGTCGACGAGCTGGGAGCCGTACGACCTCACCGGCGGGACCCTCGTCGTCCTTCCGGAGGGTGGACCGCATGCCGGCGCTGGTGTCGTGAACCGGATGGCCGAGATCGGCGTGACCGTCAGCCATGCCGTCGAGCAGCCCGAGCCCCGGCAGGCCACCACCGAAGAAGCCTCACTTCTCGGGATCCAGAAGGCCGCGCTCGTCACCCACATCCGGCGGACGTACTACAGCGACCAGGGCCGGCCCGTGGAGACCGCTGACATCGTCGTGCCCGTCGCACTCTGCGAGATCGTCTACGAGATCCCCATCAACCGTTAGGCGGGGTTGTCAGTGCTTCGGCATACCTTCTCGCCATGGCGAAAAGACCTCCTGAGAACTGGCGTGCCTGGATGGCGCAGGTAGCCCGCGACGTCGAGGCCGGGATCCTGGGGCCCGAGTGCGCCGACGCTGCGGAGATATACCCCGACTCGTTTCTGAGGGCGACCGACTCGGCGCTGGAGGCATTCGAGGCGGAGGTGCGTGGGCTCACGAGTCCCTCCGACGACGAGGTCTTCGGAGCGGTGGAGAGGGTCGTTCTCGCGCTCAACGCTGTTGACGAAGACCCTGGCCACGATGGCGCCGGTTACTGCACCGACGAGCGGGAGCAACTGTGCGAGTACATCGACCTCACCCTGGGCGAGCACGGTGTGGACGTGGCTGCTCTGGCAGCAAGGAGAGGCATCAACCGAGCCGAGATCACAGACGCCTGGCGCGACTGGTGACAGCAACTCGTACGGTGCAGCCTGACATCCACCGCTGACATCAACGGCACCGGACGACGACAGTGCTAGGCGGTCGTCCAGAACAGGACCGCGCCCGGCCCGGAGCCCTATGGGTGCCGCTCGGCCGAACTTGTAAAGCGGGGGTCGTCGGTTCGAACCCGACAGGGGGCTCACGGCGAAGGGTCGGCGACAGGGGGACTCCCCCCCTGTCGCCGGCCCTTCTGCATGATCACGGCCGTGCCGCCTAGGAGGTCGTGGAAGTGCACGTCCCCGGAGACGCCGGTTGCTCCGTCGGACTGTCGCGACATCACCGAGTTGCCTGACTACGGTGGTCCCATGCTGGAACACGACGGTGGCCTGGCCGCTTGGCTGGAGCCCAAGCGACTACTCACCGGCCCTGAGCGCCATATCAGCACGCTGCGATACCTGCTGGCCGGGGATGACGACGCGCTCCTGATGCACGACTACGACCTGGTCAGTGATCCACAGACAGTCGCCATCGTGAAAGCTCAGCAGCGCGCAGCGGGACAGCGCCGCCGTAGGCTGCGGCGACTGGCAACGCGTCAGCGCCACCGTCTCCAAGGAACCGGCCCCACCCGAGTTGCTTCGGGACGAAGAAGTCGGCGCGGGTTCCGGATCACCTGTGGGCCTGGTTTCCAACCAGGCCCACAGTCAGTCCAGCCAGATGATGACTGCGTGTCCTTCTCGGGCAGCTGCCTTGAAGTACCCGGTCAGGCCGGCAAACCAGTCCCTGGCCCACTCCAGTGAGGCGTGGTCCTCCCAGATCAGTGGGTAGATCTCCGCCGTATGTAGTTCTGCGGGGTCGACTCCGCCGAGAAGCTGGTCATAAGTCAAGCCGCTCAGAGCTTCGGCGCCGAGGCGAACCCGATCCGCGGTGAGGTAGCGCGGCGGGCCGTAACCCCAGTCGTCGGCCTTCTCGAAGGCTTCTTCCCCATGGATGACGTCGACCGGAAAACCGGAGCGCTTCAAGAGGAAGTCCAAGAGGTGCCACGCCTGGTACGTGGAGAAATGACGGGCCATGGCCGACGAGGGTTCAGCCTCTTCCTCGACGACCCGGATCCCATCGATGTAGTCGAGGGCCCAGTCCGGGTCCTCCATCGAGCGTTCCAGCTCGGCCGCCGTCACACGGAAGTACTCACCAATCATGCTCACGGCCGGATGCTAGGCACGGCCACTGACACCCCGCTGCCCAGGCCAGCCCCGAAGCCCCTGCCAGGCGCCGTCTGGGACCGTGCCGCATCCGTGCCAGAACGTGCGGGGAACCAGGGGGAACGAGAGGCATCGACGGGCTCTGGATCATCGATCAGCTACCCCGTTATCTGTGCAGGTCAGGCATGGTCCCGCCCTCACGCTCTCGCGCAGAGGCTGTTCGGTGCGTTCACCGGTTCCAGATCTCTTGGAACTCTTCGGCTGGGATACCTTCCAGCGGATCCTCCTCAGGGTCGATCGCCTGGTCCGTCAGGAAACCGTGCACGTCCTCCATGTGCTCCCAGCTGTACCGGTGAAGCCGGCCGGCCGGAGTCAGCTCGGCCTGCTTGATGGCGACCAACTCGCCGCGGTCGGGTACGGCCTCGAAGTACCACAAGCCGCCCTCCTCGTCGACGTGGCGGAAGTGGTGCCGCAGGGTGGCCCCTTCGTCAAGGGATCGGAAGTACGCCACGCTCTCCGCCTTGATTCGCTCCAGGTCAACCATGGGAGCATCGTGCCAGCGAGCCCGTATGGTCGCACCGTTCTGGGTGGCTCCTCGGCTGCGCCGAGGACTGATCAAACTTGTAAAGCGGGGTCGTCGGTTCGAACCCGACAGGGGGCTCCAGGCAGGCATGACGAAGGCCCCGGACCGGGATCGCGGTACGGGGCCTTTGACGTACCCCACGTGGGGCGGCTCGCCCTCTTCGCAGAGGGGGCGACCCGGTGAGACTCCCGGGGGCTGGGGGCGCTGCTCCGGCGTCGGGATGGAGGGGTTCCGCGCGTCGGCGGTCGGGCAGCCCGTGGATCTGACCTGGGAGGCTTCCGGGTTCCGGCAGGACGAGTACGGCGACCGCGCGGGTGGCGTCGTTCCTCGGGGCGGCTGACGGCCGCAGCTCGGGGGCGCCCGTGGGGGCCCCGTGGGGGTGGGGTAGCTTGCGCGGGCGGCCAGGGTGGGGGGATCGCCTGGCGTGTCGTGGGGCGGGGCCGCCTCGCGGGTGCTCCCGTTTCCTGTCGCAGTACGGCGGGTCCCTCGGGGGCGCGCCGAAGTTCGGAGGACTGACGTCGTGCGAAGAATCGTCGCTCTCGGGGGGACGGCCGCTCTGCTGGTGGCCGGTCTGGTGACCGGTACGGCAGGGTCGGCCGTGGCCGCCGACGAGTTCATCGAGTTCACCATCGCGGACCAGGTGCTGCAGCCCGGGGAGGGCTGGGCCGACCTGTCGCCGGAGAGCGTCGGGGGGATTCCCGACGGGACCCTCGTCTACGCGCTCAGCAAGGCGCCGCTCACCGATCCCACGTTCGCCAAGGGCGGGCTGCCCGCCGGGGTCGCGCTCGACGACATGGGGTCCTGCACGGTCAAGCAGGTCGGCGTGTTCGCGTGCCCGATGAACGACGACAACCCGTTCCCGGGAATCGCCGTCTCGGCCGCCGCGACCGCCGCGCACGGGACGACGCTGTACTACGGCGCCGTCTACGCCCCGCGCGGCGCCGACCTGGCGCGGGCCGTGAAGGAGGCGCAGACCGTCGGGAGCCTGCCCGAGGACGGGCGGCACGCCGCGCGCAAGGTGACGGTGAAGTCGGCGGCCGAGGTCGCCAAGAACACGCTCGCGCTCAGCACCCCGGCCGTCCCGGCGGGCGGCAGCGCCACGCAGTCGGTCACCGTCCACGCGATCGACAAGGGCCGGCTGGACGTGTCGTTCGCGCCCGCGCCCGGCATGCGGGACTGGGAGGAGGGAGAGACCCAGGTCACGATCACCGGGGTCACGGCGAGCTCCGGCATCGCCGAGTGCGACCACACCGAGGACCTCGACTACGGCGGTGTCTGGTGCACCGTCGACCCGGGTTCCGGTCCGGCGACCGACGTCACCGTGTCGTACACGCTGAAGGCCGGGGCGACGGCGGCCGCCTGGAAGATCGAGGCGTACGCGTCGTACGAGGTGTACACCTTCGGCACCGGCAACCCCGAGAAGAGCAGCGTCTTCGCGGTGCAGTCCTCGCGGCCCGTGCCCCCGCACCACGCGATGGTCGCGCGGGACAGGAGCGGCCGGCTGTTCTGGCACCACGGCACCGGACTGGCCACCGAGCCGTTCCGGGACTGGAACGAGCAGGTCGGCACCGGCTGGCACATCTACAACCAGATCACCAAGCTCGCGCCGATCACCGTCCAGGCGACGGGCGGCGGCGTGATCGCTCGCGACGGCGCCGGTGCGCTCTGGTACTACCGGACGACCGGTGACGCCTGGTCCCCGTTCACGGCGCGGGTCAAGGCCGGTACGGGCTGGGGCATCTACAACGCGCTGACGGGCGTCTCCGATGTGACGGGCGACCGCCGGGCGGACCTCGTCGCGCGTGACGGCTCGGGCGTGCTGTGGCTGTACAAGGGCACCGGCAGCACCACCGCGCCGCTGTCGGCCCGTACGCGGATCGGCGCCGGCTGGCAGGCGTACAACCAGCTGACCGGTGCGGGCGACCTCACCGGGGACGGCCGGGCGGACCTGGTCGCGCGTGACGGCTCGGGCGTGCTGTGGCTGTACAAGGGCACCGGCAGCGCCACGGCGCCGTTCGCGGCCCGCGTCAAGATCGGTACGGGCTGGGGCGCGTACCCGGTGGTGTCGGCTCCCGGCGATCTGACGGACGACGGCCGGGCGGACCTGATCGCGCGTGACGGCGCGGGCGTGTTCTGGCTGTACAAGGGGACGGGCAGCACCACGGCGCCCTACTCCGGCCGGATCAGGGTCGGTACGGGCTGGGGCGAGCTCCCCGGCACCTCGTACGGCCTGCTGTTCTGACGCGCCGAAGTCGCAGTCGAAGTCGAAGTCCTGCGGGGCGGGGCCGGTCCGGATCTCCGGGCCGGCCCCGCGCCGTTCCCGGCCGCCGTTGGGGCCCAGCCCCCGGCTGGTCTCAGCGGCCGCTGAGGCGGTTGGCGAGGACGGCCACGCGGTCGGTGGCCGGGGTGGGGGCGGTGGATTCGCGCCGGTCGGCGCCGCGGAAGGCCGCGTACATGGTCTGGACGCCGAGCCAGCGCAGCGGTTCGGGTTCCCACTTGCGGACCTTGTGGCCGACCCAGGGGAGGGTGGTCAGCTCGGTGGGGCCGGACTGGCCGGAGTCCTCGCGGACGAGGTCGCGCAGGGTGCGGGCGGCGAGGTTGGCGGTGGCGACGCCCGAGCCGACGTAGCCGCCCGCCCAGCCGAGGCCCGTGGAGCGGTCGAGGGTGACGGTGGCGCACCAGTCGCGGGGGACGCCGAGGACGCCGGACCAGGCGTGGGCGATGCCGACGCCCGCGAGCTGCGGGAAGAAGCGGACGAGGATGTCGCGGAGGGCCTCGACGGTCTGCGGCTGGGTGCGGCCGTCGTTGTCGGTCTTCGAGCCGTAGCGGTACGGGACGCCGCGGCCGCCGAGGGCGATGCGGCCGTCGGCGGTGCGCTGGGCGTACATGTAGGCGTGGGCCATGTCGCCGAGGGCCTCGCGGCCGGTCCAGCCGATGGAGTCCCACTGGGCGTCGGTGAGCGGCTCGGTGGCGATCATCGAGGAGTTCATGGGGAGCCAGGTGCGGCGCTGGCCCGCGAGGGAGGCGGTGAAGCCCTCGGTGCAGCGCAGGACGTAGGGGGCGCGGACCGTGCCGTAGGGGGTGACGGCGTGCTTCGGCCTGATCTCGGTGACCGGGGTGGACTCGTGGACCGTGACGCCGAGGGCCTCGACGGCGGCGGCGAGGCCGGTGACCAGCTTCAGCGGGTTGAGGCGGGCTCCGTGCGGGGACCAGGAGGAGCCGACGGCGCCGGCGACGCGGACGCGGGCGGCGGTCTCGCGGGCGCCGTACAGCTCGCGGTCGGTCTCGCCGAAGGCGACCTCGGTGGCGTGGAAGGCCTTGAGGCGGGCGAGTTGGGCGGGGCCGAGGGCGACTTCGAGGACGCCGCCGCGGTGCTGGTCGGCGTCGATCTTCTCGGCCTCGCAGACGTCGAGGACCTCGGTGACGGTGGCGTTCATGGCCTGCTGGAGGCGCGCGGCGGCGTCGTGGCCGTGGAGCTTGGCGTAGCGGTCGCGGCCCGCGATGCCGTTGTAGAGCCAGCCGCCGTTGCGGCCGGAGGCGCCGTAGCCGCAGAAGTGGGCTTCGAGGACGGTGATGTTGAGGAAGGGGACGGCCTTCTTGAGGTAGTAGGCGGTCCACAGGCCGGTGTAGCCGCCGCCGACGATGCAGACGTCGGCGGTGGTGTCGCCGGGGAGCGGTTCGCGGGGCGCGGGGGCGCCCTCCTGCGCGTACCAAAACGAAATACCGCCGTTGACCGTGCTCATCTCTATCCCTCTTCCGGGTGCGTGGGCGGGAGGCTACCGGTGCGGCCGTGCGCGGTCACGGTGTGCGGCGTGGGCGCGGGGACCGGGCGGTGGCCGGCTGAACGGCCTAGGCTCGGGGCGTGATGCGCGTACCGGAGCAATTGGCCCAGTCGCAGGCGGAGTTCAACGGGGAGGCGGGGCGGGCGTTCGTGGCCGCGCTGCCGGGGCGGGCGGCGGAGTTCCTGGAGCGGTGGGGGCTGCGGGCGACCGGGAAGCCGATGTGCGGGGTGGCCGCGCTCGTGCTGCCGGTGGAGCGGGGCGACGGCACGCCGGCCGCGCTGAAGCTGCAGCTCGTCGACGAGGAGACGGAGGGCGAGCCGGTCGCGCTGCGGGCCTGGGCGGGCGAGGGGGCCGTGCGGCTCCTGTCGTACGACGCGGGCACCGGGACCATGCTCCTGGAGCGGCTCGACGAGACGCGGCCGCTGTCGGCGCTGCCCGACGCCCGGGAGGCCGTACGGATCCTGGGGGAGGTGCTGGCCCGGCTCTCGGCGGTGCCGGCGCCGCCCGGGCTGCGGCGGCTCGGGGACGTCGCGGCGCGGATGCTCGACCGCGCCCCGGGAGCGGCGGAGCGGCTCGGGGTACGGGACGGGGGCGGGGGCCTGGGCGGTGGTGTACAGGAGGGGGGTGGCGTACGGGTCGGGGCGCTGTTGCTCGACTGTGCGGCGGCGGTGCGCGAGGTGGTGGCCGAGCCGGGGGACCGGCTGCTGCACTGGGACCTGCACGAGGGCAACGTGCTGGGGGCCGTCCGCGAACCCTGGCTGGCCATCGACCCGAAGCCGCTGGCCGGTGACCCGGGGTTCGAGCTGCTGCCGGCGCTGGTCTCGCGGGAGTGCGCCGACCCGGCCGAGCTGCTGTGGCGCTTCGACCTGTTGACGGAGCGGCTCGGCCTCGACCGGGGCCGGGCGGGCGCCTGGACGCTGGGGCGGGTGCTGCAGAACGGCCTGTGGAACGTGGAGGGCGGCGGCCCGGCGCTCCCCCCGGAGCAGCAGGCCGTCGCGCGGGTCCTCCTGGCCAGGCGGACCTGACGGCGGGAGGGGCGTCACGGGAGGGATGTGACGGGAGGGGCGTCATCGGAGGCGGGTGACGGGAGGGGTGTGACGGAAGGGGTGTGACAGGACGGGGCGGGGCGGGGCAGGCTTGGGCCATGATCCGTACCGCCACACCTGCCGACGTCCCCGTCATCCACGAACTCGTCCTCGCCCTCGCGGAGTACGAGAAGGCCCTCGACGAGGTCCACGCCACGCCCGCGCAGCTCCACGAGGCGCTCTTCGGCGAGCGCCCGGCCGCCTACGCGCACATCGCCGAGACGGAGACGGGCGAGGTGGCCGGCTTCGCGCTCTGGTTCCTCAACTTCTCGACGTGGCGCGGGGTGCACGGCATCTACCTGGAGGACCTGTACGTGCGGCCGGAGCTGCGCGGCGGCGGGCACGGGAAGGCGCTCCTGACCGAGCTGGCGCGGATCTGCGTGGAGCGCGGCTACGAGCGCCTGGAGTGGTCGGTCCTGAACTGGAACAAGCCGTCGATCGACTTCTACGAGTCGCTGGGCGCCCGCCCGCAGGACGAGTGGACCGTCTACCGCCTGACGGACGGGGCGCTGGCGAAGCTGGGTGGGGCGGAGGTGTAGGAAGGAGCCATGGACAAGGACATCGAGCAGCGCTTCCAGCGGATCACCGGCTTCGTCGAGGCGCGGCTGACGCCGCTCTTCGACCCGGAGAACGGAAGCGATCACGGCTTCGGGATGGACGACACCTCCCGGGCGCTGCGGGCGCTGCGCTACACCGTGCAGGCGGCCTCGGCCGTGAACGGGCTCCTGGAGAAGCGGGAGTCGGCGCCGGAGCTGCGCCAGGTCGTCGACCAGGCCCTCGAACACAACTGGGACGTGCTGCGCTCGATCGCCCGGATGTGGGAGGACCACGCGGACTTCCGGAAGGAGTTCAAGGCGCACTCCTGGGACGTGCTCGGCGTCTGAGCCGTCTCTCCCGGATCCGTGGGGGACCCCTGGGGACCCCTACGGGATCAGCACCACCTTGCCCATCGTGCCCCGGGTCTCCAGGGCGCGGTGGGCCTTCGCCGCTTCGGCGAGGGGGAAGCGCTGGACGGCGGGGCGGAGGGTGCCGTCGGCCGCGGCGGCGAGGGCGGCGAGTTCGAGGGCGCGGATGTCGCCGCCGGCCTTCTGGATCATGACGGGGCCGAGGACGGACTCCGAGGTGATGCCGCGCTCGGCGAGTTCCTCGGGGGTGTACGTGAGGGGCTCGCCGTCGTGGAGTCCGGCGCCCGACCAGCCGAAGACGAGGTGCTGCCCGCCCTTCCCGAGGAGGTCGACGGCGGCCCTGCCGGTGTCGCCGCCGACGGAGTCGAAGACGACGGTGGCGGTACGGCCCAGGTCCGCGAGGTACGCGCGGACCTCGTCCGGCCAGTCGGTGCGGGTGTAGTCGACGGCGAGGTCGGCGCCGTTGGCGCGGACCCGGGCGACCTTCTCGGGTCCGCCGGCGAGGCCGATGACGGTGGCGCCGGTGTTCCTCGCGTACTGGACGAGGAGGGTGCCGATGCCGCCGGCCGCGGCGGGCACGACGGCGACCGACTCGGGGCCGAGGTCCGTGAACTGGAGGATGCCGAGGGTGGTGCGGCCGGTGCCGATCATGGCGACGGCCTCCGCCTCGCCGAGCCCGTCGGGGAGTTCGTGGAGGCGGGCGGCGTCGGTGACGGCGAGTTCGGCGTAGCCGCCGGGGGCCATGCCGAGGTGGGCGACGACCCGCTTGCCGAGCCAGGCGGGGTCGGTGCCCTCGCCGAGGGCGTCGACGGTCCCGGCGACCTCGCGGCCGGGGACGGTGGGGAGCTCGGCGGGGGCGGGGAAGGGGCCCGTCGCGCCCTGGCGGAGGGCGGTGTCGAGGAGGTGCACGCCGGAGGCGGCGACCCTGATGCGGACCTGGCCGGGGCCCGGGGTCGGGTCGGGGGTCTCCTCGTAGGTGAGGTGTTCGGCGGGGCCGAAGGCGTGGAGGCGGATGGCGTGCACGGCGGGTTCTCCTTCGTTCGGGCGTCGGTGATCCTGGACGCGCTGAACAGCCTCTGACCTCAACCATGCTTGAGGTCAAGGGGTCAGGGGGTGGTGGTCCGGAGGGACCGCCCGCCCCGGGGGCCGTGCCCAGCCCGCCCCGACGGTGCGTACCGGGCGTGCCGGAGCGCAAGGGACACCGCCTCCACCGCGCTCGTGAAGGAGACCTCCGACAGGACGCCCGGCGCCGCCACCTGGTCGCCCGCCAGGTACACCCCGTCGCCCCGGTCGATCGCCGGCCGGTCGCGCCAGGTCGTACCGGGCCGGTCGACCGCTCCCGTACGGCCCTGGGAGACGGACTCCCGGCGCCACTCCGTCCGGTCGCGCCAGCCGGGGAAGCCCAGGTCGAGGAGGCGTTCGGCGTGGGCGACGCCCGCCGACCTCGGCTCGTCGGGGCCGAGGGGCAGCTGGGCCTGGATCAGCTGCTGCCCGGCGGGGGCGAGCGAGGGGTCCTGGGCGGTGAAGCGCTCGATCCAGCCGGGCGCGTCGAGGTCGGAGACGACGAACGGGTCGCCCTTACGGGTCCTCAGGGCCAGGTCGAGCAGGAGCGTGCGCCCGCTCTCCCACGTCAGGGTCGGGTCGTCGAGGAGCCGGGCGGCGGCGGGCAGGGCGGTGGCGACGACGACCGGGCCGTCGGCGACGGGCAGGGCGTCGACGCGGGACGAGGTCTCGACGCGTACGCCGAGTTCGCGGGCGCGGGCGGCCATCCGGTCGATCAGCTCGCCCCAGCCGCCCCGGATGTAGTGCGCCTCGGGCGGCAGGGAGCCCGCCCGGTGCAGGCGCTCCTGCACGAAGCGGGCGGAGAGCGAGCCCGGGTCGTGGTGGAAGAGGGCGACCCCGCTGTAGGCGGCGGCCACGCGCGCGGTGCGCGCGCCCGCGAGGCCGGTGACCCAGGTGCGGAAGTCGACGTCGACGGGGGCCCGCTCGGCGCCGCGCAGGATCTGGCGCAGCAGCCCGAGCGGCGGGGTGCGGTGCAGGGCCCCGTCGCGGTGGAAGCGGAAGCGGAGCCCCTCGGCGGGCGGCAGCGGGGCGAGGGGGCCGAGCAGGCCGCGCTGGGCGAGCCAGGTCCAGTGGGGGCCGCCGTCGTAAAGGGCGTGGGGGCCTTCGTTGGTGCGGTACGGGCCGGTGGCGGTGCGGGCCCGGCCGCCGAGGGTGCGGTGGGCCTCGTGCAGGGTCACCGAGGCGCCGGCCTCGGCGGCGGTGATGGCGGCGGTCAGTCCGGCGAAGCCGCCGCCGACGATCGTGAGCGTGCCTGTCATGTCGGTCTCCTCGTCCTCGTGCGGGTCCCTCGGCCCGGGCGCCCGGGCAGGGGTTCTGAAGGGGGGACCGGACAGGGGGGCCGGTTCGTGACAGCGGGGCGGGGCGATGTCAGTGACGTGCGTCACGATGGGGGCATGAAGCGGAAGACGGTCCCGAAAGCGCGCCGCCCGGAGCTGCGGCTACCACCCCTCGACCCGTACGAGGGGGAGCTGGCGCCCGACGGCGACTACGACGGCCTGGAGCTGACGGGGCTCGACCTGGCGGGCGCCTCGGGGGAGGGCGCGCGGTTCCTGGACTGCGCGCTGCGCGACTGCGGGCTGGACGGGGCGCGGCTGACGGGCGCGCGGTTCCTGGACTCGCTGCTGACCGGCGTACGGGGCGTGGGCACCGACCTCGCGGGGGCGCAGCTGCGGGACGTGGAGCTGGTCGACGCCCGGTTGGGCGGGGTGCAGTTGCACGGCTCGGTGTGGGAGAGAGTGCTGGTCAGAGGAGGGAAGGGGGACTATCTGAACCTGCGGGCGGCGAAGCTGAAGGACGTCGTCTTCGAGGGGTGTGTGCTGAGTGAGCCGGACTTCGGGGGCGCCCGCCTGGAGCGGGTGGAGTTCGTGGACTGCGTGCTGCTCGGGGCGGACTTCTCGGGGGCGCGGCTGGCGGACGTCGACCTGCGGGGCGCGCAGCGGATCGACATCGCGCGGGGGGTGGAGTCGCTGGCGGGCGCGGTGATCTCGCCGGCGCAGCTGCTCGACCTGGCGCCGGTGCTCGCGGCGCGGCTGGGGGTGCGGGTGGAGGACGCGTAGGAGGGCCCCCGGGGGGCGTCAGGGCAGGCGGGGGAAGCGGGCCTGGAGGTCCCAGACTGCCGGGTTGTCGGCGAGGCCCTCGTGCATGTCGGTGAGGTCGGCGATCAGGTCGTGCAGGAAGTCGCGGGCCTCGCGGCGCAGGGCGGCGTGGCTGAAGGTGAGCGGGGGTTCGTCGCCGGGCATCCAGTCGGCCTCGACGTCGACCCAGCCGAAGCGGCGCTCGAACAGCATGCGGTCGGCGGACTCGGTGAAGTCGAGTTCGGCGTACTGCGGCTGGGAGGCGCGGCTGCCGCGCGGGTCGCGGTCGAGCCGCTCGACGATGTCGCACAGCGCCCAGGCGAAGTCGAGGACCGGCACCCATCCCCAGGCCGTGGACACCTCGCGGTCCGCCTCGGTGTCGGCGAGGTAGACGTCGCCGCAGAAGAGGTCGTGGCGCAGGGCGTGGACGTCCGCGCGCCGGTAGTCGGTCTGCGGGGGGTCGGGGAAGCGACGCGAGAGGGAGTAGCCGATGTCGAGCACGGGACCGATGGTGTCATGGCCCCGGCCCGCGCCGCCCGCCGCACCGGGCGGCCCCCGGCCCCGCCCGCGGGCTCAGCCGCGGCCGTGCACCGCCCGGGCGACCCGGGGGCCCAGCCAGCGCTTGAGGCGGCGCAGGGGCTCCAGCTGCTCGGCGGCCCGGTCGATCCGGTAGTAGAGCTGCGGCGGCACGTACGGCAGGAGCGGCGAGTGGCGCTGGCCGAGGAGCGCGAACATCCGGTCCGGCTCCAGGCGCATGTAGCGGGGCAGGTTCTCGTACCAGCGGGCGCTGTAGCGGGCCGCGCTCTGGGCGGAGACGAGTTCGGCGCGTCGCCGTCTGCCGTACGCGGTGAGCGCCGTCTCCAGGTCGGGGTGGGCGCGCAGCGCGGCCGCGAGGGCGAGCGCGTCCTCCAGGGCCAGGGTGGTGCCCGCGCCGATCGAGTAGTGGGTGGTGTGGGCGGCGTCGCCGAGGAGGACGAGGTTGCCGTCGTGCCAGACCCGGTTGGTGAGCGTGCGGAAGGTGAGCCACTGGGCGCTGTCGTCGGCCTGGGCGCGGCCGATGAGGGCGTGGCCGTCGAGGAGGTCGTGGAAGAGCTTCTCCAGGAGGGCGAGGCTGTCGGCCTCGCCGAGGGTGTCGAGACCGAGACCGGTCCACGTCTCCGGGGAGCACTCGACGACGCAGGTGGACTGCTCGCCGCTGAAGCCGTAGGCGTAGCACCAGATCCAGCCGTGGTCGGTCTCCTTGAAGGCGAAGCTGAAGGAGTCGAAGACCTTGGTGGTGCCGAGCCAGATGTAGGTGTTGCGGCCGGAGGTGACCTCGCTGCCGAAGCGGGCGGCGCCCCTGGCCTCGCGCAGGACGCTGTGGATGCCGTCGGCGGCGACGACGAGGTCGGCGCCGGCGAGTTCGGGCGCGTCGGGGCCGCCGATCGGGTGCTCGAACGCGACCCGCACGCCGAGCTCCTCGGCCCGGTCGGCGAGGAGCGCCAGCATCCGGCGGCGGCCGATGCCGAAACCGGCGTCGCCGCGGTGGACGGTCCGCTCGTCGCGGACGATCGCGACGCCGTCGGTCCAGGTGACGGAGGCGGCGGCGACGGCCGCCGCGGACTCGGGGTCGCCCGCGCGCAGCTTGTCGAGGAGCCCGGCCCAGTAGGTGACGCCCCAGCCGTACGTGGAGCCCGCGGGGTTCCGCTCGTACACGGTGATGTCGTGGTCCGGGTCCTGCCGCTTCAGCAGGATCGAGAGGTACAGGCCGGCGGGCCCGCCACCGACGACGGTGATCTTCACGTGCGCTCCCCAACGAGGACATGACACTGTGCGCTGGAACGGCAACGCACAGTAGCAGTCTCAGGGCAGCAGACGGCGTTCCTTGGCGACCGCCACGGCGCCGGCGCGGGTGTCGACGCCGAGCTTCGCGTAGATCCGGCCCAGGTGGGTCTTCACGGTCGCCTCGCTGATGAACAGGGCGCGCGCGATCTCGCGGTTGCCGAGGCCGTGCGCCAGCTGGCCGAGGATGTCCCGCTCCCGGTCCGTCAGGCTCGGCCCGGCCGCGCCCCGCATCCGGTCCATCACCCGGCTCGCGACCGGCGGCGACAGGGCCGTGCGCCCCTGGGCGGCGGAGTGGATCGCCGCGAACAGCTCCTCGGGCCGCTCCGCCTTCAGCAGGTAGCCGGTCGCGCCCGCCTCGATCGCCCGCGTGATGTCGGCGTCCGTGTCGTACGTGGTGAGGACGAGGACGTGGACGCCGGTCGGCGCGATCCGCCGGGTCGCCTCCACGCCGTCGATGCCGGGGCCGAGCTGGAGGTCCATCAGGACGACGTCCGGCCTCAGCTTCGCCGCCATCGCGACGGCCTCCTCGCCGCTGCCGGCCTCGCCGACGACCTCGATGTCGGGGGTGCTGCCGAGCAGGGCGAGCAGTCCGGCGCGGACGACGACGTGGTCGTCGCAGAGCAGGATGCGTACGGTCACGGACGGACCTCCTGGCGGGTCGGGGGCGCGAGCGGGATCGAGGCGGAGAGCACGGTGCCCTCGCCCGGGGCGGACTCCACGGTCAGGGTGCCGCCCAGCTGCCGCGCTCGCACCCGCATCGCCGGGAGGCCGTGGCCGCGCACGCCCTCGTCGGCGCGCGGCTCGGCCGGGTCGAAGCCGCTGCCGTCGTCGGCGATGTCCAGGACGACCTGGTCGTCGAGGTAGGTGAGGGTCAGCGCGGCGGAGTCGGCGGCGGCGTGCTCGCGGATGTTGGCGAGGGCGCCCTGCGCGATCCGCAGGAGCGCCGACTGGACGCGGTCGGGCAGCGGCACCGCGGCCCCGTCGACCCGGAAGTCGGCTGCCTCGCGGGCGGCGAGCCCGCGCAGCGCCTCCTCCAGGCCGCCGCCCTCGGCGAGGTCGGCGGGGGCCAGGTCGTGGACGAAGCGGCGGGCCTCGGCGAGGTTGCGCACGGCGATGGACTCGGCGGTACGGACGTGGCGGCGGGCGGTCGCCGGGTCGCCGTCCCAGGTGCGGTCGGCGGCCTGGAGCAGCATCTGCTGGCTGGACAGGCCCTGCGCGAGGGTGTCGTGGATCTCCATGGAGAGCCGCTGGCGCTCGGCGAGGGTGCCCTCGCGGCGCTCGGTGGCGGCGAGTTCGCGCCGGGTGCGGATCAGGTCCTCGATGAGGGCGCGCTGCCGCTCGGCCTGGCGTTCGGCGTGGACGAAGACGCCGGTGGCGATGGCGGCGACGGCCGGCGGGGCGACGATCAGGTTCGGGTCCCAGCCGCCGTGGGAGAGCTGCACCTGCGCGAAGACGACGAACGCGGTCAGCAGGGCGACGAGGACGAGCGCGGCGCGCGGCGGCAGGGTGCGCAGGCCGGTGTAGAAGAGCGGCACCGCGCACCAGGCGAAGCTGGGCGCGAGGACGACGAGGACGACCCAGACGGCGACGACCGTGCACAGCCAGGCGATGCGGCGCGGGGTGGCGCGGGTGCCGAGGACCGGCCCGAGGAGGTAGAGGGAGGCGAGCGCCCCGGTGAGGGCGATGATCCACGGGCTGCGGTCCTCCCACTCGTGCCGCAGCAGGAAGCGGGCGAGGGAGGCGCCGAGGAGCAGGAAGAAGGCGATGTGCATGACGCGCGCGAGCCAGCGCGCGTCGGGATCGTGCGGGGGGCGCTCGCCGTACGGGGTCGGTGCGTCCCGCGGGGGGCGCCCGCCGTGCGGGGGGCGTGCCGCGTGCGGGGGATTCGGGGGCCACGTCACGGTCCGGCCTCCTCTGCGTCGGGCCGGCTCCCGGGGGACCGGCGTCCCTGTCCTGCCCCCGACCGTGTGACCTGGGGATACGTATCCATGGTGACCCGTCGGGACCAGGCGGGCATCAACCGATCGGCTGACCCGGGGGTCGTCCGGTGGGCGCGCGGAGGGCAGCCGGACCGTGGACCGGAGGGCCCGGGGCCCGGCCACAGGATGGAGGCAGGGCGACGGAACGAACCGCCGGCCCCACCCGCACCGCCACCTCCACCTCCATCCCCACCTCCACCCTCACCTCCGGGAGCTTTCCGTGAAGAAGAAGATCCTCCTCGGCACCGCCGCCGCCACCGTCCTCGCCGCCGGCACCTTCGGCGCGGTCTCCGCGAACGCCTCCGCCCCGGCCGCCGCCCCCGCCGCCGTCGTCCGCGCCGACGCCGACAACGACAACCTCCAGCAGTCGACGCACCTGACGATCGAGGCCGCGACGAAGGCCGCCCAGGCCGCGCTCGACGCCGCCGAGAAGGAGAACCAGCGCGTCTCCGTCGCCGTCGTCGACCGCAACGGCAACACCGTCGTCACCCTGCGCGGCGACGGCGCGGGCCCGCAGTCCTACGAGTCCGCCGAGCGCAAGGCGTACACGGCCGTCTCCTGGAACGCCCCCACCTCCGTCCTCGCGGGCCGCCTCGCCCAGGCCCCGAACCTGAAGGACATCCCCGGCACCCTCTTCCTCGGCGGCGGCGCCCCCGTCACCGCCAAGGGCGCCCCGATCGCGGGCATCGGCGTCGCCGGCGCCCCCTCCGGCGACCTCGACGAGAAGTTCGCCCGGGCCGGCGTCGCCGCCCTCAACTGACGTCGAGGCGACACCCCCTGAGCCGGTGACGGCGCCCGGACCCCCGCCGGGCGCCGTCACCGTTCGCCCCTTTCCCCGTTCTTCGTACGGGCTGCTTAGGATCGACCCGTGACAGAGCGCAACCGGACCCAGCGCGGCCGGACCACGGGCGGCCTGACCCAGCGCGGCCGGACCACGGGCGGTCGGACGGGCGCGGCGGCGGCCCTGGCCGCGGGCCTCACCGCCCTCGCGCTCCTCGCGGGCGGCTGCACCGGCGACGGCGGCGTCCGCGGGACTCCCGGCGCCGCCGGGCTGCGCGACCCGTACTTCCCCAGGCTCGGCAACGGCGGCTACGACGTCACCCACTACGCCCTCGACCTCGCCTACGACCCGGCCAGCGGCCGCGTCGACGGCACCGCCGAGATCACCGCACGCGCCACCCAGGACCTCAGCGCCTTCAACCTCGACCTGGCCGGGCTGACCGTCGACCGGGCGACCGTCGACGGCGCGGCGGCCGCCGTCAGCCGCGCCGGGAACGAACTCACCCTCCGGCCCCGCGAAGAGCTGCGAGACGGGGCGGAGTTCACCACGACCGTCGTCTACTCCGGCGTGCCCGAGCCGATCACGGACGCGGACGGCTCCGTGGAGGGCTGGCTGCGCGACGAGGACGGGTCGGTCGTCGCCGTCGGCGAACCGGCCGGCTCCACGAGCTGGTTCCCCGGCAACCACCACCCCTCCGACAAGGCCGCGTACACCGTCACGCTCACCGTGCCCGCCGGGCTGCGGGCCCTGTCGAACGGCGTGCTGACCTCGGAGAAGCGGGCCGCCGACGGCCGCACCACCACCGTCTGGCGGGCGGCCGAGCCGATGGCGAGCTATCTCGCGACGGTCGCCGTCGGACGGTACGAGACGGGGACGGCGACCGCCCTCGGCTCGGTGCCCGTCGTCACCGCCGCCGAGGAGTCCGTGGCCGCCGACAGCGCGGAGCTGCGGGCCGAGATCCCCGGGATCCTCGCCGCGCAGGTGGAGCACTTCGGGCCGTACCCGTTCGCGGCCGCCGGGGCGGTCGTCCTGTCGGACGACGCCCTCGGCTACGCCCTGGAGACCCAGACCCGGCCCGTCTTCCCGGCCGGTTCCTTCGACCGGCCGACCCTCGTGCACGAGCTGGCCCACCAGTGGTTCGGCAACTCGGTGACGCCCGCCACCTGGCGGGACCTGTGGCTGAACGAGGCCTTCGCCACGTACGCCGAGTGGATCGACGCGGAGGAGACGGCGGACGTCCCGCTGCGCACGAGCTTCGAGCGGGCCTTCGCCGACCCCGACAACTGGGCCTTCCCGCCCGCCGATCCGCCCACCGCCGAGAACCTCTTCGACCCGCCGGTCTACCAGCGGGGCGCGATGGTCCTCCACAAGCTGCGGGAGACCGTCGGCGAGGAGGCCTTCGCGGAGATCCTGCGCGGCTGGCCCGCGACGTACCGCCACGCCAACGCCTCGACGGACGACTTCACGGCGTACGCGGAGGAGGTGGCGGGCCGCGACCTCGGGGACCTGTGGGCCGTCTGGCTCCACGGGGACGGGAAGCCGGACGCCCCTGAGGAAGCCGGACGATCCGCAGGGGTGTCCCGATAAACGGGGTCAGGTATCCCGCGCCGTGAGGTCCTTGCGCAGCACCACGCACGGGCGGCCGTGCGCGCGGTCCCGGCGGCGGTCCGTCTCCTCGTAGCCGAGGGCCCGCCAGAACGCCAGCGCCTTCGCGTTCTCCTCCAGGACGGCGAGCCGCAGCCCCGTGCGGCCCTCCGCGCGGAACCGGTCCTCGACGTGGGCGGTAAGGCGGCGCCCGTACCCCGCGCGCTGTTCCGCGCCGTGGACCATCAGGAGGCCGAGCCACGGGTCGGGGTCGGCCGGGTCGGGGTGGCGGCCGAGGGTGACGGCGACGGCGACGAGCCGGCCCTCGGAGCGGGCCAGGAGCACCTCGGCGGTCGGCTCGGCGAGTTCGTCCGCGAGCGCGGCGGCGACCTGTTCGGGCCGGATGTCGTCCGGGTCCGGGAAGTCGCCGCTGAGCTGCTGGAACTCCCGGTTCGACGCGTGGAGCGCGGTGAGTTCGGTGAGCAGCGCGCCGGGGAGGGCGTGGGCTTCCGTGCGGGGGAGCGCTTCGACGATCACCCGGGCAAGGGTAGAGCCCCGGCGGTCTCCCGGCCGGGGCTCCAGCGTCGCGCGTGGCGCGGGGGTCGGGTCAGAGGTTGACGCCGAAGTCCCGGGCGATGCCCTCCAGGCCCGAGGCGTAGCCCTGGCCCACGGCGCGGAACTTCCACTCGGCGCCGTTGCGGTAGAGCTCGCCGAAGATCATGGCGGTCTCGACGGCCGCGTCCTCGGAGAGGTCGTAGCGGGCGATCTCGGCGCCGCCGGCCTGGTTCACGATGCGGATGTACGCGTTGCGCACCTGGCCGAAGTTCTGCGAGCGGGAGACCGCGTCGTAGATGGAGACCGGGAAGACGATCTTGTCGACGTTGGCCGGGAGGCCCGCGAGGTTGACGTTGATCTGCTCGTCGTCGCCGCCGCCCTCGCCGGTGCGGTTGTCACCGGTGTGGACGATGGTCTGGTCCGGCGTCGCCTTGTTGTTGAAGAAGACGAAGTGCGCGTCGGAGGCGACGCGGCCGGCGGCGTCCACGCCGATCGCGGAGGCGTCGAGGTCGAAGTCGGTGCCGGTGGTGGTGCGGACGTCCCAGCCCAGGCCCACGGTGACGGCGGTGAGGCCCGGGGCCTCCTTGGTCAGGGAGACGTTGCCGCCCTTGGACAGGCTTACAGCCATGGGATGTCCCTTTCCTTCGTGATGATCGCGTGCTGATCTCGCCTGGAGAAACGCGAACGGAAGCCCGGCGGTTCCCGGACGGGAACAGGGGCGAAAACAGGATGACTCCCGCGGGGCCTTCCAGGGAACATGGCAGGCATGTCCGGTCCGTATCCGATCCGCGGCTCCGTCTCGCTTCCCGAGGCCGAGCTCCAGTGGCGTTTCTCGCGTTCGTCGGGTCCCGGCGGGCAGCACGTCAACACCAGTGACTCCCAGGTCGAGCTGCGTTTCGACCTCGCCGCCACCGAGGCGCTGCCCGAGGTCTGGAAGGCGCGCGCCCTGGAGCGGCTCGCCTCCCGGCTGGTGGACGGCGTCGTCTCGGTGCGCGCCTCGGAGCACCGCTCCCAGTGGCGCAACCGCGAGACGGCGGCGGTGCGGCTCGCCGCGCTGCTCGCGGAGGCGACGGCGCCGCCGCCGAAGCCCCGGCGGCCGACGAAGATCCCGCGCGGCATCAACGAGCGCCGGCTGCGGGAGAAGAAGCAGCGCGCGGAGACGAAGCGGGGCCGCCAGGCCCGCGACTGGCCCTGAGCCCGGGCCGGGGCGAGGGCCCGCCACCCACCCCGCCCGTTACCCTCGGTCACCCCAGGCGACGGTACTTCCCCCGGTAGTACGCCAGCGGCTCGCCGTCCCCCGACGGCAGCGCCACCGTCAGCACCCGCCCCACCACGAGCGTGTGGTCCCCGGCCACGACCCGGTTCTCCGTCCGGCACTCCAGCGTCGCGAGCGCCCCACCCATGAGCGGCGCCCCGCTCTCCTCGCCCCGGGTGTACGGGAGGTCCGCGAAGAGCAGCCGGTCGCTGACCCGGCCCTTCATCGCGAAGCGTCCGGCGACGTGCCGCTGGCTCTCCGCCAGGATCGAGACGCCCCAGACGGGCACCTCGGCGAGCAGGTCGTCCATGCGCGAGCCGTTGCGCAGGCTGACCAGGACCAGCGGCGGATCGAGGGACACCGAGAGGAAGGCCGTGGCGGTCATGCCGACGTCCTCGCCGCGCGGGCCGTCGTCGGGGTCGTGGGCGGTCACCAGGACGACGCCCGCCGCGAGGCGGGACATCGCCGCCCTGAACTCGTCGTTGCTCACCCCCTCAGCATGAGGGACGGCGAGGTCGGACACGGGGGGCGGGGCGAGGGTCTTCCGGAGCACGTCCGCACGCTAGTCCGGGCGGTCGGTGGTCCGCATCGGGCCCGGGGACCAGCCCGCCCCCCGCTCCGGTCCTAGGACCCGGCCGCACGGCCGTTCGTGCGACCCGCCATGACCTGCTGTGACTTGAGTCACAGAGGGCAGTATTTGTTGACCCTGTGTACCGGGTGCGCAGCTCGCTGTGATTCAGTGGCGATGACAGTGCACTGCGAAGCGTGACTGTGCAAGACGAAGCCGATGAGAACCCTGGAGTTGCTGTCGAGGTCTCGGGGAGAGCGAGCGATGGAGACCGAGTCGGAGCCGTACGTCCGTCTCTCGACCCTGCGGCAGCTGCATCAGGTCGTGGCGGACCTCAACACCGCGCGCAGCCTGGCGGACACCCTGCAGACCGTCGCCGACGGAGTCGTCGCCGGCCTCAACTACGAGCTGGCCTGCGTCAACCTCGTACGCCCCGACGGTGACCTCGTCGTCGCCGCCTTCGCCGGGAACACCGCCGCCGAGGCCCTGATCACCGGCCGCGTCGGCTCGCGCGACGCCTGGGAGCGGCGCCTCTCCATGGGCGTGGCCTGGGGCGACCTCCGGTTCATCCCGCACACCGAGGGCTGGGTCCTCCTCGACGACGACGTCCCCCAGTGGCACACCGACGGGCCGGCCCCCCGCTTCGAGGACGAGTGGCATCCCCACGACCGCCTCTACGCCCCCATGTACGCCTCCGGCTCCGGCCGCGAGCTGCTCGGCGTCATATCCGTCGACCGTCCCCGCAACGGGCGGCACCCGGGGCCGTGGGGGCAGGAAGCCCTCCAGATGTACGCCTCCCAGTCGGCCATCGCGATCAGCAACGCCCGGCTCCGCTCCAACATGCAGCGGGCCCTCGTCCGCCTGGAGCGCGAGCAGCAGGCCCTGCGGGCCAGCGAGGAGTCCTTCCGGCAGGCCTTCGAGTACGCGCCCTCCGGCATGGCGATCGCCGAGATGGGCGGCGACCAGCACGGCCGGCTGCTCCGCACGAACGACGCCCTCTGCCGGCTTCTGGGGCGGCCCGCCTCCGTGATGCGCCGCTACTCCTTCGCCGACCTCGTCCACCCCGAGGACATCGGCACCCTGCTGCGGACCTCCGCCGAGGGCGGCCGCGCCGAGCTGCGGCTCGGCCGCCGCGACGGCACCTACGTGTGGGTCTCCCTGCGGAACTCCGTCGTCGCCGACACCGCCGACGGGCCGCGCTTCCTCCTCACCCACGTCGAGGACATCGAGGAGCGCAAGCGCCACGAGCTCCAGCTCGCCCACCGCGCCTCCCACGACGCCCTCACCGGCCTCCCCAACAGCGCCGAGCTGCGCTCCCGGCTCTCCGCGCGCCTCTGCGAGCGCCCGGCGCGGACCGTCGGCGCGTACGAGGGCGGCGCGTACGAGAGCGCGACGTACGACAGCGGTTACGCCCCCGACCCCGGTTACGAGCCCACGTACGAGCCGGCCTACGACCACGAACACGAGCACGGCTTCGGCTTCGAGCCGGCCGGCGGGGCGGGCGCGTACGACCACCACGTGCACATGGTCGCGCCGACGGGCGGCGAGGTCGACGACGGCACCAAGGGGCTCGCCGTCCTCTTCTGCGACCTCGACGGCTTCAAGTCGATCAATGACCGGTTCGGGCACCACACGGGCGACGCCGTCCTCATCGAGGTGGCCCGCCGCCTCACCACCGGCGTGCGCGACGGCGACACGGTCGCCCGGCTCGGCGGCGACGAGTTCGTCGTCCTCGCCGACGGCCTCGGCGCGGCGGACGCCGCCGACCTCGCCGTACGGCTCCGCAACGCGATCATTCCGCCGATCCGGGTGGACGGGCGCGCCGTGCGCGTCGGGGCGAGTTTCGGCATCGGCTGGGCCGAGTGCGGCATGACCGTGGAAGAGGTCCTGAACTCCGCCGACCAGCGGATGTACGTGGAGAAACGCTCCCGCGCCAAGGTCCACCGCCGGGCCGGCTGACTCGGGTACCGGTCGTCAACAGGTCAAGGGTCCGCATCGGGCGGTGGCCCGTTCGGGGTAGGCTCGGCCGGTCGGCGACGGCTGGCGAGCATGGATAGGAGTGACCCGGATGGCTGCCGGTAACGACGGCGCGAACAAGCCCGAGGACGACGATCCGTTCGGCTACCTGTACGCGGACGGCCAGGCAGCGGGCGCCCAGCCCCCGCAGGGCGGCGGCTACGGCTACCCGGGCCCCGCGCCCGCGCAGCCGGGCGTGCCCCGCACCTCGTACAACCAGGTCAGAACGGTCGGCGAGCGCCAGTACGGGCAGCAGCAGGCGTACGTGCCGCAGCAGCAGCAGGCCCCGTACGGGCAGCCGCACCCGCAGTACGCCGCCCCCGAGACGTACGGCGGGCCGCCGACCCGCCAGGGCCCGATCCCGGCGCAGCGCGGCGGCTCCGGCGGCCGCGGCCCGAACACCAAGGGGCTGCTGATCGGCGCGGTCGCGGTGGTCGCGGTCGTCGTCATCGGCATCACCGCCGCCGTGATCTCCAACACGGGCGGCGACGAGGACCCGAAGGCGGGCAACGGCACGTCGACCCCGACGCCGCTCTCCTCGCAGGTCTCCGAGGCCCCCACCACGGCCACGCCGAGCACCGACCCGTCCCCGACCGAGCTGCCCCGGCAGGACGCGGCGACGCTCCAGCTCGGCGGTCCGGCCAAGCTGGACACCGTCATCAAGGGCGCCAAGGGGCCGCAGGGCGCCTATGTGTCCTTCAACGGGCAGGGCGGTTCGGCGAGCTGGTCCGTGGACGTGCCGGAGACCGGCGAGTACACGCTGCGCATCACGTACAGCGTGCCCGGCAAGGACGCCAAGACCTCGCTGACGGTCAACGGCGAGGCGCCCCGCGAGATCAACATGTCCAACTTCGCGAAGGCCGCCGAGGGCGACTGGGAGAAGGGCTGGACGTACACGTACTCCTACGTGAACCTCAACAAGGGGTCGAACGCGCTCAAGATCTCCTGCGAGGCGGGCAACTCCTGCGACGCCATCCTCGACCAGGTGTACCTGGAGGCCGGGCACACCGGCCGCTGACCCCCGTCCCTCAGGGGGTCAGGGGGCTTCCTCGGTGACCGTCACGCGCGGCAGCAGCTCCTCGTACGCCGACGCGTCGAACTCCCCGGCCACCGGGGAGAGCACCGTCGCCGCGGAGAGGGCGACCGCGCGGGCGAGCCGCTCGGGCCAGGGGGCGCCGTCGACCAGGCCCGCGAGGAGGCCGGCGACCGCCGAGTCGCCCGCGCCCGTGGGGTTGCCGCGCACGGCGGCGGGCGGCGCCGCCCGCCAGATGCCGTCCGGGGTCGCCGCGAGGAGGCCCTCGGGGCCGAGCGAGGACACCACGGCGTGGGCGCCGCGGCGGCGCGCGTCCCGCGTGGCGCGCCCCGGTTCGCGGGCGCCGGTCAGCCGGGCGAGCTCTTCGGCGTTGGGCTTCACCAGGTCGGGGCGGGCGGCGACGCCGCGGCGCAGCGGTTCGCCGCTGGTGTCGAGGAGGACCGGGACGCCCGCCGCGCGGGCGGTGCGGACGAGGTCCGCGTAGGCGCCGACGTGGATGCCGGGCGGGAGGCTGCCGCAGAGGGCCACCGCGGCGGCGCCGTCGAGGAGCGCGGCGAAGCGCTCGCGGAAAGCGGCCCATTCGGTGGCCGTGACGGTGGGCCCCGGCTCGTTGAGCTGGGTGGTGTCGCCGGTCGAGGCGTCGACGACGGCGACGGTGCGGCGGGTGGCGTCGGCGGTCTCCACGAGCGCGTCGCGGACCGTGGAGTGCGCGGCGAGCCGCTCGCGCAGCAGGGCGCCGGTGGGGCCGCCGGCGAAGCCGGTGGCGACGGTCTCGTACCCGAGGGCGTCGAGGACGCGGGCGACGTTGAGGCCCTTGCCGCCGGGGCGCTCGATGACCTGGGTGACCCGGTGGGAGGCGTGCGGGACGAGCGCGGGGACGCGGTACGTCAGATCCAGCGCCGTGTTGAGGGTGACCGTGAGGATCACCTGTCCACCCCCCGTACTCCCGACCAGATCTGTGGAACGCGGCACGATCATGCCAAAGGAACGGCGGTTGGCCCAGTCCCCGGGCCTTCCGCCGCTCCTGTTCGCCCCGGTCGGACGCGTCCGGGAGGGGTCAGACGCCGTCGGGGGCGACGATCCACTCGCCCTTGCGCATGACCCCCCTGACGTCGAAGGCGGCGTCGAGGACGACGAGGTCGGCGTCCTTGCCGGGCTCCAGGGAGCCGACGCGGTCGTACACGCCGAGCAGCTTCGCCGGGTTGGCGGAGGTGGCCCGGACGACCGACTCGACGGGCAGCCGGTCGACGGTGACGGAGCGCTTGAAGGCGCGGTCCAGGGTGAGGGTGGAGCCGGCGATGGAGTCGCCCTCGACGAGCCGGGCGACGCTGTCCTTCACCTCGACCTCCAGCGTGCCGAGCATGTAGCGGCCGTCGCCGAAGCCGGCGGCGTCCATGGCGTCGGTGATGAGGGCGACGCGCCCGGGGCCCGCGTGGTCGAAGGCGAGCTTCAGGGCGGCGGGGTGCAGATGGGTGCCGTCATTGATGAGCTCGACGGTGACCCGCTCGTCCTCCAGGAGGGCGGCGATCGGGCCGGGTGCGCGGTGGCCGAGCGCGGGCATCGCGTTGTAGAGGTGGGTGGCGACGGTGGCGCCCGCGTCGACGGCCGCCACGGTCTGCTCGTACGTCGCGTCGGTGTGGCCGACGGCGGCGATCACGCCGTGCTCGGCGAGGAGGCGTACGGAGTCGAGGCCGCCCGGCAGCTCGGTGGCGAGGGTGACCATCTTGGCGTGGCCGCGTCCGGCGTCGATCAGCTTGCGGACCTCGGCGGGGTCGGGGTCGCGGAGCAGGGTCGCGTCGTGGGCGCCCTTGCGGCAGGGGGAGATGAAGGGGCCCTCGAAGTGGAGGCCGGCGATCTCGCCCTGCTCGGCGAGTTCGGACAGGAGCCCGGCCCGCTGGACGAGGAAGTCCGTCTCGCCGGTCACGAAGGACGCGACGACGGTGGTGGTGCCGTGCAGGCGGTGGGTGTGGACGCCCTTGAGGACCTCGTCGACGGTGCCGGAGGTGAAGGAGGCGCCGCCGCCGCCGTGGTTGTGCATGTCGACGAAGCCGGGGACGAGCCAGTGGCCGGTCAGGTCGAGGACGGGGGCGTTCTCGGGGGCCGAGCCCGCGATGCGTGCGCCGTCGACGATCACGCGTCCGTTCTCGACCGTTCCGGTGGGCAGCACGACGTGCGCGCCGGCGAGAACCTGGTGATCGGCCATCAGGCGGAAACCTCCGAGTCGAGGGAGAGAAGGTCCCAGGCGAGGAGGCCCGCACCCAGGCATCCGGCGGTGTCCCCGAGGGCCGCCGGGACGATGGCGGGCAGCTTCTGGAACGTGACCCGTTCCTCCACGGCGGCCCGGAGGGGTGTGAACAAGGTTTCCCCGGCCTCGGCGAGACCGCCACCGATGACGAGGGTGCGCGGGTCCAGCAGGGTGAGCGCGGTGACGAGCCCGTCGGCGAGGGCGTCGACGGCGTCCTGCCAGACGCGGGCGGCGGCGGGGTCGCCGGACGCGACGGCCTTGGCGCAGTCGGCGGCGTCGGCGTCCGGGTCGCCGCTCGCCTCGGCCCAGGCCTGGGAGACGGCGGAGGCGGAGGCGTAGCGCTCCAGGCAGCCGCGCTGGCCGCAGGCGCACTCCGCACCGCCGGGGCGGACCACGATGTGGCCGATCTCGCCGGCGCAGCCGTGGGCTCCGGCCTCGATGCGGTCGCCGATACCGATGGCGCCGGCGATGCCGGTGCCGAGGGGGACGAAGAGGAAGCGGTCGGCGCCGTTGCCCGCGCCGATGCGGCCCTCGGCGAGGCCGCCAGTGCGGACGTCGTGGCCGAGGGCGACGGGGATGCCGTCGAGGCGGGTGCTGAGGAGTTCGCGCAGGGGAACGTCGCGCCAGCCGAGGTTGGCGGCGTAGACGGCGATGCCGTTCTCGGCGTCGACGATGCCGGGTACGGCGACTCCGGCCGCGGCGGCGGGCTCGCCGTACCGCTCCTGGCCGAGGGTGCGGAGGTCCTCCGCGAAGCCGAGGATCGTCTCCACGACGGCCTCGGGGCCGCGCTCGCGCCCGGTGGCGCGGCGGGCCTCGTGGAGCAGGGTGCCGTCCGCCCCGACGAGGGCGGCCTTCATGCCGGTGCCGCCCACATCGAGGGCGATGACGTGTCTCACGGGGGACAGTTTGGCGCGCGAAGCACCAAAAGGTCTAGTCCACTGGGCAGGATTGTTGCGCTCGGATACAAATTCGGGGGCGGCCATGGGGTCATCGTCCCCGCCGAGTTGCGGAAGTGATACCCAAGTGGTGTAGACCTCTAACCGGAGTCGGGGCAGACTTGCGGCCCCGGACCGGGCGAACAGCAGCTCAGCATCAGCGCAACGCGGCGTGACCACGCGGCTCGATGCAGCTCAACGACGAGCAAAAGGTGGATGAAGCCGTGGAGCGGCGACGATTTCTTGGACTGACCGCGGCGGTGGCGGCACTGGGCCTGACCGCCACGGTCGCCGGCTGCGACACCCTCGGCGGCGACGACGGCGACGTGACCCTGAAGCTGGTCGCGGCCGACTACGACCTCACCGGCGGCGACACCACGAAGACGTACTGGGCCGACCTCGTCGCCGCCTACCAGGCGCAGCACCCCGGGGTCACCATCGAGGTCCAGATCGAGTCCTGGGACGACGTCGACCGCAAGGTCGCCGAGATGGTGAAGGCCGGACAGGCCCCGGACATCGCCCAGATCGGCGCCTACGCCGACTACGCCTCCGCCGGCCAGCTCTACGCCGCCGACGAACTCCTCTCCATACCCGTCCAGGCCAACTTCCTCGCCCCGCTCGTCGCCGCGGGCGAGACCCGGCGCACTCAGTACGGCATGCCGTTCGTCGCCTCCACCCGCACCCTCTTCTACAACCGGGACCTCTTCGCGCGGGCCGGGGCCAAGCCCCCCACCACCTGGGCCGAGCTCGCCGCCGCCGCCGGGAAGCTGAAGGACGCGGACGTCCCCACGCCCTTCGCGCTGCCCCTCGGGCCCGAGGAGGCCCAGGCCGAGGCCATGATGTGGCTGCTCAGCGGCGGGGGCGGCTGGACCGACGCCAGCGACCGGTACGCCATCGACTCCGACGCCAACATCCGGACCTTCGAGTGGCTGCGCGACGACCTCGTCGGCAAGGGCCTCACGGGCCCCGTCGCCCCCGCCAAGCTCAACCGCAAGGCCGCGTTCGCCGCCTTCGCGCGCGGCGAGGTCGGCATGCTCAACGGCCACCCCTCGCTCCTGAAGGAGGCCGCCAAGCAGGGAGTCGACGTCGGCCAGGTCCCGCTGCCCGGCGCCGACGGCAAGCCCAGGTCCTCCATGGGCGTCGCCGACTGGATCATGGGCTTCAAGCAGAACGGCCACCGCAAGGAGATCGGCGACTTCCTGAACTACCTCTTCAGCGACGGGAACGTCCTGAAGTTCGCCGGGGACAACGACCTGCTGCCCGTCACCGTCAGCGCCTCCACCCGCATGGAGACCGACGCCGAGCACGCCAACCTGCTCGAGTTCCTCAAGGCGCTCCCGGACAGCCAGCTGCCGCCCGTCGGCAAGACGTCCTGGGCCGAGGTCAGCGAGAACATCAAGCGGAACATCGGCAAGGCCGTCGCCCCCGGCGCCCGGACCGCCCAGGTCCTCGGGTCGATCGGACGGGTGGCGACGGCGGCCGAGCAGGCCGAGTGAGCGGGCCGGAGTAATAGGTTGGTCGTATGACCGACGAAGACGGGGCCGAAGGGGCCGAGGCCGGGGCCGAGGGGGCCGAGGGAGCCGACGGGACCCGCGCCGACGAGGCCGCGCGGGAGGACGCGGGCGGGCTCGCCGACGAGGACGGGCTCGCCGACGTGGAGGCCCGCGCCGACGACGGCGGGCTCGGTCCGCAGGAGCGGGCGCTGCTCGCCGTCGAGCGCCGTTCCTGGCCCGGTCCCGGCGCCAAGGAGCGGGCCGTGCGGGAGGGCCTCGGCCTCTCCCCGACCCGTTACTACCAGCTGCTGAACGCCCTGCTCGACGACCCGCGCGCCCTCGCCCACGACCCGGTGACGGTCAACCGGCTCCGGCGCGTCCGCGCCGAGCGCCGCCGGTCCAGGTAGCCCGGGCCCGAAGGGCCCCCGGCGCGGGTGACGGCGGCCACGCTGACTCGGACGGCGGAGCGTGGGTAGGGTCGGTGACATGGTCAGCCTTCCGCAACCGACCACATCCGCCGGCCGCGACGGTCTGGACGCGCTCCTCGCGCGGCCCGGTGAGGCCGTCGTCGCCCTCGACTTCGACGGGACGCTCGCCGAGATCGTCCCCGATCCCGAGCAGGCGCGCGCCCACCCCGGGGCCGTCGCCGCGCTCGCCGCCCTCGCCCCCGAGGTCGCCTCGGTCGCCGTGGTGACCGGCCGCCCCGCCGGGGTCGCCGTCCGGTACGGCGGCTTCGCCGGAGTCCCCGGCCTCGAACACCTCGTCGTCCTCGGCCACTACGGCGCCGAACGCTGGGACGCGGTCACGGGCACCGTCCAGGCCGCCGACCCGCACCCGGGCGTGGCGGCCGTCCGCGCCGAACTCCCCGGCTTCCTCGACCGGGCCGGTGCCTGGCCGGGCGTCTGGATCGAGGAGAAGGGCCGCGCCGTCGCCGTCCACACCCGCCGCGCCCGGGACCCGCAGGCCGCCTTCGAGGCGCTGAAGGGCCCGCTCGGCGAGCTGGCGGCCGCGCACGGCCTGGTCCTGGAGCCCGGGCGCATGGTCCTGGAGCTGCGGCCGCCGGGCATGGACAAGGGCGTCGCCCTCACCTCGTACCTCCGGGAGGTCGGCGCCGGGTCCGTGCTGTACGCGGGCGACGACCTGGGCGACCTGCCCGCCTTCGCCGCCGTCGAGAAGCTCCGCTCCGACGGCACGCCGGGCGTCCTGGTCTGCTCCGGCTCCGCCGAGGTCCCGGAGCTCGCCGGGCGTGCCGACCTCGCCGTCCGGGGCCCGGCGGGCGTGGTCGGGTTCCTCACGGAACTGGCGAGGGCGGTACGGGAGGCCTGAGGCCCCGCCGTACCGCCCCCGAAGCGGTCCTGGCGATCAGTGGGCGGCCGGGTTGGCCACGCTGATCGTCAGGTCGTCCCCGGCGTCACCGGTGACGGTGACCTTCACGCCGTGCCCGGCGACCTTGACGCTTGCCTGCGGCGCCGAGGTGTCGTAGTAGGCGTTCGGGTCGGTGTCGTCGAAGACCGGGATGCCCGGCACGGAGGGGGCGCAGGCCGCCTTCGTCTCGACGGTCTGCTGCTTGCCCTTGCCCGCGAGGACCTCCTTGTGGAGGCAGGTGGCGTCCGTGGCCTCCAGGCCGAAGGTGGCGTCGAAGGGCTGGCGCCGGTTGCTGGGCGCGGTCCCGTCGTCGTACCGGAAGGGCGTCGGGCGGGCGTCCACGGCCATCGCCGAGCCGCCGCCCGGGTGGCTGCTGACGTTGTTGTCGTCGAAGGACCGGTCGACGTACCAGACGAGCATGCCGTTCTGGTACGCGAAGTACTCGACCCAGTCCGGGGCGGTGAGGGGCTTGCTGAACTGGTACGGGCCCTCGGCGAGGAGCGCGTCGGAGCCGACGTACTCGCGGTTCTCCAGGAGGTAGTAGCGGGGCGAGGTGGCCGTCTCGGTGCCGGTGGAGATCTTCCAGCGGCCCTGCGCGGTCCAGCCGTTCGCGCCCTGCTCGACGTCGTCCGAGGCCAGCGTCGCGCCGCCCGCCGTCAGGGTGATGTCGTCGAGGAACGCGCCCGCGAAGTGCACGCCGCCGTCCGTCTGGTAGCGGAAGCGGAACAGCGAGGCCTGGCCGGCGGCGTCGTACGAGAAGCGCAGCGTGGTCCAGCGGTCGGCGGAGGAGCCGTCGACGGCCGCGCCGGCGCGCGCCCAGGTGGCTCCGCCGTCGAGGGAGTACTCGGCGAAGAGGTAGTCGAAGTCGGCCTCGATCTCGTACCAGGCGCTGGCCTTCACGGTGACGCGCGGGGCGGCCGGGACGGAGCGGGTGAGGGACTGGTTGAGGCCGTCCGCCGAGCCGGTCCACCAGGCGTGGGTGCCGGAGGCCGGGGTGGCGTAGGTGGTGCTGCTCGTCTTGTCCGGGAGCGCGACGCGGACCGCCTGGTCCTTGCCGTCGACCTGGAACTGCGCCGGGTTCAGGGTGTACGTGCCGGTGGAGCCGAGCGGCGCGTCGGTGTAGTCGAGCCAGCCGAGGAAGAGCTTCTCCTCGGCGCCCATGAGGCCCGGGTGGGTGCCGATGCCCGCGTTGGCGGCGGCGCCGTGGCCCAGCCAGGAGCCGGAGCTCATCAGGGTCCAGAAGGCGGTGGAGTTCTCGCCGCCGTCGGTGTCGTAGTAGTCCGGCAGGCCGAGGTCGTGGCCGAACTCGTGGCAGAAGACGCCGAGTCCGCCGTTCTCGCCCTCGGTGGTGTAGTCGCCGAGCCAGTACTTGGACTGGCCGATGCGGGCGCCGCCGGCCTTGTTCTGGGTGCCGGCGACGTCGGGGCCGGTGAGGCCGAAGTCGTCGCCGTTCACGTACCAGCGATGGGACCAGATGGCGTCCTCGCCCTGGGCGCCGCCGCCGGCGTCCTCGCCCATGCCGGCGTGGACGGCCTGGAAGTGGTCGATGTAACCGTCGGCCTCGTCGAAGTTGCCGTCGTGGTCCCAGTCGTTGCGGTCCCAGACGTCGAACTGGGCGAGGTACGCGTCGATCTCGGCCGGGGTCTTGCCGGCCGCGATCTGGGCGTTCCACCAGGCGTCGCCGGTGTCCTGGACGAAGGCCCACGAGCCGCCGTTGTCCTCGACGGCGTTGTCGCCGTAGGAGGAGGCGTTGCCGGGGACGCGGACCCAGTCCTCGACGACGTTGGTGACGGAGTAGGCGCCGTTCGACAGGTTCTCGTAGTACGTCTTCATCGACTCGCCGGGGCCGTTGAAGAGGTTCTCGTAGTACGCCTTGTCGAAGTCGGCGGTCCAGGCGTTGGAGTTGTCGACGCTCCGGTCCGGCCGGGGAATCTCGTTGTGGAGGGGGCCGGGGACGGTGCCGAGCTTGCCGGAGCCCTCGGTGCCGAACTCGGAGAGGATCGTGAAGATCTTCTCCTGGCGTACGGCGGTGGTGGTCTCGGTCTCCACGAACTTGCCGGGCGCGACCTCGACGACACCGCGGGCGTTCGCCCGCGCCTTGCCCTTGGCGACGAGGTCGATCGCCCTCTCGCGCAGCTCGGTGCGCTGCTTGGTGAGCGGTCCGGGCCGGTTGTCGGGCCGGTGGGCGCTCGCGCCGGCCGGTGCCGCGTCGTCCCGGGTCTCCTGCGCGGCGGCGGGGGTGAGCCCCGCGGCGAGGAGTGCGGTGAGCGCCGACCCGAGGGTCATGCCCACGACAATCTTTTTCAATTCCGCGATCCCTTCGCTTCGCATGCGGGGCTGTGCCGCATGGTTCGCGTGGTTCCGTACGAGGGTGACGGATCGCCTGGGGGAACGATCGCGCAGAGTCTGACACGCGGAGCCCCCCGAGGAGGAGGGGTCGGGCCGTACGAATACCGACCCCGCACGACCGCTGAGCGCTCACCCGAGCGGGGCGCGCGGGGGCCCCGCCGCTCACCGTGTGCGGCGGGGTCCCGTACCGCGTGGCGTCACGCCCCCTCGCGCAGGGCCTCCAGTTGGCTGAGGAACCAGCGCTGGGGCGGGAGGGCCGTGGCTGCGGCGGCGAGGCGCTCCGTGCGGGCGGCGCGTTCGGCGGGGGGCATCGAGAGGGCCGTGTGGAGGGCCTCGGCGGTCTGGGAGACGTCGAAGGGGTTCACGGTCAGGGCATCGCCCCGCAGCTCCTGGTGGGCGCCCGCGCCGGTCGAGAGGACCAGGGCGCAGCCCTCGTCCGAGACGACGGGTATCTCCTTGGCCACCAGGTTCATGCCGTCGCGCACCGGGTTGACCAGGGCCACGTCCGCGAGGCGGTAGGCCGCGAGGGAGCGGGTGAAGTCGTCCTCCACCGAGACCAGGACCGGCTGCCAGTCGGCGGTGCCGAACTCGGCGTTGATCTCCTCCGCCAGCTCCACCACGGCGGCCGTGTACGAGCGGTAGGACTCCAGGTCCTGGCGCGAGGGGTAGGCCGAGGCCAGGTGGACCACGCGGTCCCGCCACTCCGGGTGGGTGACGAGCAGCTCGCGGTAGGCGAGGAGGCCGCGCAGGATGTTCTTCGACAGTTCGGTCCTGTCGACGCGGACGATGGTCCTGCGGCCGCCGACCTCCTCGCGGAGGCGGGCGAGCCAGTCGTCCACCTCCGGGCGGTGGGCGAGCGCCCGCAGCTCGTCGCCGTCCACGCCCAGCGGGTACGCCCGGACGCGGGTACGGCCCTTCCCGTGGCCGTAGCGGCGCCACTCCACCCCGTGCCAGGGGTCACCGCTCGGCCAGACGCCCTCGGCCGTGCCGGTGGCGTCGTCGCGCTGGGAGCAGCAGCCGATGAAGAACGAGGCCCATCCCCAGGTGTGGAAACCCAGCTCGTCCGCGCCGAGCATGCCCCACACCAGCTCCTCGACGATGTCGTCCGGAACCATCCGCAGGTACTCGGAGGAGACCCACGGCGTGTGGGTGAAGTGCCCGATCCGCAGGTCGGGGCGGAGCTCCCGGAGCATTCCGGGGACCAGGGCCAGGTGGTAGTCCTGCACGAGGACCGCGGCGCCCTCGTCGGCCTCGGCGGCGAGGACCTCGGCGAAGGCGCGGTTGTAGGCGCGGTACGACGCCCAGCGGCGCCGGAAGGCCGCGTCGAAGACGGGCTCGCGCGGCGCGTCGTACAGGTGGTGGTGGAGGAACCAGAGCACCGAGTTGGCGATGCCGTTGTACGCGTCGGCGTACACCTCCGGGTCGATGTCCAGCATCCGGACACCGGGCTCGGCGATCCCGCGCCTGACCGCCTCCCGGTCGCCCTCGCCGAGCGCCGCGCAGACCCACAGGCTGTCCTGCGAGCCGATCGCGCTCAGGCCGGAGATCAGGCCGCCGCCGCCCCTGCGGGAGGCGAGCGACCCGTCCTCGGCGAGCGCGTACGAGACGGGGCCGCGGTTCGATGCGACGAGCACAGATGCCATGGGGCGAACCTAGCCCGTCCCGTAAACGCTCAAACGTACGTATACGGTCGGCGGTCGTACGGATACGGTCAGAGGTCGCGGTCAGAGGTCGCGGCGGCCGCGCATCGCCGCCTTCGCCACGATCCCCGTCCCCGCCAGCGCCGCGCCGAGCCCGCCGAGCAGCCACAGCCGCTCGGCGTTGCCGCCGGTCTCGGCCAGCTCGGGAAGCTCGGCCCGCACCGGTGGCGCCGGGCGGGAGACCGCCGCCGCGGGGGCGGCCGTGGCCAGGGGCAGGGTGAGCGAGAGGGAGCCCACGGTCAGTGCGGCGGCCGCGAGCGCCCGCGAGGCGAGGAGGTCGGCACGAGGCCGTGATCCGATGCGCATGAACATGAAAGGGCAATGTAGGCAAAACGGATCATCGGGCCGGGCTGCGCCACGCCGTCGGCCGCCGCATTACGCCACGCGGCGGCGCGCGCACTCCGCATCACGCCACGCGGCGGCGCGCGTACTCCGCATCACGCCACGCGGCGGCGCGCGTACTCCGCATCACGCCACGCGGCGGCGCGCGTACTCCGCGACCTCCGCCATCGGCGGCCGCTCCTCCGTGTCCACCGCGTACGTCCGCGGCACGAAGCCGTCCTCGCCCCGCTCGAACTGCGTGAGCACCGGCCGCACCAGATGCCCCCGCGACAGCCGCAGCTGCGCCGTCCGGTAGATCGCCGCCGCCATCCGGCCGAGCGCCTGCCCGTCCTGGTGCCGGTGCTTGCGCACCCCCACGTCCACCTGCGCCAGCGCGTCCAGGCCCACCGTGTGCAGCGCGTCGACCAGGAGCCCCAGCTCCACTCCGTAACCGACCGGGAAGGGCAGCCGCTCGAGGAGCGAGCGCCGCGCCGCGTACTCGCCGCCCAGCGGCTGGACGAACCCGGCCAGCTGCGGCCAGTGCAGATTGAGCAGCGGGCGCGCCACCAGCTCCGTCACCCGACCGCCCTGACCAGGGGTGTCGCCGAACGGGCGGTCGTACATCGCCTTGACGAAGTCCACGTCGGGGTCGGTGAGCAGCGGGCCGACGATCCCCGTCACGAAGTCCGCGGAGAAGTCCCGCAGGTCCGCGTCGACGAAGCAGACGACGTCCCCGCTCGTCACCATGAGTGACCGCCACAGGACCTCGCCCTTGCCCGGCACCGCCGGTATCCGCGGGAGCACGTCGTCGCGCGCGACCACCCGCGCCCCGGCGGCCGCCGCCACCTCCGCCGTACGGTCCGTGGAGCCCGAGTCGATCACCACCAGCTCGTCCACGAGCGGCACCGACTCGGTCATCAGCTCGCGCCGGATCACGGTCACGATGTCCCCGACCGTCGCCTCCTCGTTCAGCGCGGGCAGCACCACGCTGACCCGCGTCCCCCGCTTGGCGGCGAGGATCCGCTCCAGCGAACGGTCGGGCAGCGACCAGGACCGCCGGGCCAGCCAGCGCTCCACTTCTTCCAGCAACGTGATCTCCATCTCGCGGATCGGACGACCGTCTCCCACTTCGAGGCCTTCGGTTACAGTCTTGAACAACGCGGATCCCCGATGCATGTCGGGGTGCCGACCGCGTCTCACAATCGAATACCGCTCATCCAGAGGGGCAGAGGGATACGGCCCGTTGAAGCCCCGGCAACCCTCCAGTCGGTTTTCTCGTGCACGCGGGGTCCCCGGCTAGGGAAGGTGCCAAATCCGTCTCGCGGCGAAACGCGTCGTGAGGAAGATGAGGAGAAAGGGCCTCGCCTCCATGGCTGTACAGACTGTCGCACCCGCCACCCCCGTCGACCTCGGTCCCGCTTCCGGGCTCTCCTGTCGCGAATGCGGCGAGGTCTTCGCCCTCGGCCCGATCTTCGCCTGTGAGCTGTGTTTCGGACCGCTCGAAGTCGCCTACGACCTGCCGACCGGCGACCCGGAGGCCCTGCGCAAGCGGATCGAGGCCGGCCCCGCCAACATCTGGCGCTACGCCCCCCTGCTGCCCGTCCCCGCCGACGTCGCCGAGAAGCCGAACCTGAACCCGGGCTGGACCAAGCTCGTCCAGGCCGACAACCTCGCCCGCGCGATCGGCGTCGAGCCCGGCAAGCTCCACGTCAAGGACGACTCCGGCAACCCGACCCACTCCTTCAAGGACCGGGTCGTCGCCCAGGCCATCGAGGCCGCCCGCGCCTTCGGCTTCACCACCCTCTCCTGCTCCTCCACCGGCAACCTGGCCGGCGCCGTCGGCGCCGCCGCCGCCCGCGCCGGCTTCCGCTCCTGCGTGTTCATCCCGCACGACCTGGAGCAGGGCAAGGTCGTCATGGCCGGTGTCTACGGCGGTGACCTCGTCGCCATCGAGGGCAACTACGACGACGTCAACCGCTTCTGCTCGGAGCTCATCGGCGACCCGCTCGGCGAGGGCTGGGGCTTCGTGAACGTCAACCTCCGCCCGTACTACGGCGAGGGCTCCAAGACGCTCGCGTACGAGATCTGCGAGCAGCTCGGCTGGGTCATCCCGGACCAGCTGGTCATCCCGATCGCCTCCGGCTCCCAGCTCACCAAGATCGACAAGGGTCTGCAGGAGCTGATCAAGCTGGGCCTCGTCGAGGACAAGCCGTACAAGATCTTCGGCGCCCAGGCCGAGGGCTGCTCCCCGGTCTCCGCGGCCTTCAAGGCCGGCCACGACGTCGTACGGCCCCAGAAGCCGAACACCATCGCCAAGTCGCTGGCGATCGGCAACCCGGCCGACGGCCCGTACGTCCTGGACATCGCCCGCCGGACGGGCGGCGCCGTGGAGGACGTCAACGACGAGCAGGTCGTCGACGCGATCAAGCTGCTCGCCGAGACCGAGGGCATCTTCGCCGAGACGGCGGGTGGCGTGACCGTGGGCGTGACGAGGAAGCTCGTCGAGGCGGGCCTGATCGACCCGGCGCTCACCACCGTCGTCCTCAACACGGGCGACGGCCTCAAGACCCTGGACGCCGTGGCCGACGGCTCGCAGGCGACCGCCACCATCCGCCCGAGCCTGGACGCGTTCCGCGACGCGGGCCTGGCCCACTGAACGACCACCGAAAGGTTCGTGAACACATGGCCGTGAACGTCCGCATCCCCACCATCCTCCGCACCTACACGGGCGGGCAGTCCGAGGTGAAGGCCGAGGGCGCGACCCTCGCCGAGGTCATCGCGGACCTGGAGAAGAACCACACCGGCATCGCCGCCCGCGTCCTCGACGACCAGGGCAAGCTGCGCCGCTTCGTCAACGTGTACGTGAACGACGACGACGTGCGCTTCGAGCAGGGCCTGGAGACGGCGACCCCGGACGGCGCGGGCGTCTCGATCATTCCCGCCGTCGCCGGCGGCTGCTGATCCGGTCCGGTCCCCTTCTTCCTCTTCTTCCTCGAATTGCCCCTTCCGCGACAATAAGCGGAAGGGGCAATTCTGCATGGTTGAGCGCGGTAGAGTTAGGGAAGTCCCCTCCGCTGCTCATGCCGGGCGCATATGAGAATGCGTCCGCGCGCGACAAGAAGCAGCCAAAGTGTGTGCGCGTTGTGTACCTTCTGCGCCCTTTGCCGGGCCCGACTTGCCCCGGGATTCACGGGAATCGGATGAATTCGCCTTTACGGCCCGCCCAGAATTCTCGCTCGAATGACCTGTTGCAGAGGGCAGTTGGGCAGATACATTCAGCCGCGGTCGACGCGTTCCGGCGCAGGGTCTGACCCGGGTCCGCGAAGTGCGGTCCCGCGCAAGGGCCAGTAATAGGGGAGTTAGGCATGGCTCAGGGCACCGTCAAGTGGTTCAACGCGGAGAAGGGCTACGGCTTCATCGCGGTCGACGGTGGTGCGGATGTTTTCGTCCACTACAGCGCGATCCAGATGGATGGCTACCGCACCCTCGAAGAGGGCCAGCGGGTCGAGTTCGAGATCTCGCAGGGCCAGAAGGGTCCGCAGGCGGACATGGTCAAGCTCGCCGTCTGAGCGCGGCGCGATCGGCCACCGACGCACGCCGTCGAGGGGTCCGCATCCCGACCAGGGGATGCGGGCCCCTCGCGCGTTCCCTGAGCGCGGGTGGAGGCGCCCCCTGGCGAGAGGGGTCGATCCATGAGAGTCGCTTGCCCCCACCCGTCGCCCGACCGCCACCCCTCATCGACGTTCCTCCGGAACGGCTTGCACTCACATAGGTCGAGTGCTAATCATTGGCGTTAGCACTCGGAAGGTGAGAGTGCTACGAGGATCGAGCACGACGAGGTCGCCGGCCGGGTGGGGCAAGGAACCACACGGACTCCCGGAGGCCGTCCGTCGCGGGCGTCGGCGCGTTCCTGGAGCGTTATCCACCCCATGTCCGGGAGGACCACTTCACATGGCCAAGATCATCGCGTTCGACGAGGAGGCCCGGCGCGGTCTCGAGCGCGGCATGAACCAGCTCGCTGACGCCGTCAAGGTCACCCTCGGCCCCAAGGGCCGCAACGTCGTCCTCGAGAAGAAGTGGGGCGCCCCCACGATCACCAACGATGGTGTCTCCATCGCCAAGGAGATCGAGCTCGAGGACCCGTACGAGAAGATCGGCGCCGAGCTGGTCAAGGAAGTCGCCAAGAAGACGGACGACGTCGCCGGCGACGGTACGACCACCGCCACCGTCCTCGCCCAGGCGCTCGTCCGCGAGGGCCTCCGCAACGTCGCCGCCGGCGCCAACCCGATGGCTCTGAAGCGCGGCATCGAGAAGGCCGTCGAGGCCGTCTCCGGCGCCCTGCTCGAGCAGGCGAAGGATGTCGAGACCAAGGAGCAGATCGCTTCCACGGCCTCCATCTCCGCCGCCGACACCCAGATCGGCGAGCTCATCGCCGAGGCGATGGACAAGGTCGGCAAGGAAGGCGTCATCACCGTCGAGGAGTCGCAGACCTTCGGTCTCGAGCTCGAGCTCACCGAGGGCATGCGCTTCGACAAGGGCTACATCTCGGCGTACTTCGCCACCGACATGGAGCGTATGGAGGCGTCGCTCGACGACCCGTACCTCCTCATCGTCAACTCCAAGATCTCCTCGGTGAAGGACCTCCTTCCGCTTCTCGAGAAGGTCATGCAGTCCGGCAAGCCGCTGCTGATCATCGCCGAGGACGTCGAGGGCGAGGCCCTGTCGACCCTGGTCGTCAACAAGATCCGCGGCACCTTCAAGTCCGTCGCGGTCAAGGCCCCGGGCTTCGGCGACCGTCGCAAGGCCATGCTGAACGACATCGCCATCCTCACCGGCGGCACGGTCATCTCCGAGGAGGTCGGCCTCAAGCTGGAGAACGCGGGCCTCGACCTGCTGGGCCGCGCCCGCAAGGTCGTCATCACCAAGGATGAGACCACCATCGTCGACGGTGCCGGTGACAGCGAGCAGGTCGCCGGTCGCGTGAACCAGATCCGTGCCGAGATCGAGAACTCCGACTCGGACTACGACCGCGAGAAGCTCCAGGAGCGCCTCGCGAAGCTGGCCGGCGGCGTGGCCGTCATCAAGGCCGGTGCCGCGACCGAGGTCGAGCTCAAGGAGCGCAAGCACCGCATCGAGGACGCCGTCCGCAACGCGAAGGCGGCCGTCGAGGAGGGCATCGTCGCCGGTGGTGGCGTGGCCCTGCTGCAGGCCTCCAACGTCTTCGAGAAGCTCGAGGGCGACCTCACGGGCGACGAGGCCACGGGTGCCGCGATCGTGAAGCTGGCCCTGGAGGCCCCGCTGAAGCAGATCGCCGTCAACGCCGGCCTCGAGGGCGGCGTCGTGGCGGAGAAGGTCCGCAACCTGCCCGTCGGCCACGGCCTGAACGCCGCGACCAACGAGTACGTCGACCTCATCGCCGAGGGCATCATCGACCCGGCGAAGGTCACGCGCTCCGCGCTGCAGAACGCCGCGTCGATCGCCGCGCTCTTCCTCACCACCGAGGCCGTCATCGCCGACAAGCCGGAGAAGGCCGCCGCGCCGGCCGGCGGCGGCATGCCGGGCGGTGACATGGACTTCTGATCCTCCGGGATCGGCGGTTCATCGCTCGACGGTTCCTCGCCCGAGGCGGGCCGAACCGAGTGGAACGCGACGAGGGCGGCACCCCCACCAGGGGGTGCCGCCCTCGGGCGTTGTCCGGACCGGTGCCGGCCCCGTGCCGGACCGGTGCCGGTCCCGTGCCGGACCGGTGCCGGTCCCGTGCCGGACCGGTGCCGGTCCCGTGCCGGACCGGTGCCGGTCCCGGTTCCGGACCCGCGCCCGGCAGTCGAACCCGGCAGTCGAACGTGTTCACTCGCTTTGTTCGATTGCCGGGGTGATCCTGGAATGGCCCCTTCGTGAAGGGATACGACGATGGTCACCCTCCTGACGACCCCGGCCGACCGCGAGCTGGTCATCACCCGCACGTTCGACGCCCCGCCCCAGCGGGTCTGGGACGCCTGGACCCGCCCCGAGGAGGTCCGCGTCTGGTACGGCGTCTCCGCGCTGACCACCACGGTCGTCGACATCGACCTGCGGATCGGTGGCGCCTGGCGCTGGGGCCAGCGCGCCCCGGACGGGCAGGAGTTCGTGTTCTCCGGGACGTACGAGGACATCGTCCCGGCCGAGCGGCTCGACTACACCGAGACCTTCGAGCAGATGCCGGACGCCCCGCCGGTCCGGGTCACGCTCACCTTCGACACGACGCCCGACGGCGGCACGGCCCTGACCAGCACGTCCTTCTGGCCCTCCAACGAGACCCGCGACCAGGCGCTCGCGGCGGGCATGGAGACGGGCGTCCGGGAGCAGTACGACCGCCTGGCGGCACACCTGCGGTCCGGGCGGTAGCGGACCCGGTCCCCGGGGGCGGGCAGGCGGGCGGGGCCCCTCGGACTGCGCTGACGGCGAACTCCGCGCCTCAGGAGGGAGCCCGGGTGATCAACTGGCCGCATGGACCTACTGATTCTGGGCGGGACGGCCTGGCTCGGCCGGGAGACCGCACGACAGGCGCTGGCCCGCGGCCACGCCGTGACCTGCCTCGCGCGCGGCGAGAGCGGCGGCGTCGCCGAAGGAGCGCGGCTCGTCGCGGCGGACCGGAGCGCCCCGGGGGCGTACGACGAACTGCTCGACCGTGACTGGGACGCGGTCGTCGAGGTCTCGTGGCAGCCCGCCTTCGTGCGGGAGGCGCTCGACGCGCTCGCCGGGCGCGCCCGGCACTGGACGTACGTCTCGTCCGTCAGCGCCTACGCCTTCCACGGGACGCCCGGCGCCGACGAGTCCGCCGCGCTGCTGCCCCCGACCGACCAGGAGCGGGTGGGCCGCGAGACGTACGGCGAGGCGAAGGTGGCCTGCGAGCTCGCCACCGCGGCAGCCGTCGGCGACCGGCTCCTGACCGCCCGGGCCGGCCTCATCGGCGGCCCCGGCGACCACACCGACCGTACCGGCTACTGGCCCGCCCGCGCGGCGCGCGCCCCGGAGGAGCCGCTGCTGGTGCCGGACCTCCCGCAGCTGCCCACGCAGATCGTCGACGTCCGTGACCTGGCCGCGTGGCTGCTCGACGCGGCCGAGGCGAAGACCACCGGCACGTACGACGCGGTGGGTCCCGTCGTGCCCTTCCCCGAGTGGATCGAGCTGTGCCGCGCGGTGGCCGGGCACACGGCGCCGGTCGTCCGCGCCGACTCGGCCCTCCTCGTCGAGCGGGGCGTCGGCCAGTGGGCGGGGCCCGATGCGCTGCCGCTGTGGGTGCACGAGGCGGACTGGCACGGCAGCCGCTCGGGCGCGGCCGCGGTCGCCGCGGGACTGCGCAACCGCCCGCGCGAGGAGATGGTCGCGGACACCCTGGCGTGGGAGCGCGAGCAGGGCCTCGACCGCGCACGCCGCGCGGGCCTCGGCGCGGAACGGGAGCGCGAGCTGCGCGCGTCGCTGTAGGGGGTACGGGGCGACAGCCGAGGGCCCCGTGGCGAGGGCTCGGTGGCGGCGGGGTCCGGCGGCGAGCGGCCCGGTGGGTGGCGGGGCCCCGTGGCGAGGGCCCCGTGGCGGCGGGGTTCCGGACCCTACGGGGCGACGAGTGCAGGGTCCTGGCCGGAGCGGCGGAGCGCGTCGGTGACGAAACCGTTCGCCTTCAGCTCCGCCACCACGGACCGCAGGAACGCCACGGTCTGCGGGGTCCGCGCGACCGTCGTCCCCACCGCCTGGCGGATCTCCATGAACCGCCCGTCGATCAGCCGTACGTCGTCGTGCGCGGCGACGTACGCGACCATCGGCTGCCGGATCCCGGCGCCCGCCTCCAGGCCCTCCTCCCGGAACACGTCCACGCCCTCCGCGCCGCGCACCACGCGCGCGTGGGCCAGTTCCCGGGACAGGAACAGGTCGTAGGCCGACCCCTGCTTGACCCCGATCCGCACACCCGGCGCGTCCACGTCCGCGACGGTGACCAGCCCGGACGCGCGGGGCACGACGTACACCCCCTCGATGACGACGTACGGCTCGGTGAACGCGACGTCCTTCTCGCGCGCCGGGTCCACCGCCAGGAAGCAGAGGTCCGCCCGCCCCCGCGCCATCGCCTCGTACGACTTCCGCGCCGCGTCGAAGCAGAGGAACTCGACCGGGAGCCCGAGCCGTTCGCCGATCTCCCGCGCCAGGTCGACGGTGATCCCGGTCGGTGCCTCGGTGGTCCCCTGGGCGAGCACCGGGTTCCCGAGGTTGACGGAGGCCCGCAGGGTCCCGGTGGGCGCGAGGTCGGCGGCGATGGCGGCGGTGGTGGTCATGGCAGCGGAGTCTAGGCGCCTTTCGGCGGGCGGGGGTTGACCCCACCTCAGATGCGCCTGCCCGCCGGATGGGGGCCGGGCGGGCGGTTCGGGAGGGTGGGGGCATGACGACGAAGCGTGTGCGGAAGGTTCTGGTCGGTGCTCTCTCCGGTGTGGTCGTCGGGGCGGGGCTCGTCGGTGGGGAGGCCTTCGCCCGGACGGGGGGCGGGCTGGAGTGGGGGGCGTGCGAGGCGCGCGTGAAGCCCGTCGAGGGGCAGGAGTGCGCCGTGCTCTCCGTGCCGCTCGACCACGCCGACCCCGGAGGTGAGCGGATCGACCTGGCGGTCTCGCGGATCCGGAGCGAGCGGCCGGAGGCGCGGCGCGGGGTGCTCATGGTGATTCCGGGCGGGCCCGGGGGCTCCGGGGTGCAGCGGCTCGCGGCGAAGGGGGAGGCGCTGCGAAAGGAGCTGGGCGGGGCGTACGACCTGGTGGCGTTCGATCCGCGCGGCACCGGGGGCAGCGCGAAGGCCCGGTGCGGGCTCGCGGACGAGGACCGGTGGATGGTGACGCTGCGGTCCTGGCCGGGCGCGGACGGCGGGATCGGCGCGAACGCGGCCCGGTCGAGGCGGATCGCGGAGGCCTGCGCCGCACACGGCGGGGCGATGCTGCGGAGCCTGACGACCGCGAACCAGGTGCGGGACATGGACCTGCTGCGGGAGGCGCTCGGCGAGCGGAGCCTGTCGGCCTGGAGCGTGTCGTACGGGACGTACGTGGCGGCGGCGTACGCGGAGAGGTTCCCGGGGCGGACGGACCGCTGGGTCCTGGACAGCAGCAACGACCCGGACCCGAAGCGGGTGGCGCGGGGCTGGCTCGCCGGGATGGCGGTGGGCGCGGAGGACCGGTTCCCGGACTTCGCGGCGTGGGCGGCGCACCCCGACCGGGCGGACGAGGGGTTGCGGCTCGCGGCCCGGCCGCAGGACGTACGGCGGGTGGTGCTGGACCTCGCGGCCCGGCTGGACCGGGAGCCGCGGGCCACGAGCACGCCGGGCGTGCCGCTGACGGGGCCGGTGCTGCTCCAGGCCCTCCAGCTGGCGCTGTACGCGGACGGGGCCTTCCCGGCCTTCGGGCGTCTGGTGGCCGACGCGCTGGACCCGGCGGGCGTGCCGGCGCTGCCGCCCGAGCTCGCGGGGGCGATGCCGGACGAGGCGGCGGCCGTGACGGTGGGCGTCATCTGCAACGACGTGGACTGGCCGCGCTCGGTGCCGGCGCACGCGCGGGCGGTCGCCGAGGACCGGCTGCGGCACCCGTTGACGGCGGGGATGCCGGTGAACGTGACGCCGTGCTCCTTCTGGAAGGGCGGGGCGGTGGAGAAGCCGGTCCGCGTCACCGACCGGGGCCCGTCGAACGTCCTGATGGTCCAGAACCTGCGGGACCCGGCGACGCCCCACTCCATGGGCCTGCGGATGCGGGCGGCGCTCGGCGAGCGGGCGCGGCTCGTGTCGGTCGACGGGGGCGGGCACGGCGTCTACCTCGGCAACGGGAACGCGTGCGGCGACCGGGCCGTGACGCGGTTCCTGACGGAGGGCGTGCGGCCGCCGGCGGACGTCCTGTGCCGGTGACGACCCGCCGTCCCGACGAGTTCAGGGCGTCGCGTGGAGGGCCGCGTGGAGCGCCGCGCGCAGGTGGCCACGGGCGTCGGTGAGGCGGCGTTCCGCCGTCGGGGCGTCGAGGTCGGCGAGGATCATGAGGATCGCGGTCTTCACCTCGCCGTCGGCGGCGGTGAGCGCGCCCTCGATCTGCTCGTCGGTCGCGCCGGTGGCGAGGGCGACGATGCGGCGCGAGCGGGCCTGGAGCTTGTCGTTGGAGGCGCGGACGTCGACCATCAGGTTCCCGTACGTCTTGCCGAGCCGGATCATCGTGATCGTCGAGATCATGTTGAGGACGAGCTTCTGGGCGGTGCCGGCCTTGAGGCGGGTGGAGCCGGTGAGGAGTTCGGGGCCGGTGACGACCTCGATGCCGTGCTCGGCGGCGGCGGCGAGGGCGCTGTCGGCGTTGCAGGACAGGCCGATGGTGAGCGCGCCGGCCGCGCGGGCGTGTTCGACGGCGCCGACGGCGTACGGGGTGCGGCCGGAGGCGGAGATGCCGACCACGGTGTCGTCGGCGGTGAGACCGAGGGCGTCGAGGTCGGCGGCGGCGAGGGCGCGCGAGTCCTCCGCGCCCTCGACGGCCTTGACCATGGCGGTGGGGCCGCCCGCGATGAGGCCGACGACCTGGGCCGGATCGGTGTTGAAGGTGGGCGGGCATTCGCTGGCGTCGAGGACGCCGAGCCGGCCGGCGGTGCCCGCGCCCAGGTAGAGCAGGCGGCCGCCGCGGGCCATGCGCGCCGCGGTGGCGTCGATGGCGGCGGCGATGGCCGGCAGCTGCCGGGCGACGGCCTCGGGGACGGTCCGGTCCTCCCCGTTCATCAGGGCGGCGATCTCGGCGGTCGGCAGCTGGTCGATCTCGGCCAACTCGGGGCGGAACGCCTCGGTGGTGAGGGTGGCCAGCTGGGCGCGCAGTTCGGAGTACGCAGGGGACACGTGCGGCTCTTTCGGTGCGGGGGGCGCTATCGCGTGCGGGGCGAGTGACGGTGGGCCAGGGCCTCGTAGGAGGCGGCGAGGGCGGGGGCGGCCGTTTCGTACGTCCGCTGGGTCACGCAGGTGAACAGGCAGTCCACGACGAGGAGTTGGCTGGTGCGGGACGACATGGCCGCGGGGCGCAGTTCGCTCTCGCGGGCGGTCGAGGTGGTCAGGACGTGGTCCGCGTACTGGGTGACGGGGCCGTCGGGTCTGCCGGTGACGGCGACGGTGGTGGCGCCGTGGTCGAAGGCGACGCGGAGCGGTTCTATGACGTCGCCGGTGGAGCCGGAGTGGGTGATGGCGATGGCGACGTCCCCGGAGCGGAGCTGCACGGCGTTGGTGACGGCGAGGTGCGGGTCGCTGTGGGCGTGGGCGATCAGGCCGATGCGGAGCAGCTTCTGTCCGAGGTCCTGGGCGACGAGGCCGGAGGCGCCGATGCCGTAGATGTCGATGCGGCGGGCGGTGGCGAGGGCGGCGACGGCGGCGCCGAGCTGCACGGTGTCGAGGCCGGCGGCGGTGTCGGCGAGGGTCTGCTGCTCGTCGTAGGCGAGTTTGGCGACGACGTCGGCGATGGGGTCGTCGACGGCGATGTCGGCGGTGACGGAGGGGGCGCGGCCGGACTGCTGCTGGGCGGCGAGCCCGGCGAGGGCGAGGCGCAGGTCGCGGTAGCCGGGGTAGCCGAGGAGGCGGGCGGTGCGGACGACGGTCGCCTCGCTGGTGCCGGTGAGTTCGGCGAGGCCGGTGACGGTGAGGGCGGCGCAGCCCGCCGGGTCGCCGGCGACGGCCTCGGCGACCCGCTGCATGGAGCGGGTCATGGAGGGGGCGAGGGTGCGCACCTTGGCGGCGAGCGCGGCGGGGGCGGGCGGCGCGTCGCCGGTGAAACTTTCCTTCACGTCATTGGTCACGCTTGAAAGATACTTTCGGGTGCGGGCGGCGACAAGACCCCCTTCCCCGGTGGCCGCGGCGGGGCGGGCGTGGCCCGTGGGGGTGGGCCTTCGTCGTCATCCCTCCCGCGGGGTGACAATGTCTGCATGGACGACATCGACCCCGTGGAGCAGGCGCTCCACGCCGCCCGCGCGCTGGTTCTGGCCGACCTGGCGGCCCGCGAGGTGGCCGCCGCCGAGGTCGTGTCGATGGTGGAGGACGCGGTGACCCACCGCCGCTGGTGGGTCGAGCAGTGGCCCGAGGGCGTGACGTACGTCGCCGGCCTCGTCGCCCAGGACGTACAGGACGCCCTCCTCGAACGGTACGGACGCTGGCCGCTCTGCCCCGTCTGCTCCTCGGGCGACCCGCACGCCCTGGACGTCGAGCCGGAGCTCGGACCGGACCCGCACTGGGTCTGCGGCAAGCAGGGAGTGGTGGTCGCACCGGTCGGCCGCCTCACGTGACGGGAGTGCGTGCGTGACGCTCTACATCGACCCGCCGACCTGGCCGGGCCACGGCCGCATGTGGTCGCACCTGGTCAGTGACGTCTCCTTCGAGGAGCTCCACGCCTTCGCCGCCTCGATCGGCGCCCCGCCGCGCGCCTTCGAGCGCGACCACTACGACATCCCGTCCGACCGCTACGCGGACGCGGTGGCGGGCGGCGCCGTCGAGGTCGGCTCCAAGGAACTGCTCCGGCGCCTCACGGCGGCGGGCCTCCGCCGCCCGAAGGGCCGCCCGGCCCCCCCCGGCTCCCTGAGGGGCCGGGGGCCCTCCTCGTACACGGGCGTGCGTCAGCGGGACGAGGGCGAGGCCGTCTTCTGCTCCCGCGGGAGGCGCGACGTCACCACGCGTGAGGGGGACTTCGTCAGGCGCAGGGACACCGCGGCCGCGCCGAGGGCCAGGAGGGTCATGGCGGCGCCCGCCCAGGCGGTGGAGGCGAAGCCGAGGCCGGCGTCGATGACCGTGCCGCCGAGCCAGGGGCCTCCGGTGTTGCCGAGGTTGAAGGCGGCGGTGGTGGTGGCGCCCGCGAGGGTGGGGGCGGCGCCGGCGACGTTGAACATGCGGGCGTTGAGGGCGGGGGCCGTGTAGAAGGCGGAGACGCCGAGGAGGAACGCGAGCAGCACCGTCGCGACCGGGCTCGACGCGAAGACGGCCAGCCCGACGAGGAAGACGGTCGAGGCGGTGATGCCGCTGAGCAGCACCCCGAAGAGGTGGGCGTCGGCGACCCGGCCGCCGATCGTCGTACCGACGAGGGCGCCGATGCCGAAGAGGCCGAGGACGGCGGAGACCCAGCTCTCGTCGAGGCCGGAGACGTCGGTGAGGAGCGGGGCGAGGTACGAGAACGCGCAGAAGACGCCGCCCGCGGCGAGCGCGGTGACGGTCACGGAGAGCAGCACCTGCCGGTCGCGGTAGATGGCCAGCTCGTCGCGGAGGCGGGGCTTCGCCTCCGGCACCGGGATGTACGGGATGCGGGCGAGGACGCCGACGAGGGCGATCGCGGAGGCGGCGCCGACGGCCCAGAAGGCGGCGCGCCAGCCGAGGTGCTCGCCGAGGAAGGCGCCCGCGGGGACGCCGAGGACGTTGGCGATGGAGAGCCCGCCGATCATCACGGCCATGGCCCTGGCCCGGGACCCGACCGGCACCATGGCGATGGCGACGGCGGCGCCGACGGCCCAGAAGCCGGCGCAGGCGAGCGCGCTGACGACGCGGGACGCGAAGAGGACGCCGTACGAGGGGGCGAGCGCGCCCGCTATCTGGCCGAGGCCGAAGACGGTGATGAGGGTGACGAGGGTCGTCTTGCGGGGCAGCCGGAGGGTGGCGACGGCGAGGAGGGGCGCGCCGACGACCATGCCGATCGCGAAGGCCGAGATGAGGAGCCCGGCGCGGGGGATGGAGACGTCCATGTCCGCCGCGATGGGTGGCAGGAGCCCGGAGAGCATGAATTCGCTCGTGCCGAGCGCGAAGACGGAGAGCCCGAGGATGTAGACGGCCAGGGGCATGCGGTCGCGGGCGGGCGGGGTCGTGGGGGTGGTGGCGGATGTCGTGGTCTCGGCTGAGGAAGACGGCATGACATGCGTCAACGGGTGATTCGTACCTGTCATTCCTGGCGCCCGGGAACTTCTCGCGATACGAGACGGGACGATACGAGACGAGACGAAAGCAGACGGTTACCTCGGACCGTCCGGCGTCGCGGCCGCCGCGCCGGGGGCGGGGGTGCTGCCGGGGGCGGTCGTGCCGGGGGCGGGGGTCGCGGTCAGCTCGGCGAGTTCCCTCTCCAGGTTCTCCCGGGCCCGCTCCTCCCAGACCGCCGCCCCGTACGGGGTGCGGAACAGCCTCGGCAGGTCCAGGAGGTGGCGCAGGACGGCGGCGCGGCCCGTGCGGAAGGCGTCGTCGGGCACGAAGCCGTACTCCTCGCGCACGGCCGCCGCGTACGCCCGGTAGCGGCCCTCGTCGCCCGCCAGGACCGCGAGATCGGCGTCGCAGAGGGTCTCGCCGTTGAGGTCGCCAGGGTCGGGGTCGTGGGTGACGGTCAGGCGGACGAGGCGGGCCACCTCGGTGACCTCGTGCGGGGTGAGCCCGGCCTCGGTGAGGGCCTTCTCGGCGAGGGCCGCCGAGCGCTCCTCGTTCTCGGAGCGGTCCGGCCGGTAGACGGCGTCGTGGAACCAGGCCGCGAGCCGTACGAGCTCCAGCTCCCCGCCCTCGCCGCCCTGGTCGGCCAGCTCGTCGATGCGGTCGAGGACCGCGCGGAGGTGGTCGACGGTGTGGTACCGGCGCTGTGGCTCGGCCCAGCGGGACAGCAGGTTCCGCCCGTACGGGCCGGGGTCGGGGCCCTCGCGGCCGGCACGGGCGGCGAGCAGGGTGGCGGTCCAGCGCTTGAGGAGCGCCGGGTCCTCTGCGGGATCCCCCGCAGGGGCCCGGGTCGTGGCCTGGGCGGGGTCCTGGGCTGTGGCGTCCCGGTCTGCGGTCATGGGGGCATTGTGCCCCGCGGCGGTGTCCGCGGCCCGTTCGTGTCCCCGACCCGCATGCCGGCGCGGACGCGCGACGGGCCCGGCCGTCCCGCCGCGGACGGCGGGCGGCCGGTCGCCACGGCACCGCGGGCACAGCGTCTCGTCCCCCATCGGCCGGAACAGCATGGGCTGTACGTGATCGCCCTCGCACTCCACCGCCCCCGCGAGCCGCCCGGAGACCGGGGGCCCGTCCGTACCGTGCCGCGGCGCCGCCGCCACCGGGAGCGGCGGGACCTCGCGGAGCAGGTAGCGCAGCAGCCCGCCGGGCCGGTGCACGGGAGTTCCGTCACGGGGCAGGCAGCGCAGGATGTGCGCCCGGACGTCCGCGGTCGTGTGCCCGGCGTCCAGCCAGCGGGCGACGAGCCCGGTCAACTCGTCGCGCATGGCGGGAAGTACGTGACGGAGAGCGGGCGAGACCAGAGGGAGCGAGCCGATGAACCGCCGGGCCTCCTCCGTGGCCCCCGGTGCCGATGCCGGTGCCGGTGCCGGAAGGGTGGAGGTTTTCGCTTCGCGGTCTTTGTCTGGATGACCGCCGGTCGGCGGGGCCACCGGATGACCGGCGGCCGGGCCACCGGCAGCCCGGATCCGCCGACCCGGTGCCACCTGCGACGACACCGCCTGCGCCGCCCCCCGCCCCGCTCCGGTGGCGACGGGCATCCCCGCCAGGACCTTGGCGGCCTCCTCGGCGCTCAACGGCGTGCTGGAAACGAGCTGTTGGGTGACCCAGAGCCCCCCGGCCCCCTGCACCCGCCGCTCGTGGACGAAGCCCTCCTCCTTGAGCTGCCGCTTGGCCCGCGTGAAGGCACACGCCCCGATACCCGCCCGCTCGGCGGTCCGTGAGAGTGATTCCCGGGCGCTGCGGGGAAGCGAGAGCTGCCACGTCAGCAGCCGTACGGCATCGGAGTTGAGCCGGGGATGCCGGATGATGTCGTGCGAGAACGGGGAGAAGCCGCGCGAGGGCGCGATAAAGTTGCGGTAGATCATTGGTGGAGGGGTAGCTTCCCACTAGTGGTTCAGGCCCTCGCCGATGGGTGCGAACCATCGCGGGGGCCGTTTTGTGCGAACGTACCGCACGGCATATGCCAGTTGACCCCCTGAAGCCCGAGATCCCCCCTTACGGGTGACAGTGCCGTTCTTGCGCAAAGTGCCCCGCCCGCCTATGACTTCATGGGCGCCACTCGCCGCAGGACGACGTGCTGATGATGCGCAGGGCGCCGCGCGGAGTGATGGCCTCGCGCTCCTGCGGACTGGCGGGCCAGCAGTGCTCGGCCGCGGCCTCCCACTCGAAGCCGCCGGGCCGCCCGAGGACGAGCCGGCCCGCGCAGACGCCGAGCACCCGTCCGGTGAGCGCCCTCTGTCCGTCCGTGACGACATCGCCCGTCGCATACCTCATGGGATCCCCTTCCGGCGGATCTTCGCGGTCTCCCCCAGGGGAATCGTCGAATCCGCCCGGGTGTCGAAGGAGGGGCATTTCTAGGGGCAACCGGCCTCCGGGCGGGCGAGATCGGGGAGGTCTGCCGCGATGCGGGTGCATGATGGGCCCATGGAGATCGGGGAACTGATCCGGGACCTGCGCACGGCGCGCGGGTGGTCGCAGGGGCGGTTGGCCCAAGCGGTCAACGAGGCGTACGGGACCAGTCTGGACCGGGAGTACGTGAGCCGATGGGAGCGTTCGAGGAACAGGCCGAGCGGGTTCTACCTCGCCAAGCTGGCGGCCGTCCTCGAGGTTCCCCTTGTCGTTCTCGAGGGTGAAGTGAAGCGACGCACGTTTTTGACCGATGTGGCCGGGGCCGCCATAGCTCCCGTGGCCGCCTCCGAGCTGCTCTCCGCGGGGTTCACCGCCCGGCTGGGCGGGGGGCCGTCGCCCGACGACTGGGAGGCCAGGCTCGCCACGTACGGCACGGACTACATGTCCATGGGCGCGGCCGACATCCAACGCAGGGTCACCGCTGAACTCGTTGTCGTGCAGCAGCAGTTGGAGGAGCCGCGGCTGTGGTCGGTCGCGGCGCGGCTGATGACCCTGTACGCGAAGACCTTCCCCGGCTCCGACGGCTCCAGGGCCGTGCACTGGTACCGGATGGCCGCGCGGGCGGCCGACGAGTCCGGTGACGCCGAGGCGCGTGTGTGGGTGCGAGGCAGGGCCGCCATCGCGCTCGGGTACGAGGGCGCCGCCCTCGGTGTCGCCGACGTCCTCGCCGACCAGGCGCTCGGGATCAGCGACCGGCCCTCCCTCGGCCTCCTGAACGCGGTGTACGGCAAGGCCCACGCCGCCGCTCTCCGGGGCGACCACGCCACGGCCCGCGCCCTGGTTGCGAGGGGGCGGAGGATCTTCGACTCGGCGGGTTCCTCCGAGCAGACGTCGGACTACGCGGTGCCGTGGTGGCGCCTGAACGTCTTCCGCTCCCTCCTGCTCGCCCGCCTCGGTGACGAGAAGGCGGCGGTCGAGGCGCAGGACGCGGCCCGCGGGGAACTACCCACGCTATTGCCCCGATTCGCCACGCACCTGGAGCTCCACCGGGCCCTGATGCTGGCCCGCTCGGGCGACCGGGCCGGGGGAGCGGCCCACGCCGCCGATGCCATGGCCGCCCTGCCGCCGGAGAAGCACAGCCTCACGCTGAGGATGCTGATCAACGAGATCAACGAGATCGACGAGATCAACGCGTAGGGGCGTAAATGCGCCTCGGGGCATGCTCGGCAGCGCCTAGCGTGGGGCCCGTGACGACTCAGGTGATCGTGCTCAACGGTGGGTCCAGCTCGGGGAAGTCCGGGATCGTGCGGTGTCTTCAGGAGGTGCTGCCCGGGGCGTGGATGGCGTTCGGGGTCGACTCGTTCGTCGACGCGCTGCCCGCGCGCATGCAGGCGTCCGACGACGGCATCGTGTTCGACGCGGACGGCGGGGTGAGCGTCGGGGCGGAGTTCCGGGCGCTCGAGGCGGCCTGGACGGCGGGGCTCGTGGCGATGGTGCGGGCCGGGGCGCGGATCGTCGTCGACGACGTGTTCCTCGGGGGTGCGGCGTCCCAGGAGCGCTGGCGCAAGGCCCTGGACGGGCTCGACGTGCTCTGGGTCGGTGTCCGGTGCGACGCCGCGGTCGCCGCCGGGCGCGAGGTCGCGCGCGGGGACCGGGTCCGGGGGATGGCCGTCCAGCAGGCGGACCTGGTGCACGAGGGCGTGGTGTACGACCTGGAGATCGACACGGCCCGTACGGAGTCGTGGGACTGCGCCCGCGCCGTCGCCGACCGCGTGGTCACCGCCCCGGGCGGCTGACGTTCCTCGGTGACGGGGGCTGGCGCATCGTCGACTTCTGGGAGTCGGAGGACGACTTCCGCGCCTTCGCGGCGAAGGCGCGGCCGATCTTCGAGCAGACCGGCGCCACGCCGATCATGCCGAAGGTGCAGCAGGCCGTGAGCGTCGTCCTCCGCGGCGACGCCTGAGCGACGGCGAGGCCTGAGCGACGGCGACGCCTGAGCGACGGCGAGGCCCCGGAGGGCAGGCCGGCCGGGCGGCCGGAGGGGGGCCGAAAACCCTTTGCGGGGCGGGGCGGTGGCGCGTCACGCTTCCGCGCATGACCAGTCACGCCGACGTACACCCCCGCCCGCGCCCCGTCGCGGACCTGTTCTCCGCCGACGGGCGCCTGAAGGCCGTGCCGCGCAGGCCCGCCCGCCGCGAGGCGCTCCTCGCGCACCTCGCCGCGACGCTCTTCGAGGCCGACCGCACCTACCGGGAGCCCGAGGTCAACGAGGCCCTGAGCACCGTGCACGACGACTTCCCGGCGCTGCGCCGTTATCTCGTCGTCGGCGGCTTCCTCACCCGTACGAAGGACGGCGCGGCCTACCGCCGACAGCAGCAGCCCGGCGTCCCCGGAGGCGCGATCCCCGCCGTCGCGTGACGACCGCGGTGGTGGCCGGCCTGCTGGCCGGCTACGGCATCGCGATCCCGGTCGGCGCCGTCGGCGCCCACCTGGTGGCGGTCGCGGCCCGCAGCCCGTGGCGTACGGGAGCGGGCGCGGCCCTCGGCGTCGCCACCGCCGACGGGGTGTACGCCCTGGTCGCGGTCCTCGGCGGCGCCGCCCTCGTCCCCCTCCTCGCCCCGGTGACGACCCCGCTGCGCTGGGCCTCCGCCCTGGTGCTGCTCGTCCTGGCCGCGACCTCGGCCCGGACCGCGCTCCGCACGTACCGCACGCACCGCGCGGGCGCCACCGCTGCGGAGCGGGAGCGGGTCGCGCCCCGGCGCGCGTACCTCGCCTTCCTGGGAATCACGATCCTCAACCCGATGACGGTGCTCTACTTCACCGCCCTCGTCCTCGGCGGCGGTCCGGCGACCGGTCCGGCGGACGCGACCGCGTTCGTCCTGGCGGCCTTCGCCGCCTCCGCCAGCTGGCAGTTGCTCCTCGCCACCACGGGGACGGTCCTCGGCCACACGCTCTCCTCGCCCCGCGCCCGGCTGACGACCAACCTGGCGTCGAGCGCGCTGATCGTGGTGCTCGCGGTGGGCCTGCTGCTCTGAGCGGCCCGCCCGGGGCGCCGACGGCCCGCGCCGCTTCAGGAGCGGGCGTACCGCGCGAGGAAGAGGTCCACGCCCGAGCCGATCGTGCGGGCGAGCTGCTCCTCGTCGACCTCCGCGTCCGGCGCGAAGGTGTGGACGAGCTGCAGCACGCCCACGGTCGCGCCGACGAGCTGCTGCACGGCCAGCGCCGGGTCCGGTACGTCGAGCGCCCCGCGCGCGTCGAGCTCGGTGAGGGCCTCGACGAGCGGGCCGTTGCACATGTCGTACGTGACCCGGTACCAGAGCCGGCCGAGCTGCGGGAAGCGGTCGATCTCACCGATGACCAGCCGGCGCAGCGACAGGATGTCGCGGCGCAGGAGGACGCGGGTCACGTCGGTGGTGACCCGGACGAGGGCGGCGCGCGGGTCGGTGGCGGCGGTGACGGTGGCGGCGACGGGCTCCAGACCGGCGTACGTCGTCGGCAGCACCCCGCCGACGACGGCGAGGAAGAGCCGCTCCTTGCTGCCGAAGTGCTTGTAGATCGTGGCCTTCGAGACGCCGGAGCGGCTGGTGATGGCGTCCATGGAGGCCGCCGAGTACCCCTCGGCGAGGAACTCGGTCAGGGCCGCGTCGATGATGGCCCGGCGCTTGCGCGAGGCGGCGTCGGCCGGGTCCGGGATGACCGGGATGCCGTACGCGTCGAGGGCGTCGTCCTTGGCGTCGCTCGCGGCGTGGGTCTCGGCGTAGGTTCCGGCGTCGCTCTCGGCTCCCATGGCGGTGTCCTCACGGTGGGAAAGGGGGCAGCAGTATATGAACTGAACCGTTCGGTCTGCAACGGAAGGCCCGCTTCCGCCCGTTTCCCGGGAGGACGCCGTCTCAGCGTGTCCGGCTGGTCGCCAGGGCCGCCGCGGCGACCGTCACGACGGCGCCCGCGGCTCCCGCCGCCAGCACTCGGCGCCTGGACCGCCAGGAGAGGACCGACCAGCAGGACCGCGCCGACAGCAGCGAGCCGAGGCTCGCCCACGAGCCGACCGACAGGACCGAGGCCGCCGAGCCGACCGACCCGACGGACAGGAACGATCCGACCGACCCGATGGAGAGGGTCGAGCCGACCGATCCGATGGAGAGGAACGAGCCCCGGGAGCAGAGCGAGAGCCGCGAGTCGCTGGAGGAGGACATGGCCCGATCGTAGGTCGCGGCGCCCGCGCGCACCGCCCGATTCGACCCGCCCGCGCCAGCCGCCGTACCCGCCCTGTCCGCCGTACGCGTCGGACATCCTCAGGGTGAGACCGCCGTCCATGCCCCGCCGGCCGGCCGAGATCGCCAGGACCGCGTCGGCCAGGGCGCCGCTCAGGTGGTCGCCGAGGGCGGTCGTCCGCGTCAGGCCGTCCAGGACGGCGTCGATCGGCGCGGCGATCTCCTGGGCCAGTGCGCCGCTCGACCGGGCCGTCCCGTGCTGGGCGACGGCCTCGTCTCACGCGTGCGGCACCCCCACGACCCTCGGTCGCGGGGGTGCCGGCGGGCCCGCTCAGGCGGCGCGGAAGCCGCGCAGCCGTAGGCTGTTGCCGACCACGAAGACCGAGGAGAACGCCATGGCGGCGCCCGCGATCATCGGGTTGAGCAGTCCCGCCGCGGCGAGCGGCAGGGCGGCCACGTTGTAGGCGAAGGCCCAGAAGAGGTTCGAGCGGATGGTGCCGAGGGTCCGCCGCGAGAGCCGGATGGCGTCCGCCGCGGCCCGCAGGTCCCCCCGTACGAGGGTGAGGTCGCCGGCCTCGATGGCGGCGTCCGTGCCGGTGCCCATGGCAAGGCCCAGGTCGGCCTGGGCGAGCGCGGCGGCGTCGTTCACGCCGTCGCCGACCATGGCGACCGAACGGCCCTCCGCCTGGAGGCGCTTGACGACGTCGACCTTGTCCTGCGGCATGACCTCCGCGACGACCTCGCCGATGCCGACCTCCGCGGCCACCGCCTCCGCGACGGCCCGGTTGTCGCCGGTGAGCAGGATCGGGGTGAGGCCGAGGGCCTTCAGGCGGCGGATCGCCTCGGCGCTGGTGTCCTTGACGGCGTCGGCCACCTCCAGGACCGCGCGGGCCTCCCCGTCCCACGCGACGGCGATGGCTGTCCGGCCGGCCCGCTCGGCCTCGTCCTTCGCGGCCTTGAGACCGGTCGGCAGGACCATGGCCCACTCGTCGAGGAGCTTCTCCCGGCCGACGAGGACGGCGTGGCCGTCGACGACGCCCTGGACGCCGAGACCGGGCACGTTCGCGAAGTCCTCCGGGGCGGGCAGGGTGCCGACCCGGGCGGCGGCGCCGGTCGCGACGGCCTGGGCGATCGGGTGCTCGGAGGAGTGCTCCAGGGCGCCGGCCAGGCGCAGCACGTCGGCCTCGTCGACGCCGTCGGCGGTGTGGACGGCGAGCAGCGTCATCCGGCCGGTGGTGACGGTGCCGGTCTTGTCGAGGACGATCGTGTCGACCTTGCGGGTGGTCTCCAGGACCTCCGGTCCCTTGATGAGGATGCCGAGCTGCGCGCCGCGGCCGGTGCCGACCATGAGGGCGGTCGGGGTGGCCAGGCCCAGGGCGCACGGGCAGGCGATGATCAGGACGGCGACGGCTGCCGTGAACGCGGCCGTGAGGCCCTGTCCCGTACCCAGCCAGAAGCCGAGGGTGCCGAGCGCGAGGGCGATGACGACGGGGACGAAGACGGCGGAGATCCGGTCGGCGAGGCGCTGCGCCGCGGCCTTGCCGTTCTGGGCGTCCTCGACGAGCTTGGCCATGCGGGCGAGCTGGGTGTCGGCGCCGACCCGGGTGGCCTCGACGACGAGGCGGCCGCCGGCGTTCAGGGTGGCGCCGGTGACGGCGTCGCCGACGGCGACCTCGACCGGGACGGACTCGCCGGTGAGCATGGACGCGTCGACGGCCGACGAGCCCTCGACGACGGTGCCGTCGGTGGCGATCTTCTCGCCCGGGCGGACCAGGAAGCGGTCGCCGACCTGGAGCTCCGCGGTCGGTACGGTCACTTCGCGGCCGTTCCTGAGGACGGTCACCTCCTTCGCGCCGAGCTGCATCAGCGCCTTCAGCGCGGCGCCCGCCTTGCGCTTGGAACGGGCCTCGAAGTACCGCCCGGCGAGGATGAAGGCGGTGACCCCTGCCGCGGCCTCCAGGTAGATGTTCCCGGCGCCGTCGGTCCGGGCGATCGTGAACTCGAAGGGGTGCGTCATCCCGGGCGTACCGGCCGTGCCGAAGAACAGCGCCCACAGCGACCAGGCGAAGGCGGCGATCGTGCCGACCGAGATCAGGGTGTCCATGGTGGCCGCGCCGTGCCGGGCGTTCGTCCACGCGGCGCGGTGGAACGGCCAGGCGGCGTACGTGACGACCGGCGCGGCGAGCGTGAGGCTCAGCCACTGCCAGTACTCGATCTGCAGCGCCGGGACCATCGCCATCGCGATGACGGGGACGGCGAGCGCGGCCGCGGTGATCAGCCGCTGCCGCAGGGGCCGCAGCTCCGCGTCCGCCTTCTCCTCGTCGGAGGGGCCGGCCTCGCCCTCGCCGGACGCGGGGCGCTCGGGCCGCGGCTCCTCGGCGGTGTAGCCGGTGGCCTCGACCGTGGCGATGAGGTCCGCGACGCCGATGCCGGCGTGGGCGTCGAAGGTGACCTTCGCCTTCTCGGTCGCGTAGTTGACGGTGGCCTCGACCCCGTCCATGCGGTTCAGCTTCTTTTCGATCCGGGCCGCGCAGGAGGCGCAGGTCATGCCGCCGATGGCGAGCTCGACCTGGGCGGTGGCGGTGCCTGGCGTCGTGGTGGTGGTCATGTCCTGCGCCTCTCGCTTTCCTTCTCTTTCCTTCTTCTTCCTTCGGTCAGGCGCGGCCGGTCAGCTCGTAGCCCGCGTCGTCGATCGCGGCGGCGATCGCGGTGTCGTCGGGCTCGCCGCCGGTGGTCACGGTCACCAGGCCACCCGCGAGGTCGACGTCCACGGAGACGACGCCGTCCAGCGCGCCGACGGAGGCGGTGATCGCGGTGCGGCAGTGGCCGCAGGTCATCCCGGAGACGGCGTACGTGGTCGCGGTGGTCTCGGCGACGGCCGTCGCCGTCGCGGCCGTTCCGGCGGCGGTGGTGGTGGAGCAGCTGTGGTCGGGGGAGCAGCAGGAACCCATGTCGTCCTCCAGGAGTTGAGGTCGAGATACCCGAGGGGGGTATCGCTCGGCGTGATCCATGTATACCCCTGCCGGGTATGCGGACGCAACCGGTTCCGGGGCTTGACTTGATACCCCCCAGGGGTATGGTGAGGTGCATGGGAAGAAGGGAGACCCAGTCATGAACACCGGAGTGAGGATCACCGCCTTCGCCGCCGCTCTCGCCGCGACCTTCGGGACCGCGTACGGGGTGGGGAAGGGCGTCGGCCCTGTCGACGAGCCGCAGCGGGCGGCGGAGCACGGGGACCACGCGAGCACGGGTACGAATGAGGGCGTGGGCGTGGGCGAGGGTGCGGGCCAGGCCGGCGGTGACGGGCACGCGGGCCACGAGGCCGGCCCCGCCGCGAGCCTGCCCGGCGGGCTCCAGGTGTCCCAGGGCGGCTACACGCTCGCCCTGGAGACGCCGACGCCCGCCCCCGGCCGCAGCGTCCTGCGGTTCTCGGTCAAGGACGCGACCGGCAGGAAGGTCACCGCCTTCGCCACCGAGCACGGCAAGGAACTGCACTTCATCGTCGCCTCGCGCGACCTGACGGTCTTCCGGCACCTCCACCCCGTGAAGGCCGCCGACGGCACCTGGACCGTGGAGGCCGACCTGCCCGCCGCCGGCGGCTACAAGGCCTTCGCCGACTTCAGGCCCGCCGCCCCCGGCGCCGAGGGCGTCACGCTGGGCGCGGACCTCGCCGTCCCCGGCGCGTACGCGCCGAAGCCGCTCCCCGCCGCCGCGCGGACGGCGACCGTCGACGGCTACCAGGTCCGGCTCGGCGGCACCCTCGACCCCGGCAAGCCCGGTGAACTGCGGCTCACCGTCACCAGGGGCGGGAAGCCGGTCACCGACCTGGAGCCCTACCTCGGCGCGTACGGGCACCTCGTCGCCCTCCGCGCCGGTGACCTCGCCTACCTCCACGTCCACCCGAACGAGGGCGGGCCCGGCCCGGACGTCTCCTTCACGGCGACGGCCCCCAGCGCGGGGGCGTACCGTCTCTTCCTCGACTTCCAGCACGGGGGGAAGGTGCGGACGGCGGCCTTCACGGTCACCGCGGGGGCCGGTGGTGCGGGAGGCGAGGCGCCCGCTCCGGCGGCGGACGGGGCCACGCACGGTGCGGGAGGCCACGCACACGGCTAGTCTGGTCATTGGACTAGACCTGTAGCCGTCATTCATGGAGGAATGGGCCGCGATGAGCAACCGAGCAGTCCTTGAGGTGATCGCCCTCGACGAGGAGGACGCCGTCGCTGCCCAGGCCGGTGGAGCCGACCGGCTCGAACTCGTCACCGACATGGCGGCGGACGGCCTCACCCCGTCCACGGCCGTCTTCTCCGCCGTGCGGGCCGCCGTCGACATCCCGCTGCGCGTGATGCTCCGGCTCACCGACGGCTTCGCCGCCGGGGACGTCGACGCCCTCGTCGGCCGCGCCGCCGAACTGCGCGCCGCGGGCGCCGACGAGTTCGTCCTCGGCTTCCTCACCGCCGACGGCGAGCCCGACCTCGTCGCGATCGAGCGGCTCGTCGCGGTCCTCGACGGCTGCCGCTGGACCTTCCACCGGGCCGTCGACCGCGCCGCCGACCGCGACGGCCTCCGCAAGCGCCTCGCCGACCTCCCCGGCCTCGACACCTACCTCACCGCGGGCGCCGCCACCGGCGTCGACGACGGCCTCGCCACCCTGCGCGCCGAAGCGGCCCGCACGGGCGAACCCGGCTACGAACCGCAGATCCTCGTCGGCGGCGGCCTCCGCCTCGACCACCTGCCCACCCTCCGTGCCGCCGGCCTCACCGCCTTCCACATCGGCGGCGCCGCCCGCCCCGAGGGCTGGACCGCCCCGGTCTCCGCCCCCGCGGTCCGCACCTGGCGCGAGGCCCTCGACGCGGCGTAGGGCGCGTCGGGCGGCCGCCGCGGAGCCCGCGGTGGTCAGACCGTCCGGGCCCGAGCCCGGCCCGGCCGGGGGAGCGGGCGCGGCGGCGGAAAACCGGTCGCCCGGACCGCGGGGCCGTTCCTAACCTGTCGGGCATGGATGCCGCACCGATCGATGCCGAGCTCGTACGGCGGCTGGTCGCCGCGCAGTTCCCGCAGTGGAGCGGCCTTGGGGTGCGGCGGGTGGCGTCGGCCGGGACCGACAACGCGATGTTCCGGCTCGGCGACGACCTCGTCGTAAGGCTGCCGAAGGCTCCGTGGGCGGCCGGGCAGGTCGAGAAGGAGCAGCGGTGGCTGCCACACCTCGCGCCGCACCTGCCGCTCGCCGTGCCCGTGCCCGTCGGGCTCGGAGCGCCCGGGGAGGGGTTCACGCGGGCGTGGGCCGTCTGCGCGTGGCTCGACGGCGCCGACGCCTTCACCGCGCCGCTCACCGATCTCGCCCACGCCGCCGTCGAGTTGGGCCGCTTCGGCGCGGCGCTGCGGCGGGTCGACGCCACCGGAGGACCCGCGTCGTTCCGGGGCGGGCACGTCACGGAGTGGGAGGAGGGTGCCATGCCCGGAGCCGTACGCGCGCTCGGCGACCGCGGCGCGCTGGACCCCGCCGCCGCCCGCGCCGCCTGGGAGGCGGTGCTCCGGCTCCCGCAGTGGGACGGCGACCCCGTCTGGGTCCACGGCGACCTGCTCCCCGGCAACCTCCTGGGCCGCGACGGCAGGCTCAGCGCGGTCATCGACTTCGGCGGCCTCGGCACGGGCGACCCGGCCTGCGACATGATGGCCGCCTGGACCCTCCTGACCCCCGAGACCCGCCCCCTCTTCCGCGAGGCCGCCGAGGTCGACGACGCCACCTGGGCGCGCGGCCGGGGCTGGGCCCTGTGCTGGGGCGTCGTCACCGAGGACCACTACCGCGACACCAACCCGGCCCTCGCCGCCGTCGCCCACCGCAGCTGGACCCAGGCGCTCGCCGAGTTCCCGTCCTGAGAGCGGGGCTGTCCCCGGGATGGCGGAGGATGGTGCTCATGTGCGCGCTTTTCGACCCTCCCGAGCCTCGCCGCGTCCCGCCGGGCGAGTACCCGGTGTGGGACCAGGCTCTCGCCCTCCTGAACCGGGACCTGGCGGTGACGCTTCCCCAGGTGGAGCCCCTGCAGCTGCTGGCCCTTCCGTCCTGTGAAGCGGACGAGCCGGAGAACGTCCACGTCGCCATGGCCAACGGCGAGTGGCAGGGCAACCCCTTGGACCCGAACTCGCAGGACAGCTTCGCCTCTGCCCTGGCGAGCGTCGCCGATGCCGCGCAGGAGACCGTCATGGAGCTTCTGTGGCAGGTGTGGCCCCTGTGCCCCGAGCACGGCCTGGGCATGCATCCAAGGGAGGACACCGAAGAGCGACTGTCCTGGTGGTGCGCGGGAGAACGCCTGCGTCGCGGCCCGGCTCATGTGCACGCGGCCGTGGGTGCACTCGACGCTCCGGGAGGGTCGACCCGTACTCGGTCTTGAAAACGCGACGTGACGGGCCACGCCCCCCAAAAGATCCATTACTTCCGCGGTAATCGACCCCCGGCGGGGCCCCGGGCAGGGTGGGCGCACCGGGGCGGCGCAGGGCCGCACCCCGGCGGAGCGCAACGAGGTGGTCGAGGTGGTCGAGGTGGGGGCGCAGGTGCGGCGGCGGGGGCCGGTTGGTGCGGGCCGGCTGGGGCGGCGGGGGCCGGTTGGTGCGGGGCGGCTGGGGAGCGCGGTGAGCGCGGTGCTCGCGGCGGTCGTCGTCGCGGGGGCGGCCACGGCCGCGGGGGCGTTGCCGGGCGGCGGCGGCACGGGGGTGCACGCGGACTGCCCGGGGGTGCGCGCGAAGGTCGACCGGCTGGAGGGGCGGATCACCCCCAACGCGTGCGCGTTCATGGAGCGCCAGATCGCCTTCGGGGAGCTGCCGACCGGCACGCCGCCGGCCCCCGGCGACCTGGAGCACCCCCGGGTGCGGGCCTACCTCGACATCTTCGACGCCGACGCGTCCCTGTGGGAGGCGGGCTCGGAGGCGCAGCGCGGCCGCACCGTGATCGGGTCGTCGATCGGCGCCTCGCTGCGGATGGTTCCGGACCTGCGCTACCGGGGCACGGACGTGGTCACCGACGGCAGCGCGATGTTCTTCGGCCAGTGGAACGAGGTCACCCTGAAGGGCCGGACCGTCGCGTACCCGCAGATCGCGCGCAACGTCCTCGGCGACGACGGCAGGACGATCCAGGCCCGCCGCTACTACGACCGTGCCGTGCTGTTCCGCGACACGCTCCCGCAGGCGGCGCCGCGGCCCCTCTTTGAGGGCATCGCCGACGCCGACCACGGCACCGACGCCGATCCTGCGGCAGCCCGCCGCCCCGCCCCGCCCGCCGGGCGCTTCCGGTCCCCGGAGATCCCCGCCCGGCTCGCCGCCTGGAACGCCGAGGACGTCGGCGCCCTCCTCGGCCGGCTGCCCGGGGCGCGCCTGAGCGGGCCGGGCCTCGACCGGCCCCTCGTCACGCGCGCCGCCCAACGGGCCTATCTGGAGCGGCTGTTCTCGACCGTCGACGTCCGGCTCGACGCGGGACAGTCGGCCTTCGGTACGACCACGACGTACGTGGAGTGGCACGGCACCGCGTCGGGCGCCATGGGCGACCGGATTCCCTTCGGCATCGTGGAGCGCCTCGGCCCGGACGGCGCGTGGGAGCTGTCCTTCGACACGCTGCCGCTCGTCGCGACCCCGGCCGAGATCCGCGCGCTGTTCGGGCAGCTGACCTCCTGATCGGCCTGGCCGCCACCGCCACCGCCACCGGCTCCTCCCACGTCACGTCACGCGGACGGCACCTCGCCCAACTGCGGCGGCAGCGCCGCCGAGTGGAGGATCGTCAGGCCGGAGACCGCTCGGGTCAGCGCCACGTACAGGCGGCGCAGGCCCGTGCGCTCGTCCGGTTCGCCGTCGACGATCGCCGCCGGCTCGTCCAGGACCACGTAGTCGTACTCCAGGCCCTTGGCGAGCGACGCCGGGACGAGGGTGAGCCGGGAGGCGGCCGTCGTCTCCTCGCCGGGCGCGAGGTGGCCGAGCCTCGCGGCGGCCAGCGCCTCGGCGAGCGGCGCGATCCGCGCGTCGGCGGCGATCAGGCCGATGGAGCCCTCGTGCGCGAGGGACTCGACGCAGGCCGCGACCACGTCCGCGTCCAGGTCGTCGCTGGCTCGGACGGCGAGCGCGCCGGGGTTCTCCCGGACCGACTCGACCGCCGCGAGCCCCGGCGACATGTGCGGCAGCAGCCGGGAGGCGTACGCGATGACCTCGCGCGGCACGCGGAAACCGGCGGTCAGCTCCTCGACGACCGCCTCCGGCTTCCCGAGGTGGGCGAGGGCCTGCGCCCAGCTCTCCGTCGCCCACGGCGTCGTCCCCTGCGCCAGGTCGCCGAGGACGGTCGCCGAGCCGGTGGTACAGCGCCTGCCCACCGCCCGGTACTGCATGGGGGAGAGGTCCTGGGCCTCGTCGAGGACGACGTGACCGAGCGAGTGGGTCCGCTCCACCAGGTCCTTCGCCTCGTCGACGAGCACCGCGTCCGCCGCCGACCACTTCGCCGACTTCACGCTCCGCGCGGGCTTCGCCCACAGCAGCAGCTTCTGCTCCTCCTCGCTCAGCACCCCCTCGGCGTGCGCGGCGAGGAACTCGGCGTCGGAGAGCAGCCGCAGCACCAGCTTCGCCGGGTCGACGGGCGGCCAGCACTCCTTCACGACCGCCTTCACGGCGGGGTTGCGCGCGACCGCGTTCTGCACGCGGTCGTCGGGCGCCTCGCCGGCCTCCTCCATGCGGACGAGGACGGCGTGCGCGATGCGCTGCGGAAGGGCCTCGCGGGCCGCCCCGTACCGGATGTCCCGGTCGAGCAACTCCCGCACCATCTCCGCCAGTTCGTACGCCGGTACGCGCCAGCGCCGCGAGCCGCGCACCACCGTCAGCGGCTCGGTCGGCAGCGACACGTGCGAGCGGACCGCCCGCCGCAGCACCTCCGCCATCCGGGCGTCGCCCTTCACGACCGCCGTCGCCGCCTCGTCCACGCCCCGCACCTCGACGTGGGCGACGAGGTCGTCGACCGTCGCCTGCTGCACCTCCAGCTCGCCGAGCGCGGGCAGCACCTGCTCGATGTAGTGGAGGAAGGACCGGTTCGGCCCGATGACGAGCGTGCCCGTGCGGGCGAGCCGCTCCCGGTGCGCGTAGAGGAGGTACGCGACACGGTGCAGGCCCACGGCCGTCTTGCCGGTCCCCGGGCCGCCCTGCACGCACACCGTGCCCGACAGGTCGGAGCGGACGATCTCGTCCTGCTCGGGCTGGATCGTCGCCACGATGTCCCGCATCGGACCGACGCGGGGCCGCTCGATCTCCGCCTGGAGCAGGCGGCTGGTCCGCTCCAGCTCCGCCGGGTCGGAGAGGTGCTCGTCCTCGTACGCGGTGAGGTCGCCGCCCGTGTACCCGAAGCGGCGCCGCAGCCCCACGTCCTGCGGGTCCTTCCGCGACGCCCGGTAGAACGGCTGCGACACGGGCGCGCGCCAGTCGATCACCATCGGGTCGCCGTCGTGGTCGTGGACGTGCCGCCGGCCGATGTAGAAGCGCTGCCCCTCCTGCGCGGTGTGCAGGTAGTCGAGCCGGCCGAAGAAGAGCGGGGTGTCCGCGAGGTCGGCGAGCGCCTTGATCCGCTCCTCGATCTGGCGGCCGAGGACGAGCGAGTTCACCCAGTTGGCCGTGACGTCCTTGATGTCGAGCGCCTCGACGTCCTCGCGCATCGCCCGTAGGGCGGCGCGGGACGCGGTCAGGTGCGCGCGCTCCCGCGCGAGCGGATCGTCCACGGGCGCGGGCGCGGGCGGGGACGTGGGTGAGGGCGCGGGCTCGGCTGCGGGCACGGCTGCGGACACGGTGAAGCCTCCGGTGGGGTACACGGACACGTCGAAGTGGCCGCCGGTTTCCGACCGGACGGCGGCGCTCCACGGAACGGGAGGCGGGGAAGCTGGCGAGTGTACGCCGACGCCCGCGTCGGACGCGAACGGATATCCCGGCACCCGCCGGACGAACCGACGGGGCGCACCACCCGGGCGAACCGGCGGGGCCGACCGGCGGGGGCGGTCCGGTGGACGGCAGGTGGCGTCGGGTTCACCTCAGGTGCACGCCAGGTGCACAGTCGGTGTGCGGTCCGTGTGCGGCACAACCATCCCCTGACCTCGCGGGTCTCCTCATCGCACCACCTCAACGACGAACGAGGAGATCATGAAGAAGCCCTCCACCGGCCGCCGCGTCGCGCGGTTCGGTGCCTGTGCCGCCGCCGCAGGCCTGGTCTCCGTGGGGATGACCGCCACGCCGGCCCTCGCGGACAGTGACCAGCTCTGGATCGCCGCGACCCCGTACGAGCTCGTGCTGCCCAAGGCCGCCGACACCGGTCAGCAGCCCCCGGCGACCACCCTCGCCCTCGGCCTCTACCACGACAACCCGAACTACGTCGTGACGGACGGGCGCCTCACCGTCGACGTGTCCGGCCTCGCCGGCATCGCCGAGGTGACCTGGCCCGCGAACTGCGCGCCGACCGGCACCACCGCCGTCTGCTCCCTCCCCGAGGTCCCCACGACCGGCGTCACCCCCGTGAAGCTCCAGGTCCGCGCCGCGGCGGGTACGCCCGCCGGGACCACCGGCCGGATCTCGTACCAGGCCAAGGCCGCCACGACCGCCGAGGGCGGCGAGCTCACCGCCGCCGAGAACTGGACCGACGTCCGCGTCACCTCCGGTCCCGACCTCGTCCTCGCCGGGCCCGAGCCGGTCTCCGGGGTCGCCCCGGGCAGCACCGTCCCCGTCCGGTTCTCCGTCGCCAACCACGGCGACCAGCCGGCCAACGGCGTGCAGGTCAGCATGTACGTCACGCGCGGGCTGACGCTGGGCGGCCTGGCGCCGCAGTGCACCAGCACGCCCGTCGGCGAGGGGACGGTCAAGCCCGTCACACAGGTCGACTGCGCCTTCGACGACGTCGTCGCGCCCGGCGGCACCTTCACCCTGCCGGCCGACGTGTCCGCGCAGGTCGCCCCGTACGCCCTGGCCGAGCGCGTCGACATCGGCGTCCAGCCGCGCGGCGCCGAGGACATCCAGCCGCAGGACAACGGCACCGTCGCCGCGGTCACCGCCACCAACACCGCGGACTTCGCCGTCCGCGGCGCGCGGGTCACCGGCGGCGCCGGCGAGACCGTCGCCGTCCCGGTGACGTTCCGCAACCGCGGGCCCGCCTGGATCGCCAACCTCGGCTCCGGCGACCCGGTCGCCGCCGTCGACGTGACCGTCCCGCAGGGCGCCACGGCCACCGTCGTCCCGGACGCCTGCGAGCCGCGCACGGCGGACGGCGGCTGGTGGGAGGGCGAGGCCCGCACCGGCGCGCCCCGCTACCTGTGCCAGCTGCCGATGTGGGTCGCCGAGCAGCAGACGGTGACCTTCCCGTTCCAGCTGCGGATCGACACCGTGGTGACCGGCGCCAAGGGCGCGGTGCTCCTGAAGCCGCCGTACGGCGAGACGCCGCTGCCGTTCGACCCGAACCGGAAGAACGACCGGGCCAGGATCGTCCTGAACCCGGCGGTCTGACCGTCGCAAGCGGGACAGACACCACGAGGGCCCCGTCCGCGCACGGACCGGGCCCTCGTGCCGTCTGCCGACGAGGAGGTCAGGCGTCGCCCGTCAGCAGTTCGTCCGCGTCCACGATCCGGTAGGCGTACCCCTGCTCCGCCAGGAACCGCTGCCGGTGCGCCGCGAAGTCCTGGTCGATCGTGTCCCGCGCCACCACCGAGTAGAAGTGCGCCTGGTGCCCGTCCGCCTTCGGCCGCAGCACCCGGCCCAGGCGCTGCGCCTCCTCCTGCCGGGACCCGAAGGTGCCCGAGACCTGGATGGCGACGGTCGCCTCCGGCAGGTCGATGGAGAAGTTCGCGACCTTCGAGACGACGAGGACGCTGATCTCGCCGTTCCGGAAGGCGTCGAAGAGCTTCTCGCGCTGCGCGTTCGACGTCTCGCCCTTGATGACCGGCGCGTCGAGGTGTTCGCCCAGCTCGTCGAGCTGGTCGATGTACTGGCCGATGACGAGGATCTGCTGCCCGGCGAACTTCTTCACCAGGGCCTCGGTGACCTTCCGCTTCGTCGCCGTCGTCGCGCAGAAGCGGTACTTCTCCTCCGCCTCGGCCGTCGCGTACGCGAGCCGCTCCGCGTCGGTGAGGTTCACCCGGACCTCGACGCAGTCGGCGGGCGCGATGTACCCCTGCGCCTCGATCTCCTTCCACGGCGCGTCGAACCGCTTCGGCCCGATCAGCGAGAAGACGTCCGACTCGCGCCCGTCCTCCCGGACGAGCGTCGCCGTCAGGCCGAGCCGCCGCCGGGCCTGGAGGTCGGCGGTGAACTTGAAGACCGGCGCGGGCAGCAGGTGCACCTCGTCGTAGACGATCAGGCCCCAGTCGCGGGAGTCGAAGAGCTCCAGGTGCGGGTAGATGCCCTTCCGCTTGGTCGTGAGGACCTGGTACGTGGCGATGGTGACCGGCCGGATCTCCTTCTTCGTCCCGCTGTACTCGCCGATCTCGTCCTCCGTCAGGGAGGTCCGCCGCACCAGCTCGTGCTTCCACTGGCGGGCCGAGACCGTGTTGGTGACGAGGATCAGGGTCGTCGCCTTGGCCTGCGCCATCGCGCCCGCCCCGACCAGGGTCTTGCCCGCGCCGCAGGGCAGCACGACGACGCCCGACCCGCCGTGCCAGAAGCCCTCGACGGCCTGCTTCTGGTACGGGCGGAGCGTCCACCCGTCCTCGGCGAGGTCGATCCGGTGGGCCTCCCCGTCGACGTACCCGGCGAGGTCCTCGGCCGGCCAGCCCAGCTTCAGGAGCGTCTGCTTGATCTGCCCCCGTTCGGAGGGGTGCACCGCCACCGTGTCGGGGTCGATCCGCGTCCCGACCAGCGGCTGCACCTTCTTCGACCGGAGGATCTCCTCCAGGACGGGCCGGTCGGTGGTCGTCAGGACGAGCCCGTGGGTGGGGTGCTTGGAGAGCGTCAGCCGGCCGTAGCGCGCCATCGTCTCGGCCACGTCGACGAGCAGCGCGTGCGGCACGGGGTAGCGGGAGTACTCGACGAGCGCGTCGACGACCTGCTCGGCGTCGTGCCCGGCGGCGCGCGCGTTCCACAGACCGAGCGGCGTCACCCGGTACGTGTGGATGTGCTCGGGCGCCCGCTCCAGCTCCGCGAAGGGCGCGATGGCCCGGCGGCAGGCGTCGGCCTGCTCGTGGTCGACCTCCAGGAGCAGCGTCTTGTCGCTCTGGACGATCAGGCAGGACACACATACCTCCAGGGATAGGATCGCGTTGTGACAGACACCACATCTGCGCCTGCCACGGCAAGGGCCATGCCCCGTGCCCGTCGCCCGAAGGGCGTCCCGGCCAACGCGTCGGGAATGCGCGCGGCCCTCTATGTCCGCCTTTCGCGGGAAACAGAAAACTCTACCTCGCCCGAGCGTCAGCGCGCGGCCTGTGAGGCTCTGTGCGCGGCCCGTGGCTGGCAGGTCATAGCCGTGGAAGAGGACATCGACGTCTCGGGCTACTCGCGCGGCCTGGACCGTCCCGGGCTTCAGCGGATCCTGGCCCGTCTCGCCGAGTTCGACGTGATCGTGTTCTTCAAGATCGACCGCCTGGCCCGCTCCACGGTGGACTTCGCGGAGATCATGAAGGTCACCCAGGCGGAGAGCGTGGCTCTCGCGTCCGCCAGTGAGCCGCTGGACCTCACCTCTTCCATGGGGCGCGCCATGGCGAAGGTGATCGCGGTCTTCGCAGAGCTGGAGTCCGACACCATCGGGATGCGCGTCTCCAGCGCCCATGAACACCTGCGGCGGGAGGGCCGCTATACGGGCGGCAGGGTGCCGTACGGGTACCGGGTGGCACCCAACCCCGAAGGCGCGGGGAAGATCCTGGAGGTCAACCCCGAGGAAGCGAAGACGATTCACGAGATCGTGGAACGGGTCCTCAACAAGGACTCGTTGCTCAAGATCGCAGTGGACCTCACGGAGTCCGACAGGCCCTCGCCCGGCCACTCGTCGCGGCAGACCACGGGCAAGCGCAGCGACTCCAAGCGGTGGTACCCCTCCACCTTGCGCAGCCTTCTCGGCAACCCGCAGTTGCTGGGGCAGGTGATCGAGGACGGCAAGCCGATTCTGATGACGGACGGGCTGCCGCTGGTCAACCGCACGCCGATCCTGGACATGGACACCTGGCAGGCGTTGCAGGACGAGCTGAGCCGGCGAGCCAATCCGGGCGACCGGCGACGCGAGGGAACGGCGCTGCTGCGGGGGATCGTCTACTGCGCGGTGTGCCGCAACCGCATGTACACGTACGTCGCCAAGGGGCGCATCCGCTATCGGTGCATCGGCCGGCTGAAGGCCCGGCAGGCAGGCGCGGAGCTGACTTGCTACGGCGTGAGCATCGCCGGTGAGGGCATGGAACAGCACGTCACGGCGCTGTTCCTGGAGAAGTTCGGTGCCTTCCCCGTGGTGCGCATGGTGGAGCACGGGGGCGAGGACTTCCGCCCGCAGATCCGGCAGGCCAGGGAAGCGCTGGAGGACCTTGAGAAGGACCGGTACGACCGTGGCCTGTTCAAGGGCCAGGAAGGTGCCGCGAGGTACGCGGCTCAGTACGCCAAGCTGGAGGAACGCATGGCTTCGCTGAGCGAGAAGCAGCGCACCGCGAAGCCTGCGGGCGTGGAGGCGGTTCCGACCGGCCGGACTCACGCACAGCTCTGGAAGGACGCGGACACGGCGGGCAAGCGCGATCTGCTGCTGAACATGGGGGCGTACGTCGAGGTCGGCATGTCCCGCAAGGGCGGCCCGAGACTGGACACTTCCCGCCTCGCGGTCTACTTCGGCGAGGACGGCGAGATCCGCCGGGCGGACGCCGACGGCAGGGACGTCGAAGCGGTCGTACAGCGCGCAGCGGCTCAGACGCTCGAGCTGTTCTGAGCTCTCCTGGCGACTGATCGCGGTGTGCCCGATGCGGGGCCGTTGTCGGCGGGGGCTGCCGCACCGGACGCGACGGAGTGCCGAGGTCGAGGCGGGTGTCCGGCGGATGAGTACCCGCGCGGGCGCAAGTGAGTACGTGCGCTCTGGGCGGGGGGCGGAGCGGGGCGGTGGGATGGGGGCATGACCCAGCCCGCCGCCCGTGCCCGGACCTCGTCGCGGCCCGCCCCTGCCCGCGCGGCCGACGCGCCGACCGATGCGCCGGCCGGCGTGCGCGATCCCGCCGACGCGCCCGACCCGCAGTGGTGGGCCGCGCCGTTGACCGGGAGCCTCGGGGCGCCGCTCCTCCTGCTGCTGTCCGGGAGCACGGTCGACCTGTTCACCGGCGCCCCGGCGATCGTCGCGCTCGGGTTCCTGCTGCCGCTCGCGCTCGCCCTGCCGGGCTGGTTCCTGGCCCGGACGCGGAGGCGGCGGCCGACGCGGATCGTGCTCGCCGCGCTCGCCTGCCTCGTCGCCGCGACCTACCCGGCGCTGCTCATCACCTTCGGCACCGGGTACTTCTTCGTGATGCTCGTGACCGGGCACGTCACCCTCTGAGCGCCGGACGCGGGACGCCGTACGCCGTGCGCCCGATGCCCGACGTGTGCGCCGGGCCCCGTCACACCTGGTCGTCCGCCAGTTCCGCCACGCCCGTGATGCGGTGCAGCGGGTACGTGCGGACCTCGTCGGCCGTGTGGTCGTACCCCGTCACGAAGCCGCCCTCCACCCGCACCGGCGCGATGACCCGCTGGCTCGCCGCACCCTCGGCGTTGACGTAGCCGATCCAGACGGCGGAGCCGGTCATGGCGGCGGCCTGCACGGTCGCCAGGGTCTCGGCGGCCGAGGTGCGGGGCAGCCCGCCGCCCGTCACCGGGGCCGCGGCGGCCGTCGCGGCGGGCTCCTTCCGTACCGCCGTCGCGGCCCGGTCACCGGCCCTGATCGCCCGCACGGCCGCGCCGAGCAGCGTCCCGTCCGGGGCGGGCGGGCCGTCGGGCACGGGGGCCGGGGCGGTACGGGCCGGGGTGCGGTAGGCGTCGGCGCGCGTCACCAGGACGTCGCCCTCGGCGGACTCGGCCGCCGGCGCGTAGCCCATCGCCCGCAGCCCGTCGAGCAGCGAGGCCGGGTCGGTCTGCGCGGCGAGCACGGTCGGCGCGATGCGCCGCAACCGCAGGGACGCGGACCGCTTGTCGGCGAGGATCTCGCCGAGGACGGTGTCGTCGTCGCAGCGGACGTACGCGGAGGCCGCCCCGATCCGCAGGTGCCCGTGCCGCCGTGCCACGTCGTCGATCAGGTACGACAGCGGCTGGGGGACCGGCGTGCGGGAGTGCGCGGTGAGGAAGTCGTGCAGGTCGGACGCGGTCCGGCCGGCGTCGAGCGCGCGCCGTACGGAACCGGGCGTGAACCGGTAGACCGTGGCGCCACCCTTCGATTCCACGTCCGCCAGCACGGCGAGCGCGTCGGCGAGCGGGCGCCGCAGCGGCCCGGGGGCGACGGCCGTCAGGTCGGCCTGGAGCAGGACGTGGTCGACGGCCTCGGGGAGCTGCGGCGCGAGGAGCGTGGCGGCGCGTTCGGCCGCCACGGACAGTTCGACCCCGCCGCCGTGGTCGGCGGGCGTCGCGGCCTCGGCGAGCGGCAGGTTGAGCAGCGCGCGGGCGGGCGTGGACAGGGCGCCGCGCCCGGTGAGCCCGAGCAGCTCGGCCTCGTCGAGCGTCCAGCGGGCGATGCGCTCCCGCAGGGCGGGCACCGGCGCGGGGGCTCCGGGGGTCCCGGTGAATCCGGGGGCCCCGGTGAACCCGGGGCCCGCCGTGGACTCGGCCCCCTGCCCGGCGTCCGGACCCGGTGGCGTCGGCGTCGGCGTGCGCGGGGTCGACGTCGCCGTCCCCCGCAGCGGCCGCTCCCAGCGCAGCCGGGCGAGCAGGCTCTCCGGCTCGGCGGAGGTGCCGGGCGGCAGGCCGGCCAGGAGGGTGAGGACCCGGTGCCGGACCTCGGGCGCCGGGGCCCGGTCCAGGTCGGGGCCGAGGACGGAGAGCGTGCGGCCCTTGGCGTCCTGGCCGCCGGCCACGCCCGGGGTGCGGGTGGCGGTGAGCCAGGCGGTCACGAGCCGCGCCCACCGCTCGGCGGGCGGCAGGTCGAGCCAGTCGTCGTACGCGGGCGTCGGCGCGTACCGCTCGTCGGCCTCGCCGTCCGAGGCCAGCAGCCCCGCCCCGTAACAGAGCTCCAGCCAGAAGGCGGCGGTCTGCTCGGTGACGTCGAGGGCGGCGGCCGTCCGCTTCAGGTCCCGCACGGAGAGGCCGCCCGCGCGCAGCACGGCGGGGCCGCCCCGGTCCCAGGACTTCAGCAGCTCCTCGACGGTCGCGAGCGCCGCGTGCGCCTGCCCGGCGGCGGCGCTGTCCACAACCTGTGGACGGTACTCGCGCAGCACCACCGGCTCCGGCGGCAGCGGCTCCGGCCACCGGTGCGCCCGGCCGCCCCGCAGGTGCAGTGCCACCTCGCGCGGCAGCACCATCGTGCGCGGCGACACCGGAAGCAGCAGCCCCCGGTCGCGCAGCCAGCGCACGGGCGGCGCCGGGTCCGCCGTCACCTCGCCGTACGGCGGCCCCCACACCAGCCGGTCGAGGACCGCGAGCGCCTCGGGCGGGGCCGTGTCGAGCAGCGCCCCCATCCGGTCCCGGTCCGTGAAGAGACCCGTCAGCGCCGCCACCGCCGACACCGGATCGTGGGTCGCCGGAAGCCCGGCGGCCGCCAGGATCTCCTGCACCCGGCCGGGCGACATCCCGGCGGTCGACTCCGCGACCGTCGGCCCGAGCCCGGTCGGCGACGGGTGCTGCGGCGACGGAGCGAGCAGCTCCCGGGCGGTCCGCACCAGCCGCAGCCGGTCGTCCTCGCCCCACACCAGCGCCTGTTCGCGCAGCAGCGCCACCGCGCCCGGCAGCGCCGCCTCGATCGTCGCGTCGCCCTCGTCGCCGGTGAGGAGGGCGAGGAGCACGGGGTACGGGGCGGGGTCCGGGGCCACCGCGAGCGCCTCGGCCGTCTGCAGCGAGAACCGGTCGAGGCGTTCGAGGGCCCGGACGACCGAGCCGCGGGTGCCGGCGCGGGTGGCGAGCTGGGTCAGGTCGTTCGGCACGGGCGAGAGGAGGTCGGGCCGGGCGCGCAGCAGCGCGGCGAGCCCCTCGTCGCCCCGTGCGCGCAGGGCCTCCGCGAGCGTGCGTGGCGGCGCGCCGCCCCCGTTTCCTTCGGGACGTCCCTCGGGCACGTGCGCCTCCCGGTCCAGCTCGCCGATCCCCATCCGCACCACGTTATCCGCTGCGCAGGCGCTACCGTCAGGACCTGGCGGGCGCCGGAACGCGGGAGGGGAAACGTGGGCAACGAGAGCGACCGGTTGGTCGCCGACTATCTGAGCCGGGTCGGCGACGTGGCGCAGCAGCGCAGGCTCCCGGCGGACGAGCGGGCCCGGCTGGTCTCCGGCCTGCGCGGCGAGATCGACCGCAGGCGCGCCACGGACGCGGGGGCGGCCGAGACGACCGAGACGGCCGTACGGGGGATCCTCGGCGCACTGGGAACCCCCGACGAAGTCGTGGACCGCGCGGGCGAGTCGCCGGAGACGCCAAGGGAGCCCGAACCGCAGCCGGAGCCGAAGGTGGTGGCGGAGCCCGTGGCGCCGCCCCTCGCCCCGGTGCCGGGGCCCCGCAAGGGACCGGAGGAACCGGACTGGTGGGACGACGCCGCGGGCACCCCGCCCGGCTTCGTCGGCGGCGTCGAGGCGCCCGAGCTGTTCGTCCCCCCGGCGCCCGAGGAGGACGACCCGGACCCGGAGCCCGCGGGGAAGGCCGGCCGGGCGCGGCGACTGGCCCGGTTCCTGCTCCGCCGCCGCCCGGCCCCGGCGGCACTCGTGGAGACGGAAGGCGCGGGTGCACCCGCCCGCAGGGTGGCCCCCTTCGTCCTCCTGGCCGCCCTGCTGCTCCTCGGCGGCGCGGCTTTCGGCTCGCTCCTGGCGCTGGCCGGGGGCTGGGTCCTCGCCTACGGCTCCCGCCGCCTCACCCCCGGCGAGATCCGGACGGCGGTCTTCGTCCTGCCCGGCCTCTCGGCGGCGGGCGGCGCCGTCTGGCTCTGGGGCCGCGTGGAGGGCCGCTGGGGCGAGGCGGTGGCGGAGGGCGGCGAGGCCATGTCCGCCGCGATCGCCACCACCTGGCCCTGGTCCCTCCGCTGCGCCGCGATCTCCTCGGCCCTCTTCCTCCTGACCCGCACCCGCCGCGCGTAGGGCCGGTGCCGCCGCCCGGCGGTGGGGCCGTGTCCTCAGGCGTCCGTCGCCGTCCGGTCGGGTGTCCAGGGGGCCGAGGGGACGACCAGGGGGGAGGCCGTCACCGGGTCCGGGACCACGATCGAGGACAGGCCGAAGACCTCGTGGACGAGGTCCGCCGTGACGACCTCGGCCGGGGGGCCCTCCGCCACCACTCGGCCCGCCTTCATGGCGACGAGGTGGTCGGCGTACCGCGCGGCCTGGTTCAGGTCGTGCAGGACCAGGACGACCGTGCGGCCGCGGACGCGGTTGAGGCGGCGGACCAGGTCGAGGACCTCGACCTGGTGGGCGATGTCCAGGTAGGTGGTCGGCTCGTCGAGGAGCAGCAGGTCGGTCTCCTGGGCGAGGGCCATCGCGATCCAGACGCGCTGCCGCTGCCCGCCGGAGAGCTCGTCGACGGACCGGTCGGCGAGCGCGGTCACGTCCGTGCGGGCCATCGCGTCGGTGACGGCCCGCTCGTCCTCCTCCGACCACTGCTTCCACCAGGCCTGGTGCGGCTGCCGGCCCCGCGAGACGAGGTCGGCGACGGTGATGGCCTCGGGTGCGACCGGCGTCTGCGGCAGCAGGCCGATGGCACGGGCGATCCGCTTGGTGGGCAGCTTCGCCAGCTCCTCGCCGTCGAGGAGGACGGCACCGCCCGACGGCTTGAGGAGCCGCCCGAGCGCCCGCAGGGTGGTGGACTTGCCGCAGGCGTTGGGGCCGACGATGACGGTGACCTTGCCGTCGGGGACGGCGAGGTCGAGCTCCTCGACGACGGTGCGGTCCTCGTAGGCGAGCGTCAGCTCGCGGGCCTGCAGTCTGCTCACGCCTTACCTCCAACAGCTCGGCTCCGGACGATGAGCCAGATCAGGTACGGGGCGCCGACCGCCGCCGTGAGGACGCCCACCGGAAGTTCGACGGGCGAGAAGAGCCGCCGGCCGAGCAGGTCGGCGAGGACGACGACGACCGCGCCCATGAGGGCGGAGCAGAGCAGGGGGATCTGCGCGGTCCGGGTGGTGCGGCGGGCGATCTGCGGGGCGAGGAGCGCCACGAAGTCGACCGGCCCGGCGACGCCCGTCGCGACGGACGCGAGGACGACGCCGACGGCGACGAGCCCGAGGCGTACCCGGCCGAGCGGGACGCCGAGCGCGGTCGCGGTGGAGTCGTCGAGGGAGACGGTCCGCTGGGCGCGGGCGGCCCACAGGACGGCGGGCAGCAGCAGGAGCAGCGTCCACCGAATAGGCGCGGACTCGTCCCAGCCGCGGCCGTTGAGCGAGCCGGTCATCCAGATCTGCGCCTGCTGGGCGACGAGGTAGTCCCCCTTGGTCATGAAGAGGGTGGTGAGCGACCGCAGGGCGATGGCGAAGCCGATGCCGATGAGGACGAAGCGGGTGGCGTGCAGCCCGCCGCGCCAGGCGAAGACGTACACGAGCGCGGCGGCGAGGACGCCGCCCGCGATCGAGAGGTACGGCAGCACGGTGTACGAGGTGAGGCCGAAGGTCATCGCGGCGACGGTGACCGCCCCGGCGCCCTGGCTGATGCCGATGATGTCGGGGGAGGCGAGCGGGTTGCGGGCGACGGTCTGGATGAGGGCGCCCGCGATGCCGAAGGCGGCGCCGACGGCGAGCGCGACGACGAGCCGGGGCTCGCGCAGCTCCTCGACGACGAACGCCGACGGCGACGCCCCGCCGAGGAGGATGCGGACGACCTCGCCGGGGGCGACGAACCGTTCGCCGACGCACAGGTACGCGACGCAGGACGCGGCCAGGACGAGCATCAGGCCCGTGGCGACGAGGGCGGAGCGCCGGTGGACGAGGAACGAGGCGCCGCCGGCGCGCACGAGCCCGTACCCGGCGGGCCGCAGACCCCGGGCGGCCGGGGCGCGGGTGGCCGGAGCGGCGGCCGCGGGGGTGGGGGCGGTCATGCCGGCACCGCCTTCCGCCGCACCAGGGTCACCAGGAACGGCACGCCGATCAGGGCGGTCATCACTCCGGCGGGGACCTCGCCCGGCGGGAAGACGATCCGGCCGACGACGTCCGCGGAGAGGAGCATCACGGGCCCGGTGAGCGCGGCCATCGGCAGCACCCAGCGGTGGTCGGAGCCGACGACGGCCCGCGCGATGTGGGGGACGGCGAGGCCGACGAAGGCGATGGGTCCCGCGGCGGCGACGGCCGCGCCGGTGAGGACGGTCGCGCCGATGCCGCCGACGATCCGCACGGTGGCGACGCGCTGCCCGAGGCCCGTGGCGACGTCCTCGCCGAGGGCGAGGGCGTCGAGGCCGCGGGCGACGGAGACGACGAGGACCGCGCCGAGGAGGAGGAACGGCCAGATCTGGCCGACGATCTCGGCGTCGCGGCCGTCGACGGAGCCGATCTGCCAGAACCGGAACTCGTCGAGCGCGGAGGCCTTGGTGGTGAGGACGCCGGTGGTGACGGAGAGCAGCAGCGCGTTGATGGCGGCCCCGCCGAGCGCCAGCTTCACGGGCGTGGCGCCGCCGCGCCCGCTGGACGCGACGGCGTAGACGGCGACGGAGGCGAGCGCGGCGCCGGCGAAGGAGAACCACACGTAGCCGGTGAGGTCGTGCACGCCGAGGAAGGCGATGGCGAGGACGACGGCCACCGACGAGCCCTGGCTGATGCCGAGGATGCCGGGGTCGGCGATCGGGTTGCGGGTGATGCCCTGGAGGGCGGTGCCGGCGAGCCCGAGGGCGGCGCCGACCATCAGCCCGATCAGCGTGCGGGGCAGGCGGAGCTGCCGTACGACCTCGGCGTCGTCGCCCGTGGCTCCGTGGAGGAGGGCGTCGAGGACCGTGCCGGGGGCGATGGCGCGGGCGCCGACGGCGAGGCTGAGGAGGACGGCGACGAGCAGGGCGACGACAGCCGCCGAGGTCGCGAGGACCCGTCTGGAACGGAGAGCGGCTGGCATGGGGACCCATCGGACGACACAGGTGCACGGACGCCGGGCCCGGCCCCCACCGGTCACGGCGGGCAAGGCAAGGCTTGGCTGAGTCAGTCTAAGCAGGGGGCGTATTCGAACACCCGGGCACAATGTCCCCCATGACGTCACCCTTCTCCGCCGCCCCGCCGACCGTCGGGTTCGACCTCGACCTGACGCTCATCGACTCCCGCCCCGGCATCAGGGCCGCCTGGGAGGCCTTCTCGGCTGCGTACGGGGTGCCCGTCGACTCCGACCTCGTCGTCAGCCGTCTCGGCCCGCCGCTGGACCACGAGATGGCGCACTGGGTCCCGGCGGAGCACGTCCCGGAGATGGTGGCGCGCTACCGCGCCCTCTACCCCGAGTACGCCATCGAGCCGTCGCCGCCGATGCCGGGCGCCCGGGACGCGATCCACGCCGTGCGCGAGGCGGGCGGCCGGACGATCGTCGTCACCGCGAAGAACGGCCCGCACGCCGAGCTGCACCTCGCCCACCTCGGCATCGAGCCGGACGCCGTCGTCGGCGGCCTGTGGGCCGAGGGCAAGGCGGAGGCGCTGCGCGCCCACGACGCCCGCGTGTACGTCGGCGACCACGTCGGCGACGTGCGCGGCGCGGCCACGGCGGGCGCCCTCTCGGTGGCCGTCGCGACCGGCCCGTGCGCCCCGGAGGAGCTGCGCGCGGCGGGCGCGGACGTGGTCCTCGCGGACCTGACGGACTTCCGCCCGTGGTGGGAGGGCTACCTCGCCTGAGGCGGGGCCGCCGCGCCCGTACGGGCCTGCCGGCGCTGGGCGGCGATGGACCGCAGCACCCCGGCGCCGGCGAGCAGGAACCCGACGCCCATGAGCATGGAGACGCAGTAGGCGATCGTGGGGAAGGGGTCCGTGCCGAGGAACAGCGGGGCCACGGTGACCAGCGTCGCCAGTGCGCCGACGGCGAAGACGACGACACCGGCCTTGACGAGTCCGTCGCCCGGGGCGCTGTCGTCCGCCGGTGCGGCAGGGGTTTCACTACGCATCCCGCCAGGGTAGTTCCCAGGCCGTAGGAACACTTCGGCGGCGTCTTGTCACCGGCCTTCGGACCATTAGCCTTGGTGCCGGGCGGGTCGGTCGACCCGCTGTCTGCCATCCCCACCGACGAGTACGAGGACGAGGACGGACGTGCCCACCGGCAAGGTCAAATGGTTCAACAGCGAGAAGGGCTTCGGCTTTCTCTCCCGCGACGACGGCGGTGACGTCTTCGTCCACTCCTCTGTGCTCCCGGCCGGTGTCGAGGCGCTGAAGCCGGGGCAGCGGGTGGAGTTCGGCGTGGTCGCCGGCCAGCGCGGCGACCAGGCGCTCTCCGTGACGGTCCTCGACCCGACGCCGTCCGTGGCGGCGGCGCAGCGGCGCAAGCCCGACGAACTGGCGTCGATCGTGCAGGACCTGACGACGCTCCTGGAGAACATCACGCCCTCCCTGGAGCGGGGCCGCTACCCCGACAAGGCGCACGGCAAGAAGATCGCGGGCCTGCTGCGGGCGGTCGCCGACCAGCTCGACGTGTAGGAGCCGTCCCCGTCAGGGGAACGACAGCGCGTCCGGGCCGAGGGGCGGCACCAGCCCCTCGGCCGCGGCGCGCGTGAGGAGCCCGCGCACCGCCGCGTACCCGTGCTCGCCGAGGTCGGCGGTGAACTCGTTCACGTACAGACCGATGTGCTGGTCCGCCACCTTCGGGTCCATCTCCTGCGCGTGCTCCAGCACGTACGGCCGGGAGGCGACCGGGTCGTCCCAGGCCATCCGCACCGACGCGCGGGCCGCGTCGGCGAGCCGCTCCAGCGTCTCGGCGCCCAGCGAGCGGCGGGCGACGATCGCGCCGAGCGGGATCGGCAGGCCGGTCGTCGACTCCCAGTGCTCGCCCATGTCGGCGAGGCAGTGAAGCCCGTAGTTCCCGTAGGTGAAGCGGGCCTCGTGGATGACGAGCCCCGCGTCGACCTTGCCGTCCCGGACGGCGGGCATGATCTCGTGGAACGGCATCACGACGACGTCCCCGACGCCGCCGGGCACGCTCTCGGCCGCCCACAGCCGGAACAGCAGGTACGCCGTCGAGCGCTCGCTCGGCACGGCGACCGTCTTCCCCGCCAGGTCCGCCCCCGTCCCGGCCGTCCGGGTCAGCACGAGCGGTCCGCAGCCCCGGCCGAGCGCCCCGCCGCAGGGCAGCAGCGCGTACTCGTCGAGGATCCACGGCAGCACGGCGTACGACACCTTCAGGACGTCGTGGTCGTCGGTGCCGCTCTCCGCCCAGCCGTTGGTGACGTCGATGTCGGCGAACGTCACGTCGAGTCGGGGCGCGCCCGGCACGCGGCCGTGCGCCCAGGCGTCGAAGACGAAGGTGTCGTTGGGGCAGGGGGAGTAGGCGATCTTGAGCTTCACGCGTGCGCCTCCACGAGGACGGTGTGGCGGGGAGGGGGCTCGACGGTCATGCCGGGCCCGCGGTGCCCGGCCCGGCCGGCAGGACGCCCCCGAGCAGCTGGAAGGTGTGCCGCAGGGAGTCGAGGGCCTCCCCGATCCGCCAGGCGGCCCGGTCGCGCGGCCCGACGGCGTTCGACACGGCCCGGATCTCGACGACGGGCACCCCGTGGGCGGCGGCGGCCTCGGCGACGCCGAAGCCCTCCATCGCCTCGGCGGCGGCCCCCGGGTGACGCTCCGCCAGTGCGGCGGCCCGCTCGGCGGTGCCGGTGACGGTGGAGACGGTCAGCACGGGCGCGACGGTGTGCGCCACCCCGCCGGCCGCGAGGGCGGCGGCGATCGGCGCGGTCACCGCGTCGGGCACGGGGTGCGCGGAGCGGCCGAAGCCGAGCTCCTCGACGGCCAGGAACCCTTCGGGCGTGTCGGCCCCGAGGTCGGCGGCGACGACGGCCCGGGAGACGACGACGGACCCGAGCGGGGCGAGTGGCCGGAAACCGCCGGCGATTCCGGCGGAGACGACGAGGCCGTACGCCGGGGACGCGGGCGCGCCGGGGGCGGATCCGGTGCCCGCGGCGAGGGCGGTGGCGGTGGCGGCGGCGACGGCCGCGGGGCCGGCCCCGCCGACGAGGACGTCGAAGCGGGCCCCGGACGGGCCGGGGGAGAGGCGGCGCAGCGAGAGGCGGCCGCCCGGCAGGCGGACCTCCTCGGCCGGGCCGCCGGGCGCGAGGCCGGCGGCGACGGAGTCGGCCTCCGCCGCCACGGCCGTCACGATCAGGATGCGCGTCCGGTGGGACACCGGAGGATCAGGATTCCTTCTTCAGCTGGAAGTGCCAGATGCCGGTCAGCTTCTTGCCGGTGTTCTCGACGATCGTCACCTGGGTGGTGTCGGTCGCCTCGCCGGTCTGGCTGGAGAAGAAGGCGCTGGCCGGAATCGTCCGGTACGTCTTCTTGTACGGCTCGGGCTCGGCCTGCTGGCCGCCGAGGAAGATGGTCCAGCCGTTGTCCGCGATCTCGGGGTCGACCCCGAAGCGGATCTTGTCGTCCATCGCCACGGTGATGGACTTCTCGGCCTTCTTGTTGAGGCACTGCTGGATCTGCGACTCCTTGATGGCCTCGCCGTCGTTGTAGCAGGCGGCCTCGGAGTGGATCGAGTCGGTCCCGACCGTCACGGTCGCGAGCGGAGTCGGCTTGTCGCAGGCGGAGAGTACGAGGAGCCCGGCGGAGACGGCCCCGAGGGCGACGGCGGCCCGGCGGCGCGAGCCGGAGAAGTACGCAACGGTCATGAGCCGAAGGCTATCGGGCCGCCCGCCCCACGCCACGCGGGGGTACGGCGTGCCGCCCACCGTCCGCCCGGCGGAGAGCACGACCGGGCCCACCGTCCGCCCGGCGGAGAGCACGACCGGGCCCACCGCCCGCCCTCCGTGCGCCCGGCGGACACCACGACCGGGCCGCCTCCGCGCCGCTACGTCACCTTCGCCGCGCCCGGGGCCCGGCGGGCCGCCGAGAGCAGGCCGCGGACGGCGAGGAGGGCGCCGAGGCCGAGGATGCCGGCGGCGACGGCCATGCCCGCGGAGCCGTTCAGGGGCATCGCGATGCCGATGCCGCCGCCCACCACCCACGCCATCTGCAGCAGCGTCTCGGACCGGGCGAAGGCCGACGTCCGCACCAGCTCCGGCACGTCCCGCTGGATCAGCGCGTCCAGGGACAGCTTCGACAGGGCCTGGGTGATGCCGGCGACCGCGCCGAGCACCGCCACCATCAGGCCGCCGAAGAAGACCGCCGTGCAGATCGCCGTCCCCAGCACCGTCGTGATCATCGTGGCGATGATCACCTCGGGCCCGTGGCCCCGGTCCCTGAGCAGCGAGCCCACGGCCGTCCCGCAGGCGTTGCCGACGCCCGCCGACACGCCCACGACGGCGAGCGACACGGCGGCGCTCTGCCCCGACAGCGGGTGCTCGCGCAGCAGGAACGCCAGGAAGAAGATCAGGAAGCCCGACAGCATGCGCTGCGCCGCGTTCGCCTGGAGGCCGTGCAGGACCGACGGGCCGACCGTCCGCAGGCTCGGCTTCTTCTCGCCGTGCGTCAGCAGGTGCGCCCGCCGCTCGCCCTTCGCCGAGTCCACCTTGTGCGGCATCCGGAACGCCCAGAACGCCCCGAGCAGGAACAGCGCGCACGCCCCGTACAGCGGCCAGCCGGGCCCGACCATCTGCAGCCCCGCCCCCACGGGCGCGGCGATCCCGGTGGCCAGCAGCCCGGCCAGCGTCACCCGGGAGTTCGCCTTCACGAGCGAGAACGTCGGTGGCAGCAGCCGCGGTACGACGGCGCTGCGCACCACCCCGTACGCCTTGGAGGCGACGAGGACCCCGAGCGCCGCCGGGTACAGCTCGATCCCCCCCGTCGCGACCGCCCCCGACATCATGATCGCGAGGACGGCGCGCGTCAGCATCGCCCCCGCCATCGCGGCCCGGCGGCCGTGCGGGATGCGGTCGAGGAGCGGGCCGATCACCGGGGCGAGCAGCGTGAAGGGGGCCATGGTGATGGCGAGGTACAGGGCGACCCGGCCGCGCGCCTCGTCGGTCGGCACGGAGAAGAAGACCGTGGAGGCGAGGGCGACGGTGATCATGACGTCCCCGGCGCCGTTCACGGCGTGCAGCTCGATCAGCTTCCCGAGCCCCGACTCGCCCGCGCCGTGCGCGTGCGTGGCCTTGCGGATGCCCTTCGCCGTGCCCGTGAACGGCAGGTGCAGGGCACGGCCGACCGCCCGGCCCGCTCGGTGGAGCGGCCCGGCATGATCATGCGATCGTGCGGGGGACCGTGCGGCTGCCACTCCGTCATAGTGCCCCACAGTCACGGGGTACGAACCGCTGCGCGACGACCACGGCGGGTCGGCCGGCCCCCCGGACACCCCCTCCGACGGGCGCGGGCCGCCCTCCCGGCGGGCTCGCGTCCGCCTCGCGGCGGCTTCCCGGCAGGGCCCATCGGCTTTCGTGGCGGCTTCCGGGCGGGCCCGCATCGGCCTCGCATCGGCCTTCCCGAAGCCTCGCGGCGGCCTCCCCGAAGCCGTACGGCAGGCCGTCGGAGCCCTTCCGCGAGGTCCGCGATCCGGGCCACTTGGAGCGCGCAGGTGGGCGGCGGCCCGCGAACGGGGTAGCGTGCGTAGCGCGCCACCGGCGGTTGCTCTCGGCCGCGCGCCTCTTCGGCATCCCGCAGAATGGATGACGATAGGTGTGCCCGAGACGCGCGAGACAGGTCGGGTGCGGACGTCGATGCGGCCCTCAGGTCCGCTCCGCCCGCCGCCCGGGGCCTCGCTCCCGCTCCTCGGCCGGCGCACCCGTGAGACGGCGTAGGAGAGAAGCGAGACCTGTGAGTGCTGCGACGACGCGAACCCCGCGTACCCCGCGAGCCACGCGTACCCCCGACCGCCTCTGCGCCGAGGCCGTAGACCTGGCGCGGGCCGCCGCCGAGGAGGCTGCCGCGCCCGGGATCGTCGGCGAGCACGTCGGGGTCGTGGCGGAGGGCGACCGGGTCGTCACGCACTTCTTCGAGTCCCACGAGCCGGGCTACCGCGGCTGGCGCTGGGCCGTCACCGTCACGCGCGCCTCCCGCGCCAAGAACGTCACCCTTGACGAAACCGTCCTGCTGCCCGGCGCCGACGCCCTCCTCGCCCCCGAGTGGGTGCCGTGGAGCGAGCGGCTGCGCCCCGGCGACATGGGCCCCGGCGACCTGCTCCCCACCGAACAGGACGACCTGCGCCTCGAACCCGGCTACACCGGCGAGGACGCGCCGCCGCCCAACTCCGCCGTCTCCGAGGAGATGGCGGACCACCTCGACGCCGAGGACGCCGAGATCACCCAGCGGGCGCCCTCGCGCGGCGCGATCGGCGCCGTCGCCGAGGAACTCGGCATGCGGCGGGCCCGGGTCCTCTCCCGGTACGGTCTCCACGTCGCGGCCGACCGCTGGGACGAGGCGTTCGGCGCCAAGACGCCCATGGCGCAGGCCGCGCCCGCGTCCTGCGAGTCCTGCGCCTTCCTGGTGCCGCTGGCGGGCTCGCTGCGGCAGGCGTTCGGCGTCTGCGCCAACGAGTTCTCCCCGGCGGACGGGCGGGTCGTCTCCCTCGCGTACGGCTGCGGCGGCCACTCCGAGGCCGCGATCATGCCGAAGCCGCCGCGGCCCGCGCCGCCGGTGCTCGACTCGATGGCCGCGGACGCGTTCCCGCTCCGCCCGTCGAAGGACTCCGGCTCCACGACGGACCCCGACGACACCTCCGAGGACCTGGGCCACTCCTGACCCCCTACGGGCACCCCCCCGAGGGCGTGCGGGCGCGCGTCCCCGGCGACGGTGTGCGCCGCACGCCGGGTGCGGGGCCCGGCGGGGGAGGCGTGCGGGCGCGGTACCTTCGGGCACCGGCATCATCCATACGTCCCGCAGAGTGGAGTCAGACGTGAGCGTCAGCGTCCGGACGACGACCGACGGAAGCGATCCCTTCGGCACGGCGCGACTCCGGCGAGGCGTCCTCGACGCCTGGGGCGCCTCCCCGGCCCGCTTCCGGGAGGACGCCAACGCCGAGGAGGACCTCGCCCTCGGCGGCTACCGCGACCGCCTCGTCGTCGAGCTGGCCCAGAACGCCGCCGACGCCGCCCACCGGGCGGGTGTCACCGGCCGGCTCCGCCTCACCCTCCACCCCGCCGACCACGAGGGCCCCGCCGCTCTCGCCGCCGCGAACACCGGCGCCCCGCTGGACGCCACGGGCGTCGAGTCGTTGTCGACGCTCCGCGCCTCCGCGAAGCGCGAGCAGGGCCCGGGTGCCGTGGGCCGCTTCGGCGTCGGCTTCGCCGCCGTCCTCGCCGTCAGCGACGAGCCCGCCCTCCTCGGCCGGCACGGCGGCGTCCGCTGGTCGCTGGCGGAGGCCCGCGAACTGGCCGCCGACGCCGCCCGGCACAGCCCGGGCCTGGGCGACGAACTGCGCCGCAGGGACGGCCACGTACCGCTGCTGCGGCTGCCGCTGCCCGCCGAGGGCACGGCCCCGGAGGGGTACGACACGGTCGTCGTCCTGCCGCTGCGGGACGCCGCCGCCCGTGACCTCGCCGAGCGGCTGCTCGACTCCGTCGACGACGCGCTGCTCCTCACGCTGCCGGGCCTCGCCGAGATCGTCGTCGAGACGCCGGAGGGCGTACGGACCCTGCGCCGGTCCGAGGACGACGGCTACGTGCGGATCGAGGACACCGCCTCCGGCACCCACCGCTGGCGCACCGTCTCCCACGCCGGACCGCTCGACCCGGAGCTCCTCAAGGGCCGCCCGGTCGAGGAGCGGCTCCGCCCGCACTGGTCGGTGACCTGGGCCGTACCGGTGGACGGCGAGGGCGCCCCCCGCTACCCCCGCACCACGCCCGTCGTCCACGCGCCGACCCCGACGGACGAGCCGCTCGGCATCCCGGCCCTGCTCATCGCGTCGCTGCCGCTGGACACCGCCCGCCGGCACCCGGCGCCCGGCCCGCTGACCGACTTCCTGGTGCAGCGGGCGGCCGACGCGTACGCCGAACTCCTCGCCGACTGGCGGCCGGTGACGACCGCGGCGCTCGACCTCGTGCCCGGCCCGCTCGGCAAGGGGCCGCTGGACGGGGCCCTGCGGGAGGCGATCCTCGACCGGCTGCCGCGCGTGGCGTTCCTGGCGCCGGCCGCGCCGTCGGAGGACCTTCCGGCGCTGCGGCCGATCGAGGCGGAGGTCGTGGAGGGCGCCGGGGCGGAGACGGTCGAGGTCCTCGCCGAGGTGTTCCCGACGCTGCTGCCCGCCGGTCTGGAGCGGCGGCCCGAGCTGCGGACGCTCGGCGTCGGCCGGGTGCCGCTGACGGAGGCCGTCGACCGGCTCGCGGGGGTGGACCGGGCGCCGTCGTGGTGGTGGCGGCTGTACGACTCGCTGGCCGGCGTCGACCCGGACCGGCTCACGGGCCTGCCGGTGCCGCTGGACGCGGGCCGGACGACGATCGGGCCCCGCCAGGTCCTCCTGCCGCAGGACCGGACGCCGGCCGAGCTGTCCCGGCTCGGCCTGAAGGTGGCGCACCCGGAGGCGGCCCACCCCCTCCTGGAGAAGCTGGGCGCCCTGCCCGCCACCCCGCGCGCGGTCCTGACCACGCCTCAGGTGCGGGCGGCGGTCGCGGCCTCGCTCGACGCGGGGGAGATCTGGGACGAGGACGCCGACGCCCTCGACGCGGAGGAGCTGGCCGAGGCCGTCCTCGGTCTCGTACGGGACGCGGACCTCGACCCGGGCGAGGAGCCGTGGCTGGGCGCGCTCGCGCTGCCCGACGAGGACGGCGAACTCGCCCCGGCGGGCGAGCTGGTGCTGCCCGGCTCGGCGTTCGCGGCCGTGATGCGCGAGGACGAACTGGCCTACGTGGACGCCGACCTGGCGGCCCGATGGGGCGAACGGCCGCTGGCCGCCTGCGGGGTCCTCGCCTCCTTCGCCCTCGTCCGCGCCACCGACCTGGTCCTCGACCCCGACGAGCTGGAGCCGCGCGACGGCGACTACCCGGAGCCGGACGACGCCGGGCTCCTCGACGCGGTCGACGTGTGGTGCGAGGACGTCCTCGACCGGCTCCCGGACTCGCCGGTGCCGCCGGTGGCGACCGAGATCGTCGCGGTGCGGGACCTGGACCTCGTCGACGACGACGCCTGGCCGCGCGCGCTCGCGCTCCTCGCGCGGCCGCCGCTGCGGGACGCCCTGACCCAGCCCGTACGGGTGCTGCTCCCGGACGGCACGACCGAGACCGTCCGCCCGTACACCGCCTGGTGGCTGCGCGACCACCCCGTCCTGGACGGCCGCCGTCCCGCCGGGCTCCGCGCGGCCGGCACGGACCCGCTGCTCGTCGGCCTGTACGACTCCGCCGACGCGACCGGCTTCGAGGACGAGCAGGTCCTGCGGGCGCTCGGCGTCCGCACCTCGGTGGCGGCGCTCCTCGACGAGCCGGGCGGGGCCGCCGAACTCCTGGGCCGCCTCGCCGACCCGGACCGCGAGGTGACCGGCCCGCAGCTGCACGCCCTGTACACGGCGCTCGCCGACCTGGACCCCGATCAGGTGACCCTGCCGGACGAGCTGCGCGCGGTCGTCGACGGCGAGCTGGTGGTCGTGGAAGCGGCCGAGGCGCTCGTCGCCGACGCCCCCGACCTCCTGCCGCTCGCCGGGGACCTGCCGCTGCTGCCGGTCTCCCCGGCCCGGGCGGCGGACCTGGCGGAGCTGTTCCAGGTGCGGCGCCTGAGCGAGGCCGTCGAGGCCGAGGTCACGACCGTCGGCGAGGAGCACGAGGTCCCGGCCGCCGTGCACGCGCTGCTCGGGCCGGCGACCCCGGAGTCGTACATCGAGCACGAGGAGCTGCGGGCGGCGGGCGTCGACCTCGACTGGCGCCGGACGCCCGACGGCGTCCTGCACGCCGCCACCCTGGAGGGCGTCGCCGCGGGTCTGGCCTGGGCGGCCGGTCAGTGGCCGCGCCGCTTCGAGGTCGCGGCGCTCCTGGAGGACCCCTCGCGCACGGCCGAACTGGCCAGGGACCGGTGGTTCGACTAGAGCCCGGTGGGTGTCGCCGCCGGTCGGGGGGCTCAGGCCCGCAGAATGACCCCATGCCTCTGACCGCGGACATCCTCGTCGCCCTCGTCGCCCTGCTCCACGCCTACATCCTGGTGATGGAGATGTTCCTGTGGCAGAAGGGGCCGGGCCGCCGCTTCTCCGGGTTCGACGCGAAAATGGCCCGTGACACGGCGGCCATGGCCGCCAACCAGGGCCTCTACAACGGCTTCATCGCCGCGGGTCTGGTCTGGGGCCTCGTCGCCGACGACCCCACCGGCTACCGCGTCACGATCTTCTTCCTGTGCTGCGTGGTCGTCGCGGGCGTCTACGGCGCGGCCACGGCCAACCGCCGCATCCTCTTCGCCCAGGCCCTGCCGGGCGCCCTGGCCCTCTCCGCGGTCGTCGTCGCCGGTTGACGCCGCCGGGGCGGGGGGTCAGGCCGGGAACCTGCGGTCCACCCACCGCCAGGACAGCTCCAGGAGCGTCGCGCCAGCCGCGGCGACGGCGACCGCCGTCCACGGCATCGTCACGCCCACCAGCTTCAGGGCGAAGAAGTCCTGGAGCCAGGGGACGACCAGGACGAGCAGGAAGCCGCCGGCCATGGCGGCGACCAGGGCGAGGCGCCACCACGTGTAGGGGCGGGCGATGATCGCGAGGACCCACAGGGAGACCAGGAACAGCGTCAGGGTGGCGGCGCTGGTCTCGGCGGCGAGCGCGTCCGGGCCCGTGTAGTGGTGGCGGGCCAGCAGATAGGTGGCGAAGGTGGCCGCGCCGGCGACGACGCCGCCGGGGATCGCGTACCGCATGACGCGGCGGACGAAGTGCGGGCGGGCGCGCTCCTTGTTGGGCGCGAGGGCCAGGAAGAAGGCCGGGACGCCGATGGTCAGGGTGGAGAGCAGGGTCAGGTGCCGGGGCAGGAAGGGGTACTCGACCTGGGAGACGACCACCAGGATCGCCAGGAGGACGGAGTAGACCGTCTTGGTGAGGAAGAGGGTGGCGACCCGGGTGATGTTGCCGATGACCCGTCGGCCCTCGGCGACCACGGACGGCAGGGTGGCGAAGCTGTTGTTCAGGAGGACGATCTGGGCGACGGCCCGGGTGGCCTCCGACCCCGAGCCCATGGAGACGCCGATGTCGGCGTCCTTGAGGGCGAGGACGTCGTTGACGCCGTCGCCGGTCATGGCGACGGTGTGGCCGCGGGACTGCAGGGCGGCGACCATGTCCCGCTTCTGCTGCGGGGTGACCCGGCCGAAGACCGCGTTGTCGTCCAGGACCTTCGCCATCTCCTCCCGCTCGGCGGGGAGCCGGCGGGCGTCGACCGTGTGGTCGGCGCCGGGCAGGCCGAGCTTGCCGGCGACGGCGCCGACGGAGACGGCGTTGTCGCCGGAGATGACCTTGGCGGCGACGTCCTGGTCGGCGAAGTAGGCGAGGGTGCCGGCGGCGTCGGGCCGCAGCCGCTGCTCCAGGACGACGAGGGCGGTGGGCCGGGCGTCGGTGGCGACCTCGGGCGAGTCGAGGTCGTGGACGGTACGGGCGAGCAGGAGGACCCGCAGGCCCTGCTCGTTGAGGTGGTCGATCTCGTCGAGGACCGGGTGCCCCGCCGCGAGGAGGACGTCGGGGGCGCCGAGCAGCCAGGTGGAGTCCTCGCCGTCGCCCTCGCTGAAGGCGGCGCCGCTGTACTTGCGGGCGGAGGAGAACGGCAGCGACTCGGTGCAGCGCCACTCCTCGGCGGCGGGGTAGGCGTCGATGACGGCCCGGAGGCTGGCGTTGGGACGCGGGTCGGACTCGCCGAGGGCGCCGAGCACCTTCCGTACGTAGGCCTCGTCGGCGCCGTCGAGCGTACGGAGTCCGGTGACGTCCATGCCGCCCTCGGTGAGGGTGCCGGTCTTGTCGAGGCAGACGACGTCGACGCGGGCGAGGCCCTCGATGGCGGGGAGTTCCTGGACGAGGCACTGCTTCCGGCCGAGCCGGACGACGCCGATGGCGAAGGCGACGGAGGTGAGGAGGACGAGGCCCTCGGGGATCATCGGGACGATGCCGCCGACGGTCCGCGCGACGGAGTTCCTGAGGTCGGTGTCCTTGACGACGAGCTGGCTGATGACGAGCCCGAGCGCGGTCGGGACCATCATCCAGGTCACGTACTTGAGGATGGTGGAGATGCCGGAGCGCAGCTCGGAGTGGACGAGGGTGAAGCGGGAGGCCTCCTCGGCGAGCTGGGCGGCGTAGGCCTCGCGGCCGACCTTGGTGGCGGTGAAGGCGCCGCCGCCCGCGACGACGAACGACCCGGACATCACCGGGTCGCCGGGGCGCTTCACGACGGGGTCGGCCTCGCCGGTGAGGAGGGACTCGTCGATCTCCAGGCCGTCGGCCTCGGCGACGACCCCGTCCACGACGGCCTTGTCGCCGGGGCCGAGTTCGACGAGGTCGCCGAGGACGATCTCGGAGGTGGAGAGCTCGGCGGCGACGCCGTCGCGGCGGACGGTGGGTTTCGCCTCGCCGATGACGGCGAGCCCGTCGAGGGTCTTCTTGGCGCGGAGTTCCTGGATGATGCCGATGCCGGTGTTGGCGACGATCACGAAGCCGAAGAGGCTGTCCTGGATCGGCGCGACGACGAGCATGATCACCCACAGGACGCCGATGATCGCGTTGAAGCGGGTGAGGACGTTGCCGCGGATGATGTCGGCGGTGGAGCGGGAGCTGCGGACGGGTACGTCGTTGACCTCGCCGCGTGCGACGCGTTCGGCGACCTCGGCCGAGGTGAGACCGCCGGGGCGGTGGACGACGGGTGGCTCCGCCGCCGCGGTCGCGCTGCCGTCCGAGTCGATCTTCGCCTGCTGCGTCATGTTTTCGACGTTACGACCGGAGCCGACCGTTCACCCGCCGAAAAGGGGCAGGATCCGACCGCGGGATGACCAGGATCCTCCCCTGGTGCTACGCGTCGGGCGCACCCTGCGGGGTGCCGGTGCCGGTGCCGGTGCCAGTGCCGGTGTGGGTGCCGCCGCGTGCCGCCGCCTCGTGGCGCTTGATCGCCGCGTCCCGCTTCCGTACGTACCAGATGCCGATGAGGCCGAGGCCCGCGCCGGCCAGGCAGGTCCACACCCACCAGGTCAGGTCCCGGTCGTCGAACCAGCCGTAGAAGGGGACCTGGACGAGGAAGAGGACGAACCAGAGGATCGTGCCGCCGGTGATGGTGGCGACGACGGGCCCCTCCAGGGGCTCGGGTGCCTCGTGCTTCGGTGTCCACTTCGCCATGCGGCTCAGTCTAGGTGGCGCGTCCAGTCGGTCCGGTTCGGTGGTCTACGCGCGGAGATGGACGCTCGCTCGTTCATGTGTTCATACTGAAACGGTTTGCCTCCGGCGGGTTTCTTTCGTATGAACCGCCAAATTTGACCCATACGAGGACAGCCATGAGCACCACGGCCACCGCCAAGGCCACTTCCCCCGAGCCGGAATCCCCCCGGGAACCGACCTCGGCCGTCGACCGCTTCTTCCGGATCTCCGAGCGCGGCTCCACCGTCGCCCGCGAGGTCCGCGGAGGGTTCGCCACCTTCTTCGCGATGGCCTACATCATCGTGCTGAACCCGATCATCCTCGGCAGCGCCAAGGACATGTACGGGCACCAGCTCGACAGCGGCCAGCTGGTCACGGCCACCGTCCTGACGGCGGCCTTCTCCACCCTCCTCATGGGGGTGATCGGCAACGTCCCGATCGCGCTCGCCGCCGGACTCGGCGTCAACACGGTCGTCGCGCTCCAGCTCGCGCCGCAGATGTCGTGGCCGGACGCCATGGGCATGGTCGTCCTCGCCGGCGTCGTCGTGATGCTCCTCGTCGCGACCGGTCTGCGCGAGCGCGTCATGAACGCCGTTCCCAGCGGACTGCGCAAGGGCATCGCGATCGGCATCGGCCTCTTCATCATGCTGATCGGCCTCGTCGACTCGGGCTTCGTCTCCCGCATCCCCGACGCCGCGCACACCACCGTCCCGCTCCAGCTCGGCGGCAGCGGCCACCTCGACGGCTGGCCGGTCCTCGTCTTCGTCCTCGGCACGCTGCTCACCCTGGCGCTGATCGTCCGCAAGGTGCCGGGCGCGATCCTCATCTCGATCGTCGTCATGACGATCGTGGCCATGGTGATCAACGCGGTCGCGACGGTCCCGTCCTGGGGTCTGACCACCCCGGAGTGGCCGGGCAACCCGGTCGCCTCGCCCGACTTCGGGCTCGTCGGCGAGGTCAGCCTCTTCGGCGGCTTCGAGAAGGTCGGCGTCCTCACCGGCGTCCTCTTCGTCTTCACCGTGCTGCTGTCCTGCTTCTTCGACGCCATGGGCACGATCCTCGGCGTCGGCGACGAGGCCAAGCTGATGGACAAGGACGGCAACTTCCCGGGCATCAACAAGGTCCTCCTCGTGGACGGCCTGGCCGTCGCCTCCGGCGGCGCCACCTCCTCCTCCGCCACCACCTGCTTCGTGGAGTCCACGGCGGGCGTCGGCGAGGGCGCGCGCACCGGCCTCGCCTCGGTGGTGACCGGCGGTCTCTTCTCGGTCGCGCTGTTCCTGACGCCGCTGGCCACGATGGTCCCGTCCCAGGCGGCCACGCCCGCGCTGCTCGCGGTCGGCTTCCTGATCCTGGCCGGTTCGGTCAAGGAGATCGACTGGAGCGACCACACCATCGCGGTGCCGGCGTTCCTGGCGATGGTGATGATGCCGTTCACGTACTCGATCACGAACGGCATCGGCATCGGCTTCATCGCCTTCAGCGTGCTGCGGCTCGCGGCCGGGCGGGGCCGCGAGGTCCCGGTCGCCATGTACGTCGTGTCGGCGGTCTTCGTCTTCTACTACGCGATGCCGGCGCTGGGCCTCACCTGACCGGCGCGGGGTCCGCCCGATCGCCGGGCCTCACCCGATCGGCGCGGGGTCCTGCGGGCCGTCGGCCGTCCCGTAGAACTTCTCCGTCTCGTCGACGGCGGTCTGGAACCGCTCGTCGAAATCCTCGCGAATGAGCGTCCGGACGACATAGTCCTGGACGCTCATTCCTCTTTTCGCGGCGTGGCTCCTGAGCCGGTCGAGCAGCTCACCGTCCATGCGCAGGCTGAGCACTGTCGATCCCATGCCGTTCAGAGTCGGGGCAGCCGGGGCTCCTTTGCGTCACTTTCCGGATCTGACTCACTCGTTTGGGTGATACATCGATGCCCGGGTGTGATCCCCGCGACGTTCCGGTGTGCCCAGTGGTACTTAGCGAGAGTAATGAGTTAGGCTAACGACTATGCCAGATCTGTCCCACGGGACCGTCGAGGACACCGAAGCCGTGAACGCGCTCCGCTCCTCCGTCATGCGGCTCGGCCGACGCCTCAAGCACCAGCGCGTCGACGAGTCGCTGAGCCCGACCGAGATGTCGGTGCTCGGCACCCTGTCCCTTTGCGGTTCGGCCACCCCCGGTGAGCTGGCCCGCAAGGAGCACGTGCAGCCGCCGTCGATGACCCGCATCGTGGCGCTGCTCGAAGCCAAGGGACTGGTCCGGCTGGAGCCTCACCCCGACGACCGTCGGCAGAAGGTGGTCAGCATGACCGAGCAGGCCGAGGCCATGCTCGACGAGTCCCGCCGCAAGCGGAACGCCTGGCTGGCCGCCCTCGCCGAGGGCCTGGACGAGGGCGAGTGGGCCACGCTGCGCGCCGCCGCCCCCGTCCTGGAGAAGCTCGCGCACCTGCCCCCCTCCACCCGGGGGTGACCACGACCGCAGCCGAGGAGGCGACGCACTTTGAGTACGGGATCCGGAGCAGACTCCGCCCCCGTCCATAAACCCGACACCGACACCCGCCGGGACCGAGGAACCTTCTCCTCGCTCTCGATCCGGAACTACCGGCTGTTCTTCACCGGAGCGATCGTCTCCAACACCGGTACGTGGATGGCCCGGATCACCCAGGACTGGCTGGTCCTGAGCCTCACCGGCTCCGCCGCCGCGGTGGGCATCACCACCGCCCTCCAGTTCCTGCCCATGCTGCTCTTCGGCCTGTACGGGGGAGTGGTCGCCGACCGCTACCCGAAGCGCCGGCTGCTCCTCGCCAGCCAGGCGGCCCTGGGCCTCTGCGGCCTCGCGCTCGCCGCGCTCACCCTCTCCGGACACGTCCAGGTCTGGCACGTCTACCTGATCGCCTTCCTCCTGGGCATGGTGACCGTCGTCGACAACCCGGCCCGGCAGACCTTCGTCGCCGAGATGGTCGGACCGCACCAGCTGCGCAACGCCGTCTCCCTGAACTCGGCGAACTTCCAGTCCGCGCGGCTGATCGGCCCCGCCGTCGCCGGCGTCCTCATCGCCGGGATCGGCAGCGGCTGGGCGTTCCTGCTCAACGGCCTGTCGTTCGCCGCCCCGATCGTCGGCCTGCTGCTCATCCGCACGAGCGAGCTGCACAAGGTGGAGCGCGCCCCGCGCGGCAAGGGCCAGCTGCGGGAGGGCCTGCGGTACGTGGCCGGGCGCCCCGACCTGCTCTGGCCGATCGTCCTCGTGGGCTTCGTCGGCACCTTCGGGTTCAACTTCCCGATCTGGCTGACGGCCTTCTCGGAGGAGGTCTTCCACGTCGGCGCCGGTTCGTACGGCTTCCTCAACACCCTGATGGCGGCCGGCTCCCTCGTGGGCGCCCTCGCCGCCGCCCGCCGCGGCTCCACCCGGCTGCGGATGCTGGTGGTCGCCGCGGGCGTCTTCGGCGTCCTGGAGGTCGCGGCCGCGCTGTCGCCGACGTTCTGGGTCTTCGCCCTGCTGCTCGTCCCGATCGGCACGATCGGCCTGACGGTCAACATCACCGCGAACGCGGCCGTCCAGATGGCCACCGACCCCGTCATGCGGGGCCGCGTCATGAGCCTCTACATGATGGTCTTCGCGGGCGGCACCCCCATCGGCGCTCCGCTCCTCGGCTGGGTCACCGACACCTACGGCGCCCGTACGGGCTTCGCCGTCGGCGGCCTGATCTCCCTGGCGGCCGCGGTCGTGGTGGGCCTGGTCCTGGCGCGGGTCGGCGGCCTGAAGGTCGCCCTGGGCTGGCACCACGGCCACCCGCGGGTCCGCTTCGTACCGCGGGCGGCACGCGAGAACCTGGCGACGGCGGCGTGACGCGCACGGCGTGACGCGTACGGCGTGACCCGGGGGGCGGGACCCGGCCTTCCGGGCCCCGCCCCCTCCGCGCGTGCCGACGGACGCGTTGCCGACGGACGCGTTGCCGACGGGCGCCGCTCAGGCCCGCCGCTCAGACCCGGCGCTCCAGCACCTGCCCCTGCCAGTCGCCCACCGCGAATGGCTCGGTCCGGGTGAAGCCCTGACCCTCGTAGTACGCGATCAGGCGCCCCTCGCTGCCCGCGAAGCAGTCCACCCGCAGCAGTGACACCCCCTGCCGCCGGGTCTCCTCCGCCGCGTGCGCGAGCAGCGCCGCGCCCACCCCGTGGCCGTGGAACCGCGCGTCGGTCGCGAGCAGCCGTACGTACACCTCGGGCTCGTCGGCCGGTGCGACGTGCTTGCCGGGGAACGGGGTCAGGGTCATCGTCCCCGCCGCCACCCCGTCGACCTCGGCGATCCACGGATCGCCCTCCGCCACCGTCTCCTCGACCTGCGCCACCGCCTTCGGCCGCCCGGAGAAGGACTCCGTGCCCCACTGGGCGGTGATCCCCCTGCCGTTCAGCCACACCACGGCGCTGTCCAATATCGCGAGCATCGCGGGGATGTCCTCCACCCCGGCCTTACGGATCTTCATCCGGCGAGGCTAGCCCGCCGCCGGCGTCGTACAACCCTTCGAGGGAGCGGTGAGTCGTTACGGGTAATCAGCGAAGTTGGGGGAGGAACACACCTTGCGTACTGCTTTGTCGCGCCGTCGTGTCGCGGTGTCGGTCGGTCTGGTGATGGCCGTCGTCGCGGCCGCGCCCGTTCTCGCCCCGGCGGCCACGGCCGCCCCCGCGTCCACGACCACCACGGCCACCACCGCGCCGGTCCCGGTCCCGTTCCTGGCGTCGGGCGGCGCCCTGAAGGGCGCGGGAGCCACCGGGTTCCTCAGTGTGGACGCCGACGGGAAGGCGCGCTGGACGCGGTACGCGGACGGCGTCTCGACCCTCATCCCGACGGGCGCGTACGAGACCGCCTACGGCTCCGGCCCCGGCTCGGACACCGTGGTTGTCGCGCGGCACGCCGCCCACCGGCACTACACCGAGTACGTCACGGTGTACGACATGGCGACGGGCGCCGCGCCCGTCACCGTCGCCATGCTCGGCCCCACCGCCCCCGTCAGCGGATTCCTCGTGGGAGCCGTGGGCTCGACCCTCGTCGTGGACGACGACGGCCGCACCTCCCTCGCCGACGTGGCCCGGAACGGCGCCGTGACCGTCCGTCAGGCCACCGGCGGACCCGAGAGCCAGCCCGGCTTCGACGTCGCCGACACGCTGCCCGGCGCGGCCCTCGTCGGCTATTCCGACTACCAGGGCAACGGCCTGGGAATCGCGGTCGTCGACCTCGCCACCGCCGCGTACACCGAGAAGTACTCGCGGCCGCTCGTCGGGACGTACCGCCCGAGGCTCGAAATCCTCTCGTCGAACCGCGTCCTGTGGACGGAGCACACCGACGGCAAGACCGTCCTCGCCTCGGTGGTCCGGGGCACCCAGGCCGTCGAGCGGACCCCGCTCGGCCCCGACGACCAGGCCCACCTCGTCGGCGGTGTCGTCGGCGACTGGCTCGCCTTCGGCTCCGTCGGCCCGAGCGACGCCCCCACCCCCTGGCACGCCTTCACCGCCCGCTCGCTGACGGACGGCACGACCGTCCCGCTCCTCGACCACGCGACGAGCGTGACGAAGGGGTCCGACGGCGCGCTGCTCGCCTTCGGCACCACCGCCGCGCACGGCAAGGGCGTCTACCGGATCGCGCTCGGGGCCGACGGGCGCCCGGCCGCCGAGCTGGTCGCCTCCACCGGCGAGACCAACGGCGGCACCACCCCCCTCACGTACGTCGGCACCAACGTCCCGGCCACCCTCCGGCTCGACGGCGTCGCGAGGACCCGCATGTCCTGGAGGTTCTCCACGACCGAGGCCGACCTGGACGTCGAGTTCACGCACAAGGCGTCGTCCCGGCGCTTCACCCAGTCCGTCCGGCCCGCCACGACGGGCACCGGGGCCTTCCCGGACGGCTCGCTCGGCATCGACTGGGCCGGGGTCCTCGGGCAGTACCCCGGACGGATCGAGGAGGGCGCCCTCAACGGCGCGTACGACTGGAAGGTGACGGCCAGGCCCTGGAACGGCATGCCGTCGGTCACCGCCACCGGCACCTTCGAGGTGACCCGCACGCCGAAGGTCCACGACTACACCGACAACGGCTCGCCCGACCTGATCCTGCGCCCGGCGGACGGTTACCTCGACCGGGTCGACACCCTCTGGGACGACACCGCCAAGCGGCTCGTCCCGGCCCGCCCCGGCTGGGCGGGCAGCACCGGCTCCGGGAACTGGAACGCGTACGACCGCATCGAGTCCGCCGGCGACCTGGCGGGCTCCACCGCCCCCGACGTCATCAGCCGGGACCGGAGCGGCGTCCTCTGGCTCCACCTGGGCAACAAGGGCGGCTTCATCGAGCAGCCCCGCAAGGTCGGCGTCGGCTGGGACGGCTACAACCTCTTCGCGAGCGGCAGCGACGTGACCGGCGACGGCCGCGCCGACCTGCTCGCCGTCGACAAGAACGGCGCCCTCGACCTGTACCGCGGGACCGGGTACGCCTCGATGCCGTTCGGCCGGTTCAGGACGATCGGCGTGGGCTGGGGCATCTACAACGACATCACCGCCGTCGGGAACGTCGCGGGCGCCCCCGCGGGCGACCTCGTCGCCCGGGACCGGGCCGGAGTCCTCTGGCTGTACCTCGGCAAGGGCGACGGCACGTTCGCTCCCCGGATCAGGATCGGCGGCGGCCGGCAGGCGTACGGCCAGATCGTCGGCATCGGCGACGCGAACAAGGACGGCCGCCCCGACCTGTACGCCAGGACCCCCGGCAACACCGCGTACTTCTACGCCGGTACGGGCAGCTGGCGCGCCCCCTTCGCCCCGCGCGCCGCGACCGAGGTGGGGGTCGCCCGGCCCGGGACGACGTACAGCCAGGTCTTCTGACCGGGGCGCCGGCCCGGGGCTCGTCCGGGCCTCGGCCCGGGGCTCCCTCCGAGTGGGGACCCGGGCTGCCAGACTCTCCCCATGAGGCTCTTCGCCGCCGTCCTGCCGCCCCCGGAGCGGCTCGCCGAACTCGCGCACGCCGTGGACCGGCTCCATCGGCTGCCCGGGGCCGACGGGCTGCGGTGGACCTCGCGGCCCGGCTGGCACTTCACCCTCGCCTTCATGGGGGAGGTCGACGACGCCCTCCTGCCCGACCTCCGGGCCCGGCTCGCCCGCGCCGCCCACCGCACGCCGCCGTTCCCGCTGCGGCTCCACGGCGGCGGGCACTTCGGGCGGCGCGCCCTGTGGGTGGGGGCCGCCGGGGGCCTGGACGAGCTGCGGCTGCTCGCCGAGCGGGCCGACGCGGCCGCCCGGCGGGCCGGGGTCGCGATGGACGAGCACCGCCGCTACCAGGCGCACCTGTCGGTGGCCCGGGCCCGCGGCGGGGCGGACGCCGTCGACCTGCGCCCCTTCGTGGACGCGCTGGCCGGCTTCGAGGGCACCCGCTGGGAGATCAGCGAGCTGGCGCTCGTCCGCTCGAACCTCCCGGTGAGCGGGGTGCCGGGGGAGCGGCCCCGGTACGAGACGGTGGACGCCTGGCCCCTGGAGGGGCGCGGAGAGCGCTCGGGTTAACCTCGACGGGTGGACCCGAAGACTCGTAACCGGATCATGGCCGGTGTGCTCGTACTGATGTTCGCGATCATCGCGGTGGCCTCGGTGACGGGACAGTAGCCCGCCGTTCCCCCGCCTCCCTCGCCCCGTTCCCGTGCCCGGGCACCCCCTTGCTTCGAGCGCGCTCGAACGAGTTGGGTGGAGTGCCATGGAGTACACGCAGCTCGGACGCACCGGACTCAAGGTCAGCCGACTCGTCCTCGGGACGATGAACTTCGGACCGCAGACGGACGAACCCACCAGCCACGCCCTCATGGACGCGGCGCTCGACGCGGGGCTCAACTTCTTCGACACGGCGAACGTCTACGGGCAGACCGCGGGCAAGGGGCGCACGGAGGAGATCATCGGCTCCTGGTTCGCCAAGGACCCGTCCCACCGCGACAAGGTGGTCCTCGCCACCAAGATGTACGGCCACATGGGCGAGGACGCGCCGGCCTGGCCCAACCACGACAAGCTCTCCGCCGTGAACATCCGGCGCGCCGTCGAGGGCAGCCTGCGGCGGCTCGGCACCGATCACATCGACGTCTACCAGTTCCACCACGTCGACCGGGCGACGCCCTTCGAGGAGATCTGGCAGGCCGTCGACGTCCTGGTCCAGCAGGGCAAGATCCTCTACGCGGGCTCGTCGAACTTCCCCGGCTACAAGATCGCCCAGGCCAACGAGGCCGCCGCCCGGCGCGGCACGCTCGGCCTGGTCAGCGAGCAGTGCCACTTCAACCTCCACGAGCGGCGCGCCGAGATGGAGGTGATCCCGGCGGCCCAGGAGTACGGCGTCGGCGTCATCCCCTGGTCCCCGCTGGCCGGCGGCCTCCTCGGCGGCGTCATCGGCAAGGAGGCCCGGGAGGGCCGCCGCGCCGGGGGCCGGACCGCCGCCGCGCTCACCGACCCCGCGGTGCGGGCCCGCGTGCAGGCGTACGAGGACCTGCTCGACAAGCACGGTCTCGAACCGGGCGAGACGGCCCTGGCCTGGCTGCTGACCCGGCCCGGCGTGACGGGCCCGATCGTCGGCCCGCGCACGCCCGAGCAGCTGGCGAGCGCGCTGCGCGCCCTGGAGGTGGAGCTGTCGGAGGAGGTCCTCGCCGGTCTCGACGAGATCTTCCCCGGCCCGGGCCCGGCCCCGGAGGCCTTCGCCTGGTGAGTTCGCTCAGGACGTCCCGAGCCAGCTCGTGGCGTCCAGGCGGAACGTCGTCTCGGCGGGGACGACGTTCCGCAGGGCGGCCTCCAGGTCGCGGACGCGGTCCGCGCCGAGGATCGCCGTCCACTCGGCCCGCAGCTCGTCGAAGACGGCGGCGGAGCGGGCGAGGGCCGCGCGGCCGTGCGGGGTGAGGCGGACGAGTTTGCGCCGGGCGTCGGCGGGGTCGTCGGCGCGCTCCGCGTAGCCGAGGGCGAGGAGCCGGTCGACGGTCTTGCCCGCGGCCTGTTTGGAGACGCCGAGCCGGCGGCCGATCTCGCTTGCGGTGGCGCCGTGGGCGCCGATGGCCTGCATGGCGAAGCCGTGGGCGGGGCGCAGGTCGGGGTGGCCCTCGTCGGCGAGACGGGCGTGGAGCTTGTCGATGAGGGTGCGGAAGCCGCCGAAGAGCAGCAGGGGCAGCTCGTAGCCCCGGCTGGGCTCGCCGCCCGCGCCGGGACCGCCCTGGTCCGGCCCGCCCCCGGATTTTCCCTTGCGGGGATCGACAACCTGGTTTACGTTTTCTCCGTCGACATGGTCAACCATGTTGTCCATTCTATCGGTCGTCCGCCCAGGGGGAGCCTTGCCCACAGACCTGTCCGCGCCCACAGACCTGTCCGCCCGCACCGCCGCCGCTGTCGCCCTGCTCAAGGAGTCGCCCGAGACCCTCGACGGCTTCCTCGCGCTCCGCGACCTCTTCGCCGCCACCACCCTCGACCCGCACGCCCGCGAGACCGTCGTCCTCACCGTCGCCCACCGCCACCAGTGCCACCTCTGCGTGGACGTGCACGAGGCCGAGATGGCCGGCCTCGGTCCGGCGCCCGACGCCGAACGCCTCGACGCCGTACGCCGGTTCACGCTCCAGGTGCTCGCCTCGTCCGGCGCGGTGAGCGACGCGGACCTCGACGCCTTCGAGGCCGCCGGGTTCACCCGCCGCAACGCCCTGGAGGTCGTCCTCGGCGTCGGCGCGTACACGCTCTCCACGTTCGCGAACCGCCTGGTCCGCGCCGCCTGACGGGGCCGCCCGACGGGGCCGGCCGGCGAACCGCCTTCGGTCAGGCGGCGGCGGTGTACGGGCCGCCGAGCCCCCACGCCTGGTGCATCGCCCCGGCGAAGGCCGCCGCCAGCTTGTGCTCGCCGCTCGGCCCCGGGTGCGTGCCGTCGTAGGTGTCCGTCCCGAGGTCGTACGACTCCGGGACCGACGCGAGCAGCAGCGGCGAGGCGGCCGTGTCGAGGTCGGCGACCGCCTTCGCGAGGAGCGCGTTGAAGCGGGCGCACTCGGCGGCGAAGGGCGCGTCGTAGGTGGCGCGGACGTTGGGGATGACCGGCAGCAGCACCGCCCGGACGCGCGGGTTCGCGGCGCGGGCCGCAGCCACGAACGCCCGCACGTTCTCCTCGGTCTGGTCGCTGTTCGTGTAGAAGCCGAGGTCGATCAGGCCCAGCGACACGAGCAGCACGTCCGCGCGGGTGGCCGCCACGGTCCCGCCGATCACGGGCGCCATGTGCAGCCAGCCCTCGCCCCAGCCGGCCAGGTGGCGGCGGGCGGGGGCGGGGAAGGCCGGGTCGGCGTAGGCATCCGAGGACGGGGCGTCGGCGGCCGGGTCGTACAGGCCCGTGCGGGGGCCGACGATCTCGTACGGGCCCGGCAGCGTGGCCTCCAGGTGCTGCCACATGCGGTGCCGCCAGGTCCAGTCGCCGGCGCGTCCGATGGTCATGCTGTCGCCGACGAACAGAAAACGCATGGTCACATCATCCCGGACCGCGTCCCGCACCTGCGACGTGATCCCGACCACGGGCGCCGGGCGGCCTCGGAACGAAGCCAGGCCCTCAGGCCGCCAGGAAGGCGCCCACCGTCCCCGCGAACCACTCCGCGTCGTCGTGCCACGGGAAGTGCCCGCCCCGCTCCAGGACGGCGGCCTCGGCCTCCGGGAACAGCCCCGCGTAGGCGGTCGCCGTCGGCACCGGCGTGTTCGCGTCGCCCTCGCCCGCGACCACCAGGACCGGCCCCGGGTGCGCGGCGCACGCCGCCCGCGTCGCCGCCGGGTCGTACGCGCCCTCGGCCCCGAACACCGCGCCCGCCTCGCCGTTCCGCCGCCGGGCGTTGCCGGCGTGCCGCTCGCGCGCCGCCTCGTCCCACGTCCCGTGGAAGAACGGCACGACCCGCTGGAACGTCTCCGCGTCGCCGCGCCCCGCCGTCACCTCCTCCAGCGCCGCGTAAGCGTCGGGGAACCACGGTTCCGCGCTCCGCAGCCGCGCCGCCGCGAGACGCTCCTCCGCGGGCGTGTCGATCCCGACGGCCGCCGTCCCCGGCGTGACGAGGACCAGCCGCCCCACCCGCTCCGGGTGCCGGGTCAGGTACAGCGCGGCCAGGTTCGCCCCCGCCGAGTGGGCCAGCAGGTCGAGGGCGTCGAGCCCGAGGTGGACCCGCAGCGCCTCCACGTCGGCGACGAGGCGGTCGCAGCGGTACGAGGAGGGGTCCTCCGGCACCGCGGAGGCGCCCGAGCCGCGCAGGTCGAGCCGGACCAGCCGGTGCCGGGCCGCGAGGCCGCCCAGGTCGCCGAAGTAGGCGGAGTCCTGGAAGGGGCCGCCGGGGAGGCAGACGAGCGGGGTCCCGGTGGCCGGGCCGGAGTCGTGGAAGGCGAGCGCGGTGCCGTCGGCGGCGGTGAAGGTGGGCATGGTCGCGACCATGACAGCGCCCCCGGTGCAGGTCAAACCGGTTTTCCCGGCGCCGTGGCAGGCTTGGAGGCATGCGATCAGCTCTGTGCGCCCTCGGCGCCGCCGCGGCCCTGGCGCTGCTCCCGGCCGGACACGCCCGCGCCGAAGGGCAGGACCCCGACCGGGACTTCACGATCCGGGACGCGCGGATCACCGAATCCAGCGGTCTCGCCGCGAGCCGCGCCCACCCCGGGATCTACTGGACGCACAACGACCAGGACGCGCCCCTGGTCTACGGCATCGACTCCCGTACGGGCGAGACGGTGGCGACCCTGACGATGACCGGGGTCGGCACCCCCCGCGACATGGAGGCCATCGCCGTCGGCCCGGACGGGGACATCTGGGTCGGCGACATCGGCGACAACCTCGACGGCTCCTGGGACCACGTCTGGCTCTACCGCTTCCCCGAGCCGAAGGTCCTCGGCGACCGCACCGTGCGGGCCGTGCAGTACGACGTGGAGTACGCCGACGGGCCGCGCGACGCCGAGGCCCTGATGGTCCATCCGAAGACCGGCCGGGTCTACATCGCGAGCAAGAAGCAGAGCGGCGGCGGCCTCTACGCGGGTCCCGAGCGGCTCTCGGACAGGGACACCAACGTCTTCCGGCGCATCGGCGAGGTGCCGTGGGTGACCGACGGCGCCTTCTCGCCCGACGGCGAACACCTCACCCTGCGCGGATACTTGGGCGCGAGCGAGTACGCGTGGAAGGACGGCCGCCCCGAGGGCGACGGCGCCTCGGTCGGTGCCCCCTTCCAGGGGCAGGCGGAGTCGGTGACGTACACGACCGACGGTTCGGCCCTGATGTTCGGCTCGGAGGGCCGCGAGAGCCGCGTCGTACGCGTCGACCGCCGCGGCGCCGAGACGCCCCCCTCCGGCACCGGCCCCGGCTCCCCCTCGGGGGCGCCGTCCGGCGGCGCGACCGCGCGGCCCGGTGCGGCGACGGCGGACCCGGCGGCCGGGGGCAACGCCACGACCGGCTTCCTCGTCCTGGCCGGCGCCACCGTCCTCGTCCTCGGCGTCAAACGCCTGCTCCGCCGCGGCTGACCTGCGGTTTCCCGCTCCCCGCCCGCCCCCGCCCCGCTCCCGCCCCGCTCCCCGCCTGCTCGCGTCGACCGGGAGCCGCCCCGGGTCGAGACTGGAGGAGGGGCCGGAAAACCGCGGAGGAGTGCGGAGCGGAGGAAGTCATGACGTCATTCACGCGCGAGGACACCCCGGTCGCCATGGAGGGCGACGGTCTGGACTTCCGCATGCAGGAGGCAGGGGGCGACATGACCGTCGCCTTCATCCACCTCCCGCAGGGCACCGACCTGGGCCCGGCGCTCAAGGGGCTGGAGGGCGACCTCTGCCAGTGCCCGCACTGGGGCTACCTCTTCAAGGGCCGCATCAGGATGCGGACCGCCGACGGCGAGGAGACGTACGAGGCCGGGCAGGCCTACTACTGGGGCCCCGGACACGCCCCGGAGGCCCTGGAGGACAGCGACGTCGTCGAGTTCTCCCCGACCGCCGAGTTCACGGCGGTCATCGACCACGTCAAGGCGCAGGCGGCGGGCTGAGCCCCGCGACCACGGCGAACGGCGGAGACGCAGAAGGGCCCGGCGTCGGTCGTGTCCGACGCCGGGCCCTCCGCGGGTCCGGTTTTCCGGGAGCCGTTACAGCTTCTCGATCACGTAGTCGATGCAGGCCGTGAGCGCCCGCACGTCCGCCGGGTCGACCGCCGGGAACATCGCGATCCGCAGCTGGTTGCGGCCCAGCTTGCGGTACGGCTCGGTGTCCACGATCCCGTTCGCGCGCAGCACCTTGGCGACGGCGGCCGCGTCGATCTCGTCCGTGAAGTCGATCGTGCCGATGACCTGCGAGCGCTTCGCCGGGTCGGTGACGAACGGCGTCGCGTACTTCGACTCCTCGGCCCAGCCGTACAGCGCCTGCGAGGACTCCTTCGTCCGGGCCACGGCCCAGTCGAGGCCGCCCTGCCCGTTGATCCACTTCAGCTGCTCGTTGAGCAGGAAGAGGGTCGAGAGCGCCGGGGTGTTGTACGTCTGGTTCTTCAGCGAGTTGTCGATCGCCGTCGGCAGCGAGAAGAACTCGGGGACGTGCCGGCCGGACGCGTGGATCTTCTGCGCCCGCTCCAGGGCGGCCGGGGAGAACGCGGCGAGCCACAGCCCGCCCTCGGCGGCGAAGGACTTCTGCGGGGCGAAGTAGTAGACGTCCGACTCGGTGATGTCGACGGGCAGACCGCCCGCGCCGGAGGTCGCGTCGACCAGGACGAGCGCGCCCTCGTCGGCGCCCGCGACCCGCTTGACGGGGGCGGCCACACCGGTCGAGGTCTCGTTGTGCGTGTACGCGTAGACGTCGACGCCCGCCTCGGCCACCGGCTCCGGGTGCGTGCCCGGGTCGGCGGAGATCACGGTCGGCTCGGCCAGCCACGGGGCCAGCTTCGCGGCCTTCGCGAACTTGGAGGAGAACTCGCCGAAGGTGAGGTGCTGCGACTTGTTCTCGATCAGGCCGTGGGTCGCGACGTCCCAGAAGGCGGTGGAGCCGCCGTTGCCCAGGATCACCTCGTAACCCTCGGGGAGCGAGAAGAGGTCACGGACGCCGGCACGCACCTCGCCGACCAGGTTCTTGACCGGAGCCTGGCGGTGGGACGTGCCGAGGAGGGAGGTGCCGGTGGCGGCCAGGGCGTCCAGCGCCTCCGTACGCACCTTGGAGGGGCCCGCGCCGAAACGGCCGTCGGCGGGCTTGATGTCAGCGGGAATCTGGATATCAGCCACGAGGCGGAGGGTATCGGGTCACGCGGGCCCGGTCGCCCGGATGTCCGCCCGATGAGACGAGGACTGGGACATCCTGGCGTCGTGGGAACACACGAGAGACTCGCCGCGGACCTGCGGGCCGCCGTCGCGGGGGACGTCGACTTCACCGCCTCCGCGCGGGCCCTGGTGACGATGGACGCCTCCAACTACCGCCGCGTTCCGGCCGGTACGGTCGCGCCGCGCGACGCAGCCGACGTCGCCGCCGCCCTCGAGGTGTGCCGGACGCACGGCGTCCCCGTCGTCGCCCGCGGCGCCGGAACGTCCATCGGTGGCCAGGCCACCGGCACGGGCGTCGTGCTCGACCTCACACGGCACATGGGACGGCTGCTCTCCCTCGACCCGGAGGGGCGGACCGCCGTCGTCCAGCCGGGCCTGGTCCTCGGCCGGCTCCGGGAGGCCGCGCGGCCGCACGGGCTGACCTTCGGGCCCGACCCGTCGACGTGGAGCCGCTGCACCCTCGGCGGAATGATCGGCAACAACGCCTGCGGGGCGCACTCGGTCGCCTGGGGCACGACCGCCGACAACGTGCGCTCGCTCGAAGTGGTGACGTACGGCGGCGACGCGTTGACGCCTGGCCGGGGCGGGCGGGGTGCGCCGCCCGGACTCCTCGACCTCGTCGACCGGAACCTCGCCCTGCTGCGGACCGGCTACCCCGCCGGGCTCCCGCGCCGGATCTCCGGGTACGCCCTCGACGCCCTGCTGCCGGAGCGGGGCGCCGACGTCGCCCGCTCCCTCTGCGGCAGCGAGGGCACCCTCGGGATCGTCACGGAGGCGACCGTACGGCTCGTGCCGCTGCCCGCCGCGCCCGTCCTCGTCGTCCTCGGGTACGCCGACGAGACCGCGGCGGCCGACGCGGCGGCCGGCCTCCTCCCGTACGGGCCGCTCACCGTCGAGGGCATGGCCGCCGACCTCGTCCGGGGCGCGGAGGCGCTGCTGCCGCGAGGCGCCGCCTGGCTGTTCTGCGAGGTCGACGGGGACGCGGCCGCGGCGGCCCTGGTCCGCGCCGCCGACGCGGTCGACGCCGTCGCGGTCCGGGACCCGGCCGGACAGCGGGCGCTGTGGCGGGTGCGCGAGGACGCGGCCGGGACGGCGACCCGCATGCCCGACGGGGCGGAGGCCTGGCCCGGCTGGGAGGACTGCGCGGTGCCGCCCGCCCGGCTCGGCGCGTACCTGCGCGACTTCCGCGCGCTCCTCGCCGACTTCGGCCTCCGGGGCGTCCCCTACGGGCACTTCGGCGACGGCTGCGTGCACGTCCGCATCGACTTCGACCTGTGGACGGGGACGGGCGTACGGGACTTCCGGCGCTTCTCGGAGGCGGTGGCGGACCTCGTCGTCGCCCACGGCGGCTCGCTCTCCGGCGAACACGGCGACGGGCAGGCGCGGGCCGAACTGCTGCCCCGCATGTACGGGGAGGAGCTCGTGGGCCTCTTCGGCGCCGTGAAGGACCTCTGGGACCCGGCCGGCGGCCTCAACCCCGGGATGCTCGTCCGGCCGAAGCCCCTCGACGCCGGGCTGCGCTTCGAGGGCCTGCCGCTCGTCGGCGTCGGGCGGGCGGCGGCCCGCTGCGTGGGCGTCGCCAAGTGCCGGGTGGACGGGCCGGGTTCGGGACCGGGCGTGATGTGCCCCTCGTACCGGGCGACCGGCGAGGAGAAGCACTCCACCCGCGGGCGGGCCCGCCTCCTGCACGAGATGGCGCTCGGCGAGATCGTCACCGACGGCTGGCGCTCCGAGGAGGTCCACGAGGCCCTCGACCTCTGCCTGTCCTGCAAGGGCTGCCGCAGCGACTGCCCGGTGGGCGTCGACATGGCCGCGTACAAGGCGGAGTTCCTCGACCACCACTACGCCGGGTTCGCGGGCGCCCTGCGCAGGCCCCGCTCGCACTGGACCGTCGGAGGGCTGCCGCGCCTGCTCGACCTCTTCGGGCGGGGCCTCAATCTCGCCACGGCGCTGCCGGGGGCCACCCGGCTCGCCGGGATCACGCCCGAGCGGACGCTGCCGCGCGTCGCCGACCGCACCTTCACGTCCTGGTTCGGCGAGCGCGGCTCCCGCCGCCCGCCCGCGCTGACCCTCTGGCCCGACACCTTCACCGACCACCTCGCGCCCGAGGCCGGCCGGGCCGCCGTCCGCGTCCTGGAGGCGGCGGGCCTCGGCGTCGCCCTGCCGCAGGGTCGGGTCTGCTGCGGGCTCACGTACGTCTCCACGGGGCGGCTCGGTGCGGCACGGAAGGTCATGCGCCGCGCCCTCGACGTCCTCGAACACCCCACCGCCCCCGTCGTCGTCCTCGAACCCTCCTGCGCGGCGACCCTCCGCACCGACCTGCCCGAACTCCTGCCGGACGACCCCCGCGCGGCGCGCCTCGCCGCCTCCGTCCGCACCTTCGCCGAGGCCCTGGAGACCCTGGCCCCCGACTGGGAGCCGCCGCGCCTGGACCGGCCGGTCGTCGGGCAGACCCACTGCCACCAGCACGCCGTCCTCGGCGACGCCGCCGACCGCCGACTGCGGGCCCGGGCGGGCCTGACGGGCGACCTCGCGGGCGGCTGCTGCGGCCTGGCGGGCAACTTCGGCCTCGAACCCGGCCACCACGAGGTCTCGCTCGCCTGCGCGGAGGACCAGCTGCTGCCGTCCCTGCGGGCCGCGGCCCCGGAGGCGGAGGTCCTCGCGGACGGCTACTCGTGCCGTACCCAGATCACCGCCCTGACCGACCACCGGCCGCGCCACCTGGCGGAGGTGCTCGCGGAGACGCTGTAGGGGGTTCGGTTCCCGCGTCTCACGTCCCGTGGACGATCTCGCGGGCCATCGTGACCAGTGCCGTCGTCGCCGGGTGCGGGAACGCGTCCCGCCAGGCCAGGACGACCGGCAGCGGGGGCGCGTCGGGCAGCGGGCGGTAGCTGACGCCCGGGTGCGGGTGGAGAGCGGCGGTGGAGGCGGAGGACACGCCGACGCCCCGGCCCGCGGCGATCGCCGTGAGCCAGTCGTCCGTGTTGGCGACGGTGAGGGTGGCCGTCGGGCGGGCGGCGGGCGCCCAGAGCGCGAGGGTCGTCGTGCCGGAGACGGTGTTGAGGACGACGGTCTCGCCCGCCAGGTCGTCCAGGGCGAGGCGGGGACGGTCGGCGAGCGGGCTGTCGGCGGGCAGCGCGGCCACCCGCGCCTCCGTGGTGAGCTCCGCCGTGACGAGGCCGGGCGCCTCCACAGCGCCGCGCAGCAGGGCGGCGTCGACCTCGCCGCGGGCGAGCCCGGCCGTACGGTCGTCGACGCGGAGGAGTTCGAGCGGCGTCTGGGGGTGCTCGCGCTGCCAGCGCCGCAGCAGGGGAGTGGTGTACGGGCCGAAGGCCGACCAGGCGTGCCCGAGGCGCAGGGGGCGGTGGCGCAGCCGCGCCGGGTCGACGGCCGCGTCGAAGGCGGCGAGCGCGGCGGCGGCCCGGTCGCGGAAGGCGCGGCCCTCGGCGGTAAGGGCGAGGTGGTGGGTGGAGCGCTCGACGAGCCGGGCGCCGAGGTGCAGTTCGAGGGCGGCGAGCGTGCGGGAGACGGCGGGCTGGGTGAGGTGGAGCCGGGCGGCGGCGCGGGTCAGGCTCGACTCCTCGGCGATGGCGAGGAAGCAGCGGAGGTGACGCAGCTCGATGCTCATGCGTCCGGAGCATAACCGCAGCGCAATCGGCATTTCCGGTGCCGCGCGGGGGCTCGTAGCGTGAGAGGTAGAGGAGTCGTCTGGTCCAGTACAATGGACTGGAAGTTCAGTTCAGTGAACCAGCCGCATGATGTGAAGGGAGGAGCCGGTGGAAACCCCCAGCCCGGTCAGCAGCCCGGTCAAGGACCTCGTGGCTCCGGCGGCCCCCGCCGGCGAGGGCCGAAGGGGAGCGGGCCGCGGCTTCGGGCCCGCCGGGCCCGTCGCGCTCGTCGTCGCGGGCGGGCTCTCCGTGCAGTTCGGCTCCGCCGTCGCCGTCCTCCTCATGCCGAGGGCCGGCGCGCTCGGGGTCGTCACGCTGCGGCTCGTGCTCGCCGCGGCCGTGCTGCTGCTCGTCTGCCGCCCCAAGGTCCGCGGGTACGGCCGCGCCGACTGGGGCACGGTCCTCGTCTTCGGCGCCGCCATGGCCGCGATGAACGTGCTCTTCTACCAGGCCGCCGACCGGATACCGCTGGGCGCCGCCGTCACCCTGGAGGTGCTCGGCCCGCTGGTCCTCTCCGTCGTCGCCTCCCGCCGGCTCGTCAACCTCCTCTGGGCGGCGCTCGCCCTCGGGGGCGTCGTGCTCCTCAGCGGCGGTGGCTTCGACCGGCTCGACCCGGCAGGGGCGGGGTTCGCGCTGGCGGCGGGCGCGATGTGGGCCGCGTACATCGTGTTCAGCGCCCGTACGGGACGGCGCTTCCCGCAGGCCGACGGGCTCGCGCTCGCCATGGCCTTCGGCGCCGTGCTCACCCTGCCGTTCGGCCTCGCGGAGGCGGGCGACAAGCTCCTCGTGCCGTCGACGATCGGCCTCGGCCTCGCCGTCGCCCTGATGTCGTCCGTCCTGCCGTACACCCTGGAGCTCCTCGCCCTGCGCCGGATGCCGGCGCCGACCTTCGCCATCCTCATGAGCCTGGAGCCGGCGATCGCGGCGACCGCGGGTTTCCTGGTCCTCGGCCAGGTGCTGGCGCTCACCGACGCGGTGGCGACAGCCCTGGTCATCGCCGCCACCATGGGCGCAGTCCGCACCACCGGCCCCTGAGCCCTGGCCTGCGCCTGGGCCCTCGGCGCCGGTTCCGGCGGGCGCGGGCCCGCGCCGCGTGTGGCCCGAACGGGGTGGGGAATGGCCCGGGGACTGTTTTACGGGGACAGGGCCGCGGCGATCATGGGTCGGCAGGCGACGACACGACGAGGAGGACCCGACATGGCCCTGGAGATGCGAGACCGCTGCGAGCGCTGCGAGACGGCGGCCCTCCCACCCTCCGCCCCCGCCCGCATCTGCTCCTACGAGTGCACCTTCTGCGTCCCCTGCGCCGACACGATGGCCGACGTCTGCCCCAACTGCGGCGGCGAGCTCGTCGCCCGGCCCCGCCGCGCCACCGCCTGACGTTTGGCGCCGTGCGCGGCGGGCAGCCGCCGCGCACGGCGGACCCGCGCGCCGCACGTCCGCCGGGGAGGAGCGTCCACCATGAATCCGGTGACCGGCACAGGCACAGGCGCAGGCGCAGGCATCGACACGGCCCCGGCCCCAACGCCGGCCCCGCCCCCCGCCCCGGACGCCACCCCACCGGTCAGTTCCCACAACGAGTGGGACCCCCTGGAGGAGGTCCTCGTCGGGCGGCTCGAAGGGGCGACCATCCCCTCCGGGCATCCGGTCGTGACCTGCGCCATCCCCCCGTGGGCCGCCCGGCTGCAGCGCCGGGTCGCCGGGCGCCGGTACCCGCGCGTGCTGGTCGAGCCCGCGCGGCAGGAGATCGAGGGGCTCGTCACGCTCCTGGAGTCCCTGGGCGTGACGGTGCGGCGGCCGGATCCCTTCGACCACCGCCGCCGGTTCCGTACGCCCGGCTGGTCGTCCCGCGGGTTCTGCAACAGCTGCCCGCGCGACAGCCTGCTCGTCGTCGGCGACGAGATCATCGAGACGCCGATGGCGTGGCCGTGCCGCTACTTCGAGACCGAGGCGTACCGCACGGTGCTGAAGGACTACTTCCGGCGCGGGGCGCGCTGGACGGCGGCGCCGAAACCGCAGCTGTCGGACGAGTTGTACGACGCGGACTACCGCATCCCCCGGCACGGCGAGCCGGTCCGCCGCATCGTCACCGAGTTCGAGCCGGTCTTCGACGCGGCGGACTTCGTCCGGGCCGGCCGGGACCTGTTCGTCACCCGCAGCAACGTCACCAACGGCATGGGCATCGAGTGGCTGCGCCGCCATCTCGGCCCGGACTACCGCATCCACGAGGTGGAGAGCCGGTGCCCCACTCCCATGCACATCGACACCACGCTGCTGCCGCTCGCGCCGGGGAAGGTGCTGGTCAACCCCGAGTACGTCGACCCGGACCGGCTGCCGGAGGCGCTGCGGTCCTGGGACGTCCTGGTCGCGCCCGAACCCGACCCGGTCGGTGAGCGGATGCTCCGGCTGACCTCGATCTGCGGCGCCTGGCTGAGCCTGAACGTGCTGATGGTCGACGAGAAGCGGGTGATCGCGGAGCGGCACCACACCGGCATGCTCCGGGCCCTTGAGCGCTGGGGCTTCGAGCCGATCCCGTGCGACCTGATGCACTACGCGCCGTTCGGCGGCTCGTTCCACTGCGCGACGCTCGACGTCCGCCGCCGCGGCACGCTCCAGTCGTACACCTGACGCGACGCCCGACGCCTCGCACGCCCGGGGGGGGGCACATCACGGCGAGCCGGTCCACCAGCGGCTCCACCCTGCGCCCGGTGTCCTCCGGCGGGAGCCGCCGCGCCCGGGTCAGGGTGGCGAGGCCGTGCAGGGCCGCCCTCGTCTGAGCCGCCCGCGCCGGTACCGCCCGCACCGCCCCCGCCCGCGCCGGTCCCGTGCGGCGCGCGCGGACGTCGACCGCTTCGCAAATCAAAGCATGCATGCTTGATTGTTTCTTTCGGGGCTGCCATGCTCCTCACGCACGACCGTGACCCGCCCGTCCCCCGAGGGGAGCGCACCGTGTCGGACCCCGTCGTCGTCCTCGACGACCTGCGTGCCGAGAGCGAGGAACTCGACGCCCTCGTCGCCGGGTTGAGCGAGCAGCAGTGGGCCCTGCCCACTCCCGCGCCCCGCTGGAGCATCGCCCACCAGATCGCGCACCTCGCCTGGACGGACGCCGCCGCCCTGCTCGCCGCCACCGACGCCGAGGCCTTCGCCGCCGAGACCGCGAAGGCGCTCGCCGCGCCCGAGCGGTTCGTCGAGGAGGGTGCAGAGGAGGGCGCGAAGCTCCCGCCCGCCGCGCTCCTCGCCCACTGGCGGGCGGGCCGCGACCGCCTCCGGGAGGCCCTGCTCGCCGTGCCGCCCGGGGCCCGGTTCCCCTGGTACGGGCCGCCGATGAGCGCCCCGGCCATGGCCACCGCCCGGCTCATGGAGACCTGGGCGCACGGCCAGGACGTCGCCGACGCCCTCGGGGTCGTCCGGACGCCGACGGCCCGGCTGCGGCACGTCGCCTGGATCGGTCACCGCGCCCGCGACTACGCCTACCTGGTGCGGGGTGAGCAGCCGCCCGCCGAACCGTTCCGCCTCGAACTCACCGGCCCCGGCGGGGAGTCCTGGACGTACGGCCCCGAGGGCGCCGCCCAGCGGATCACCGGCCCGGCCCTCGACTTCTGCCTGCTCGCCGCACAGCGCGTCCACCGCGCCGACACCGCCCTGGTCGCGGAGGGCGCGGACGCCGAGCACTGGCTCACCATCGCCCAGGCCTTCGCGGGCCCGGCCGGCCCCGGCCGCGCCCCCAGGGGGACCCCCGCCGGCCCCGGCCGCGCACCCGAGGAGGTCTAGGCCGTGCCCGACGTGCTCCGCATCGGCAACGCGTCCGGTTTCTACGGCGACCGCTTCAGTGCGGTCCGCGAGATGCTGACCGGCGGCGGCGACAGCGGCGGCGGCAGCGGCCGGATCGACGTCCTGACCGGCGACTACCTCGCCGAACTGACCATGCTCATCCTCGGCCGCGACCAGCTGAAGGACCCGGCCGCCGGATACGCGAAGACCTTCCTGCGCCAGATGGAGGAGGGCCTCGGGCTCGCCCACGACCGGGGCGTGCGGATCGTCGCCAACGCGGGCGGCCTGAACCCCGCCGGCCTCGCCGACGCCCTGCGGGCCCTCGTGGACAAGCTCGGCCTGCCGACCCGCGTCGCCCACGTCGAGGGTGACCGACTACCGCCCCACGACGGCGAGGTGACGGCCAACGCCTATCTGGGCGGCGCCGGGATCGCGGCCTGCCTGGCCGCCGGGGCCGATGTCGTCGTCACCGGCCGCGTCACGGACGCCGCCCTCGTCACCGGACCGGCACAGTGGCACTTCGGCTGGGCCCCCGACGCGTACGACAGCCTCGCGGGCGCGGTCGTCGCCGGACACGTCCTGGAGTGCGGCACCCAGGCCACCGGCGGCAACTACGCCTTCTTCACCGGCCACGACGTGCGGCGCCCCGGCTTCCCCGTCGCCGAGCTGCACGCCGACGGCTCGGCCGTCATCACCAAGCACCCCGGGACCGGCGGGGTCGTCGACCTCGGCACGGTCACCGCCCAGCTCCTCTACGAGACGCAGGGCGCCCGCTACGCCGGACCCGACGTGACCGCCCGCCTCGACTCCGTACGGCTCCGCCAGGAGGGCCCTGACCGAGTCAGGATCGACGGGGTGCGGGGCGAGGCCCCGCCGCCCACCCTCAAGGTCGGCCGCTGCCGCCTCGGCGGCTTCCGCAACGAGGTCGTCTTCGTCCTCACCGGCCTCGACATCGAGGCCAAGGCCGCCCTGGTCCGGGAGCAGATCGGCGACGCCCTGGCCGAGGCCCCGCCCGCCGAGGTCCGCTGGGAACTCGCCCGCACCGACCGCGAGGACGCCGCCACCGAGGAGACAGCGAGCGCCCTGCTCCGGCTCGTCGTCCGCGACCCCGACCCCGAGAAGGTCGGCCGCACCCTGACGGGGGCCGCGATCGAGCTGGCCCTCGCGAGCTACCCGGGCTTCCACGTGACCGCCCCGCCGGGCAGGGGCGCCCCCTACGGGGTGTTCACCACCACGTCCGTACCGGCCGGAGAGGTGCCGCACACGGCCGTGCTCCCCGACGGCACCCGTCACGCCGTTCCCGCCCCGACCCGGACGACCGCCCTCGCCCCCGTACCGGAACCGGAGCTGCCGCCCCCGCCGCCGGACGGGCCCACCCGGCGCGCCCCTCTCGGTCGCGTCGCCGGGGCCCGCAGCGGCGACAAGGGCGGCGACGCCAACGTCGGCGTCTGGGTCCGCACCGACGCGCAGTGGCGCTGGCTCGTCCACGCCCTCACCGTCGACCGCTTCCGCGCCCTCCTGCCGGAGACGGCCGCACCGGCCGTCACCGTCACCCGGCACGTCCTGCCGAACCTCCGGGCGCTCAACTTCACCGTCGCCGGCCTCCTCGGCGAGGGCGTCGCCTCCCAGGCCCGCTTCGACCCCCAGGCGAAGGCGCTCGGCGAATGGCTGCGCTCCCGCCACCTCGACATCCCGGCCGCGCTGTTGGAGGGCCCCCTGTGACTGCTCCCGGAAGGCCACCCGTGACCGCCCCTGGAGGGCCCCCTGTGACCGCCTCCGCCGTCCCGGCCCCGCTCCCGCAGGGCTCCCCGTGCCCGCTCCCGGAGGGATCCCGACCGTGACCGTCCTCGCCTCCGCCCTCGACACCGGCGGGCCCGACCACGCCGCCCACCGGGCCGCCATGCTCGACAAGCTCGCCGCCCTCGACGCCGCGCACGCCGGGGCCCTCGCGGGCGGCGGCGAGAAGTACACCGCCCGGCACCGCGCACGCGGCAAGCTCCTCGCCCGCGAGCGCGTCGAACTGCTCCTCGACCCCGACTCGCCCTTCCTGGAGCTCTCGCCGCTCGCCGCCTGGGGCAGCGACTACCCCGTAGGGGCCTCCCTGGTCACCGGCATCGGGGTCGTCGAGGGCGTCGAGTGCCTGATCACCGCCAACGACCCGACCGTGCGCGGCGGTGCCTCCAACCCCTGGACGCTGAAGAAGGCGCTGCGCGCCAACGAGATCGCGTACGCCAACCGGCTGCCCGTCGTCTCGCTCGTCGAGTCCGGCGGCGCCGACCTCCCCTCCCAGAAGGAGATCTTCATCCCGGGCGGCGCGCTCTTCCGCGACCTCACCCGGCTCTCGGCCGCCGGCATCCCCACCGTCGCCGTCGTCTTCGGCAACTCCACGGCCGGCGGCGCCTACGTCCCCGGGATGTCCGACCACACCGTGATGATCAAGGAGCGGTCGAAGGTCTTCCTCGGCGGCCCGCCGCTCGTGAGGATGGCGACCGGCGAGGAGAGCGACGACGAGTCCCTCGGCGGCGCCGATATGCACGCCAGGACCAGCGGCCTCGCCGACCACTACGCCCTCGACGAGGCCGACGCGATCCGGCAGGCCCGCCGGATCGTCGCCCGCCTCAACCACCGCAAGGCCCACCCCGATCCGCCGCCCGCCGCCCCGCCGGCGTACGACCCGGAGGAGCTCCTCGGCATCGTCCCCGGCGACCTCAAGACCCCCTTCGACCCGCGCGAGGTCATCGCCCGGATCGTCGACGGCTCCGAGTTCGACGAGTTCAAGCCCCTCTACGGGACGTCCCTGACGACCGGATGGGCGCGGCTGCACGGTTATCCGGTCGGCGTCCTCGCCAACGCGCAGGGCGTCCTCTTCTCCGCCGAGTCGCAGAAGGCCGCCCAGTTCGTCCAGCTCGCCAACCAGCGCGACATCCCGCTCGTCTTCCTCCACAACACCACCGGCTACATGGTCGGCAAGGAGTACGAGCAGGGCGGCATCATCAAGCACGGCGCCATGATGATCAACGCGGTGGCGAACTCGAAGGTCCCGCACCTGTCCGTCCTGCTGGGCGCCTCGTACGGCGCGGGCCACTACGGCATGTGCGGCCGCGCCTACGACCCCCGCTTCCTCTTCGCCTGGCCGAGCGCCAAGTCCGCCGTCATGGGCCCGCAGCAGCTCGCGGGCGTCCTGTCGATCGTGGCCAGGGCGTCGGCGGCCGCGAAGGGGCAGCCGTACGACGAGGAGGCCGACGCCGGGCTCCGCGCGCTGGTCGAGGCGCAGATCGAGTCCGAGTCCCTGCCGATGTTCCTCTCCGGGCGGCTCTACGACGACGGGGTCATCGACCCCCGCGACACCCGCACGGTCCTCGGACTGTGCCTCTCCGCGATCCACACGGCACCGGTCGAGGGCGCGCGCGGCGGCTTCGGCGTCTTCCGAATGTGAGGCCTCAGGTGATCAGGACAGTCCTCGTGGCGAACCGGGGCGAGATCGCCTGCCGGGTCTTCCGCACCTGCCGCGAACTCGGCGTCGCCACCGTCGCCGTGTACTCCGACGCGGACGCCGGTGCCCTGCACGTCCGGGAGGCCGACGCGGCCGTACGGCTGCCGGGGGCCGCGCCCTCGGAGACGTACCTCCGGGGCGATCTGGTCGTGGCGGCGGCGCTCGCGGCGGGCGCGGACGCCGTCCACCCCGGCTACGGCTTCCTCTCCGAGAACGCGGGCTTCGCGCGGGCGGTCCTCGACGCGGGCCTGGTGTGGATCGGGCCGCCGCCGGAGGCGATCGAGGCGATGGCCTCCAAGACGCGGGCGAAGGAGCTGCTCGGCATCCCGCCGCTCACGGACGTCACCGAGGCGGACCTGCCCGTCCTGGTGAAGGCGGCGGCGGGCGGCGGCGGGCGCGGCATGCGCGTCGTACGCGAACTGGGCTGCTTGGAGGCCGAGTTGGCGGCCGCTTCGGCGGAGGCGGCGAGCGCCTTCGGGGACGGCGAGGTGTTCGTCGAGCCGTACGTGGAGAACGGCCGGCACGTGGAGGTGCAGCTCCTCGCCGACATCCACGGCACCGTGTGGGCGCTCGGCACCCGCGACTGCTCGCTCCAGCGCCGCCACCAGAAGGTGATCGAGGAGGCCCCGGCGCCCGGCCTGCCCGCCGCCCTGGAAGCATCCCTCCTCGACACGGCGGTCCGGGCGGCGAAGGCCGTCGGGTACGTCGGCGCGGGCACCGTCGAGTTCCTCGTCGCCGACGGCCGCGCGCACTTCCTGGAGATGAACACCCGCCTCCAGGTCGAGCACCCGGTGACCGAGGAGGTCCACGGCGTCGACCTCGTCGCCCTCCAGCTCGCGGTCGCCGAGGGCCGCCCCCTGCCGCCCGAGCCGCCCGCCCCGCGCGGCCACGCCGTCGAGGCGCGGCTCTACGCCGAGGACCCGGCGCACGCCTGGGCCCCGCAGACCGGGACCCTGCACCGCCTCGACGTGCCGCGCGAGGGCGGCGTCCGCCTCGACACCGGGTACGCCTCCGGGGACGCCGTCGGCGTCCACTACGACCCGATGCTCGCCAAGGTGATCGTCCACGCCCCGACGCGCGAGGCGGCGCTCCGCAAGCTCGCCCACACCCTGGAGCGGGCCGCGATCCACGGGCCCGTCACCAACCGGGACCTGCTCGTGGCGTCCCTCCGCCACCCCGACGTCGCCGCGCCGGAGAGCCTCGACACCGGCTTCTACGACCGGCACCTGCCCGCGCTCACCCGGGGGCCGGAGGGCGAGGAGTACGCGGCCGTGGCCGCCGCCCTCGCCGCGGCGGCCGCCCGCCCGGGCCGCTTCGGCGGCGGCTGGCGGAACCTCCGCGCGCAGGACGAGACGCGGACGTACGGCGGCGGGCGCGGCGACCACGAGGTGCGCTACCGCCCGACCCGGGACGGCGGGTACGAGGTCACGGGCCCGGCGGGCGTCCGGGTGGTGTCGGCGGCGCCCGACGCGGTACGGCTCGAAGTGGCCGGAGTCGTACGGCACTTCGCGGTCGCCTCGTACGGTCCGGGGACCGTCCACGTCGGCCCCCACCGGCTCGTCCCCCGCCCCCGCTTCACCGACCCCGCCGACCACCGGGAACCCGGCTCCCTGCTCGCGCCCATGCCCGGCACCGTCGTCCGCGTCGCGGACGGCCTCGCCGTCGGCGCCCGGGTCACCGCCGGACAGCCGCTCCTCTGGCTGGAGGCCATGAAGATGGAGCACCGCGTCACCGCTCCCGCCTCCGGCACGCTCACCGCGCTCCACGCCGCCCCCGGCCGCCAGGTCGAGGTCGGCGCCCTGCTCGCCGTCGTACAGAGCGACGTCCAGAGCGACGTCCAGGCCGATGTCTCGACCGAAGCACAGGAGGACCCGACAGCATGAGCACGACTCCGAGCCCCGCGCCGAGCGCCGCCGTCGAACCGGCCGAGCACACCGCCCTCCGCGCCGCCGTCTCCGCCCTCGGCCACCGCCACGGCCCCGGCTTCGACCGGGCGGCCCTGTGGGCCGAGGCCGGGAAGCTCGGCTACCTCGGCGTGAACCTGCCCGAGGAGTACGGCGGCGGGGGCGGCGGCATCGCCGAACTCTCCATCGTCCTGGAGGAGGCGGGCGCAGCCGGGGCGCCGCTGCTCATGATGGTCGTCTCGCCCGCCATCTGCGGCACGGTCATCGCCCGCTTCGGCACCGACGGGCAGAAGCGGAGCTGGCTCCCGGGGCTCGCGGACGGCTCGCGGACGATGGCCTTCGGCATCACCGAGCCCGACGCGGGCTCCAACTCCCACCGCATCACCACCACCGCGACCCGGACCGAGGACGGCTGGGTCCTGAACGGCCGCAAGGTCTTCGTCTCCGGCGTCGACATCGCGGACGCCACCCTGATCGTGGGCCGCACCTCCGACGCCCGCACCGGCTCCCTCAAGGCCTGCCTCTTCATCGTGCCGCGCGAGACGCCCGGCTTCGGCCGGCGTGCCATCGATATGGAACTCGACGCCCACGAGAAGCAGTTCGAGCTGACCTTCGACGACGTCCACCTGCCGGCCGACGCGCTCGTCGGCGACGAGGACGCGGGCCTGCTCCAGCTCTTCGCCGGGCTCAACCCGGAGCGGATCATGACGGCCGCGTTCGCGATCGGCATGGGCCGCTTCGCCCTCGGCCGGGCCGTGGCGTACGCGAAGGAGCGCCAGGTCTGGAAGGCCCCGATCGGCGCCCACCAGGCCGTCGCGCACCCGCTCGCGCAGGCGCACATCGAGCTCGAACTCGCCCGCCTGATGATGCAGAAGGCGGCCCGGCTGTACGACGCGGGCGACGACGCCGGCGCGGGCGAGGCCGCGAACATGGCGAAGTACGCGGCGGCCGAGGCGTGCGTCCGGGCCGTCGACACGGCCGTCCACACCCTCGGCGGCAACGGCCTCACCAAGGAGTTCGGCCTCGCCCGCCTGATCACGGCGTCCCGCGTGGCCCGGATCGCCCCGGTCAGCCGCGAGATGATCCTGAACTACGTCTCGGCCCACACCCTGGGGCTGCCCAAGTCGTACTGAACGGGCCGGTCGGGCGGGGCTTCTGACACAGTGCGGAGTCGATTCCGTACGGACCGGTACCGGATGTGAACATCCTGTGTACGATCCCGTCACTTCGCACCTCCGCTCACTGCCCTCCGGAGAGACGCCCGTGTACCCGTCGCAGCACCCCTACCAGCCCGCGCCCGCGCCCCTGCGGAGACGCTGGTGGCAGCATCCGGTCCTGATCGTCTGCCTGCTGGTGTTCCTCCCGCCGGCGGGCATAGCCCTGGCGTGGACGAGCCGGTGGACGCAGACGAAGAAGATCGTGGCGACGGTCCTCTCCGGGCTCTGGTTCCTGCTGCTCGTCGTCAGCGACCCGCCGAAGGAGGACGGCGGGGCCGACCCGAAGCCGGCGACCACCGCCACCGCCCCGCCGACGACCCCCGCCCCCACCACCGAGCCCCCCTCCGCGACGCCCACGACGGAGCCGGCCCCGGTGCCGACGACCACCACGCCCCCCGAGCCGACGGCCGCGCCGACGACCGAGGCGCCCGCGACCACCCGGGCGCCGGAGCCGACGCGTCAGCCCACCCGCACCCCGGCCCCGCGCCCCACGACACAGCAGCCCGAGACGGCCGAACCGGCCGAAACCGCCGACGAGTCGAGCGTCTACTACCGCAACTGCACGGCCGTACGCGAGGCCGGAGCGGCCCCCATCCACGCGGGCGACCCGGGCTACGGCAGTCACCTCGACCGCGACGGCGACGGCGTGGCCTGCGAGAGCTGACGAAGGCCCACCGCCCCCTCACGAACCATGCATGCGTGCTTGCTTGTTTTCCGGCTTGCTGACAGGGTCTCCCCAAGCCGCACCGGCAGCAGCGATCCTGGCGACCACCTTCCACCTCTCCCAGGGGGCAAGCATGGTGTTCCACAGCGAGTACGCGGACGTCCCGAGCGTCTCCCTTCCCATCCACGACGCCGTACTCGGCCGCGCCGCCGAGTACGGCGACACCCCCGCCCTCGTCGACGGAACCGGGGAGCTCACCCTCACGTACGCCCAGGTCGACGCCTTCCACCGGAGGGTCGCCGCCGGGCTCGCCGAGGCGGGGGTGCGGAAGGGGGACGTGGTGGCCCTGCACAGCCCCAACACCGTGCTGTTCCCCGTCGCGTTCTACGCGGCGACGCGCACCGGGGCCGCCGTCACCACCGTGCACCCGCTGGCCACCGCCGAGGAGTTCGCCAAGCAGCTCCGCGACGCGGGCGCCCGCTGGATCGTGACCGTGTCACCGCTGCTCCCCGTGGCCCGCGCGGCCGCCGAACTCGCCGGCGGTGTCGTCGAGGTGTTCGTCTGCGACCAGACGCCCGAGGGGGCGGGCGTCCGCTCCCTCCAGGCGTTCCTCGGCTCCACCGGCCCCGTGCCCGAGCCCGCCGTCGACCCCGACGAGGACGTCGCCGCCCTCCCGTACTCCTCCGGCACCACGGGCGTCCCCAAGGGCGTGATGCTCACCCACGCCTCCATCGCCACCAACCTCGCCCAGCTGGAGCCGCTCATCCCGATGGGACCGGGCGACCGCATCCTCGCCGTCCTGCCCTTCTTCCACATCTACGGCCTGACGGCCCTGATGAACGCGCCCCTCCGGCAGGGCGCCACCGTCGTCGTCCTCTCCCGCTTCGAGCTGGACACCTTCCTCGCCGCGATCGAGAAGCACCGCATCAACGCCCTCTACGTCGCCCCGCCGATCGTCCTCGCGCTCGCCAAGCACCCGGCCGTCGCCGACTACGACCTGTCGTCCCTGGAGTACATCGTCAGCGCGGCCGCGCCCCTCGACGCCTCCCTCGCCGAGGCATGTTCGGCACGGCTCGGCCTGCCGCCCGTCCGGCAGGCGTACGGGATGACCGAACTGTCCCCGGGAACCCACGTCACCCCGCTCGACGCCGCGAACCCGCCGCCCGGGACCGTCGGCAAGCTGCTGCCGTCCACGGAGATGCGCATCCTCTCCCTCGACGACCCCTCCAAGGACGCCGCCCCGGGCGAGGAGGGCGAGGTCGCCATCCGCGGCCCGCAGGTCATGAAGGGCTACCTCGGCCGCCCCGACGCGACCGCCGCCATGATCGACGCCGACGGCTGGGTCCACACCGGCGACATCGGCCGGGTCGACGCCGACGGCTGGCTCCACGTCGTCGACCGCGTGAAGGAACTCATCAAGTACAAGGGCTTCCAGGTCGCGCCCGCCGAGCTGGAGGCGCTCCTCCTCACCCACGAGGGCATCGCGGACGCCGCCGTCATCGGCGTCACCGACGCCGAGGGCACCGAGGTGCCGAAGGCCTTCGTGGTCCGCCAGCCGTCCGCGGCCGGCCTGGACGCCGCGGACGTCATGGCCCACGTCGCCGCCCGCGTCGCCCCGTACAAGAAGGTGCGGGCCGTCGAGTTCGTCGACGCCGTCCCGCGGGCAGCGTCCGGGAAGATCCTCCGTCGAGAGCTGAGGGACCGCACGTGAACCTGATACGCACCACCGAGGAGCGGGGAGTGACCACCCTCGCCCTCGACTCCCCGGCCACCCGCAACGCCCTGTCGGCCGCGCTCGTCGCCGAACTCGCCGACGCGCTCACCGCCTGCGGCAAGGACCCGGCCGTCCGGGCCGTCGTCCTCACCCACACCGGCGGCACGTTCAGCGCGGGCGCCGACCTGAAGGCGCCGCCCAGCCCGTACGCCTTCGTCGACCTGCTCCGGCAGATCGTCGAGCTGCCGAAACCGGTCGTCGCCCACGTCACCGCCGGCAGCCACACCCGGGCCGGCGGCGTCGGGCTGCTCGGCGCGGCGGACATCGTGGTGGCGGGGGAGGGCGCGGACTTCGCCCTCACGGAGGTACGGATCGGGGTCGCGCCCGCCGTCGTCTCGCTCACCCTCCTGCCCCGGCTGGAGCCGCGCGCCGCCGCCCGCCACTACCTGACGGGCGAGCGGTTCGGTGTGCCCGAGGCCCTCGCCATGGGCCTGGTCACCGCTGGGGAGGAGGAGCTGGGCGCCGTCCTCGACGCGCTGCGGGCCGCCTCCCCGCAGGGGCTGCGCGAGGCGAAACGCCTGGTCACCGCTAGAGTCCTGGAGACCTTCGAGCGCGACGCGGAGGACCTGGTGCAGAGGTCGGCGACGCTGTTCGCCTCCGCCGAGGCGCGCGAGGGGATGACGGCCTTCCTCGAACGACGGGACCCCGCATGGCGGCTGTGACCGCACCCAAGCCGGACCGGAACCCCAGCTCGGACCGGAGCCCCAAGCCGGACCGGAACCCCAAGCAGGACCGGAGCCGGGCCACGCGGCAGCGGCTCCTGGAGGCCGCCGTGGCCTGTCTCGCCGAGTACGGCTGGGCGGGGTCCACGGTGGCCGTGGTCGCCGAGCGGGCCGGTGTCTCGCGGGGCGCGGCCCAGCACCACTTCCCGACGCGGGAGGACCTCTTCACGGCGGCCGTCGAGTACGTCGCGGAGGAACGCTCGCAGGCCCTGCGCGCCCTGCCGTCCGACGACCGCCGCGAGGTCGTCGCCGCCCTCGTCACCCTCTACACCGGGCCGCTCTTCCGGGCGGCGCTCCAGCTGTGGGTGGCCGCCGCGAACGAGGACCAGCTCCGCGACCGGGTCGCGGAGCTGGAGGCGCGGGTCGGCCGCGAGTCCCACCGGATCGCCGTCGAACTGCTGGGCGCGGACGAGTCCCGCCCGGGCGTCCGCGAGACCGTGCAGGGCCTCCTGGACATGGCCCGCGGCCTGGGCCTCGCCACGCTCCTCACCGACGACACCACCCGCAGGGAGCGGGTGGTGTCCGAGTGGGCCCGCCTGGTGGACGAGGCCCTGAGCGCCTGAGGCCCGGGGCTGCGGCGCGGCCGGACGCCCGGGGGCCCGCCCCGTCGGACACCCGGGCGCCGCCCCGTCAGACGCCCGGGATCTCGCGGGCCCGGAAGGCGTCCCGTACGGCCGCGGCCGCCCCCGCCCCGTACATCCGCTCCGCCGTCGCGACCGTCGTCCGGGCCGCCGCCTCGAAGCTGGTGTCGGGAGCGAAGCCGAACTGCGCGTTGACGATGATCCGGTCGGCGGTGCGGGCGCCGAGCGCCGTACGGATGTCGAGGAGGGCGCGGGACCAGATCTCGCCGTCGGCGTGGACCTCGCCCTCGCGGTCCGCGTACGTCTTGGTGCCGTCGAGGCGGCGCAGGCAGTGCGGGGCCGCGCTGTAGCCGGTGGCGTCCCAGTCGGCGACGCACGCCTGGTCGGCCTTCATCGGCCAGCCGTACTTCTGGACGGCGTGGGTGCCGACGGCCATGGCGAGGTAGTCGCCGAAGGCCTCGCCGATCGCGCCGGACTCCGCGGTGGTGCCGAAGCCGGGGACCTGGGCGTGGTGCACGGCGTGGCCGTACTCGTGCAGGACGACCTCGGCGTCCTCGGCGTCGTCGACCCCGCCCTTGCCGAAGCGGATCTCGGCCTTCTTGTCGGTGAAGTACGAGTTGTCGGCGCCCCACTGGTTGAGCCGCACGGGCTGCACGCGGTCGTTGGCGCCGCGCAGCTCGGTGCCGAAGCCGAGGCCCTGGAGGTACTCCTGCGCCTCGTTGACCCAGAAGTACGCCATGACCTGCTCGAACTCGTCGTCCGTGCGGTCGTACGAGGCGGCGTCGGCGACCTTGGCGGGCGCGCCGGTCTCGGAGCGCACGGTGACCCACCTGCCGGAGAGGCCGCCGCTCGCGTCGAGGTTGCGGAGGGTCGCGAGGGCGTAGGCGGAGGCGGGGACGTCGCTCGCCGCGTCCTTGTGGTCGGCGAGGCTCTGGTCACCGGTCGACTGGACGGGGTTCACCATGAAGACGCGGCCCAGCGGCAGCGAGCCGGCGGCGGTCGCCGAGGCGGGGGAGCCGGTCACGGAAACGGAGCCGGCCGAGGCGCCCGCGGGCGCGTGGGTGGCGGCGGAGGCGCCCGGGGCGGGGAGCAGGGCGGCGGCGGCCAGGGCGACTGCGGTGGCGGCCACCGGGCCGCGGAGCGTGCGGCGGCGGGTCATGGACATCCTCCTGCGGGGAACGGGCGCGACGGGACGATTGGCATGCGCGGGACATGCAAGGCGGCGATCTTCGCGCACCGCCCGCCACCCTGAACAGGCCCCCGAACCCCCATCGCCCTGTGACCCGGGCCACAGTCGAACCCCGCCCTCCGCAGTACGCTGGTCGCATGCCAACGCTCGTACGCCGTCGCCACGTGGACTTCGTCCGCGTCACGAGCATGAGCTGTCGCCGCTCCGCCTGACCTCCCGGGGCACCACACCACGCCCCGTCGGGTCCCTCATCCGAGCACCAGCCGACCGGCACCCTGGCCCCCGCCCCACCCTCGGCGGCCGCCACGGGCACCCGTAGACCCCGCGGACGCATCCATGACGCAGAGCACCACCACCAGCAGCTCCACCACCAGCGGCTCCACGCCCGGCAGCTCCTACTCCTCCCAGCTCCCGATCGTCGACCTCTCCGCCGCCACCCGCGGCCCCGACGCCCGCCGGCTCCTCCACGCGCAGCTCCACTCCGCCGCCCACGACGTCGGCTTCTTCCAGCTCGTCGGACACGGCGTGACCGAGGCCGAGACGCAGGCCCTCACCACCGCCATGCGCGCCTTCTTCGCCCTCCCCGAGGCCGACCGGCTCGCCCTCGACAACACCAGGTCGCCGCACTTCCGCGGCTACACGCGCGTCGGCGACGAACGCACCGGCGGCGCCCGGGACTGGCGCGACCAGCTCGACATCGGCGCCGAACGCCCCGCTCACGTCCCCGCCCCCTGGGAGCCCCCCTACTGGTGGCTCGAAGGCCCCAACCAGTGGCCCGAGGCCCTCCCCGAGCTGCGCACCGCCGCCCTGCACTGGATCGACCGGCTCAGCGGCGTCGCCGAGCGCCTCCTCCACGAACTGCTCGCCTCCATCGGCGCCCGCGAGGACTTCTACGACGACATCTTCGGACCCCGCGCCCACCCGCACCTCAAGCTGGTGCGCTACCCCGGCAGCAGCGGCGAGGGCGACGACCAGGGCGTCGGCGCCCACAAGGACTACGGCTTCCTGACCCTGCTGCTCCAGGACCACGTCGGCGGACTCCAGGTCCAGCGCGAGGACGGCCGGTTCCACGACGTGCCGCCGCTGCCCGGCGCGTTCGTCGTCAACCTCGGCGAGCTCCTCGAAGTCGCCACCGACGGCTACCTCGTCGCCACCAACCACCGGGTGGTGTCCCCGCCCGGCGCGACCGAGCGGTACTCGGTCCCGTTCTTCTACAACCCGCGGCTCGACGCCCGGATCTCCCCGCTCGTCTTCCCGTTCGCGGACCGGGCGCCCGGCGTCACGGCCGACCCGGCGAACCCGCTGTTCGCCGAGTACGGCCGCAACGAGCTGAAGGGCAAACTGCGCGCCCACCCGCTGACGACGGCCCGCCACCACGCGGACCTCCTGCTCCGGCAGGATCAGCCGCTGATGTCGGCGTAACCCTCGATCTCGCGCGGGTCCCGCTTGCCGGGACCCGTGTAGCGGGCCGAGGGACGGACCAGGCGGCCGGTGCGCTTCTGCTCCAGGATGTGCGCCGACCAGCCGGCCGTCCGCGCGCACGAGAACATCGACGTGAACATGTGCGCCGGGACCTCCGCGAAGTCCAGGACGATCGCCGCCCAGAACTCGACGTTCGTCGCCAGCACCCGGTCGGGACGCCGGTTGTGCAGCTCCTCCAGAGCCGCCTTCTCCAGCGCCTCCGCGACCTCGAAGCGCGGCGCGGCCAGCTCCTTGGCCGTACGCCGCAGGACGCGGGCGCGCGGGTCCTCGGCGCGGTAGACGCGGTGGCCGAAGCCCATCAGCCGCTCGCCGCGGTCGAGCGCCTGCTTCACGTACGCCGTCGCGTCGCCCGTCCGCTCGATCTCCTCGATCATGCCGAGCACGCGGGAGGGCGCGCCGCCGTGCAGCGGGCCGGACATGGCGCCCACGGCACCGCTCAGCGCCGCCGCCACGTCCGCGCCGGTCGAGGCGATCACGCGCGCGGTGAACGTCGAGGCGTTCATGCCGTGCTCGGCGGCCGAGGTCCAGTACGCGTCGACGGCCTTGACGTGCTTCGGGTCCGGCTCGCCGCGCCAGCGGATCATGAACCGCTCGACGACGGACTGCGCCTTGTCGATCTCGCTCTGCGGCACCATCGGCAGGCCCTGGCCGCGCGCCGACTGGGCGACGTACGACAGCGCCATGACGGCGGCCCGGGCGAGGTCGTCGCGCGCCTGCTCGGCCGAGATGTCGAGCAGCGGTTTGAGGCCCCACACGGGCGCGAGCATCGCGAGCGCGGACTGCACGTCGACGCGGATGTCACCGGAGTGGACGGGGATCGGGAAGGGCTCGGCCGGCGGCAGGCCCGGGTTGAAGGCGCCGTCGACGAGCAGACCCCAGACGTTGCCGAACGAGACGTGACCGACCAGGTCCTCGATGTCGACGCCGCGGTAGCGGAGCGCGCCGCCCTCCTTGTCGGGTTCGGCGATCTCCGTCTCGAACGCGACGACTCCCTCGAGCCCGGGTACGAAGTCGGACATCAGGCGGCTCCTCTATCGATGATCGATCAACCGTGTGCGGTCGATGGGGGGATTCAACAGTCGTCCAGCCGTTGAGTCTGTACGGTTCCGATGATGCGGGGAAGCGTGACATCCGGCACACTGCGCCGATCCGGCGATGAAGGATTAGCGGCACGCGGTGCCGGGCACACTGGCGCGCTGCGGCAGGATGAACCCGTGACCGACGCTCTGGATCCCGCCGACATGCGCGAGCAGTACCGCACCACGGAGCTGACCGCGGCCGACCTCGCGCCCGAACCGATCGAACAGTTCACCCGCTGGTTCAAGGAGACCGCCGCCAACCCGGCCGTCCACGAACCCAACGCGATGGTCGTCTCCACCGCGACCCCCGACGGCCGCCCGTCCTCCCGCACGGTCCTGCTCAAGCACTACGACGACGCCGGATTCGTCTTCTTCACCAACTACGGCTCCCGCAAGGGCACCGAACTGGCCGCCAACCCGCACGTCTCGCTGCTCTTCCCCTGGCACCCGCTGGCCCGCCAGGTCATCGTCACCGGCCGTGCCACCCGCACGGGCCGCGACGAGACGGTCGCCTACTTCCGGACCCGCCCGCACGGCTCCCAGCTCGGTGCCTGGGCCAGCCACCAGTCCGAGGTGATCGCCTCCCGCGAGGAACTCCTCACCCGCTACGCTGACCTCGCCGCCCGCTACCCGGCCACCGAACAGGTCCCGGTCCCCCCGGAGTGGGGCGGCTTCCGCGTCGTCCCGGACACGGTCGAGTTCTGGCAGGGCCACGAGAACCGTCTCCACGACCGCCTCCGCTACGTCCGCGAGCCCGCCGCCCCGGAGACGTCCCCGGCCTGGCGCGTGGAGCGCCTCTCCCCCTGAGCGGCCCGCCGTCCTCGTACGTCCTCCGGCATGCTCGTACGTCCCCCGACACGCAGACGACCCGTGAGTCGTGGTCCCGTCCGCCTAGGTTCGGACAGGAGCCGGCCGGACTTACCGGCGACTCACGGGTCGGGTGACTGCGTTGGTGTTCGGCAGAAGGCCTGCCGAGGTGCACAGAGTGCGACGGCAGGCCTTAGCCCGCAGTCACCTCACGAGTCCGAAAAGAAACCATTTTTCCGGATCACCTCCTTTCGCGTGTGCCTTCACGGTACGGACGCTCCGCGCCGGGCTCAAGTGATTTATTCGAGGCGCATCCGCGGCGGACCCCGAGGGCTTCGAGGGCTTCGAGGTCTGCGAGCCGTGAAAGGATTTCGCCGAAGGTGGTGTGTTCTGGGTCACGTTCCAGTTGAATGGCCCGCACCAGGGGGAGTACCGGGGGGAGTGCCGGCATGAGTGCCTTCACGGGGGCCACGAGCGACACCGACGTACCGGGGGCCGGGGCCGATCTGCTGGCCGCGTTGCTCGACGGGATGGACGCGGCGCTCTGCGCCCTCGACGCCCACGGGACCATCACGCACTGGAACCGCGAGGCCGAGCGGATCCTCGGCTGGACGGCCGCGGAGGCCGTCGGGCGGCGCGGGTTCGAGGGGTGGGCGGCGCGCAGTGCCGACGCCGAGGAGACGCTCGGGCGGCTGATGCGGGCCATGAAGACCCCGGGCCGCCAGGTCCACGAGCTGGCGCTGCTGCGCAAGGACGGCGGGCGGGTCCTCGTGCGGAGCCAGTCGGCCGGGGTGCGCGGCGCCGACGGGAAGCCGGCCGGGATCTACTGCGCGTTCAGCGAGGTCCACGTCCAGATAGACCTGGAGCGTTCCGTGGCGCTCAGCGAGGCGCTGTTCGACGACGCCCCGTGGAGCGTCGTCCTCGTGGACGCCGACCTCCGTCCCGCGGTCGTCAACGGCCACGCGGCCCGCGCCATCGGCACGGTCCGTACGGCCCTGCTGGGGCGGCCGCTCGGGGACGTCGTCGTGCAGGGCCTGGAGGAGCTGGAGGGCGCGCTCCAGCACGTGCTGGCGGAGGGCGCGCCGGCCGCGCCCGCCGACGTGTGGGTGACGGTCAGCACGGCGTCCGGCGAGCGGCGCCGCTGCTGGAACAGCGGCTTCGTGCGGCTGGCCTCGCCGCTCACCGAGGAGCCGGTGCCGCTGGGCGTCGCCTGGGTGTTCCAGGACGTCACCGAGGAGCGGCTCGCGGCGCGGGACGCGGACCGGATGCGGTTCCGGTGGAGCCAGCTGCACCGGTCGGCCGCGGCGATCGCCGAGTGCGAGGACCCGGGGGAGGCGGCGGGCCTGGTCCTGGACTTCGCCCTGCCGGGGTTCGCGGACCACGCGATCGTCGACGTCGTGGCGGGGGAGCGGCGGCTGTCGCGCGCCCTGACGAGCCCGCCGACGGTGCCGGGCCCGGCGGTTCCGGTGGCGGGCATTCCGCTGCGGTACGGACCGGCGCATCCGGCGCTCCAGGCGTGGGACCGGGTGGGTGCGGTGCGGGCCAGCGCGGGCCGTACGGCGGAGGTGTGGGCGGAGGCGCACCAGTGGCCGGCGGGCGTGGCGCACGCGCTGTGCGTGGTGCTGCGCTCGCGGGCGCGGACGCTGGGCGTGCTGACGTTCCTGCGGGCCGCGGGCCGGGCGCCGTTCGACCGCCAGGACGTGCAGTACGGCGAGCTGACGGCGGCCCGAGTGGCCCCGCTCCTGGACGTGCCGCTCCTGGACCTGCCGGGCGGGGTCTGAGCCCGCGGGGGTTCCGCCGTCCGGCCCGCGGGCGGGTCAGTGGCGGTAGAAGATGCGGTCCGCGTAGTCGGTCATCACGCGGCCGTTCCACTCGTGGCCGCCGTCGACGTTCCCGGAGCGCAGCAGCGGCGGCTCCACGCCCCGGCGTACGAGCTCCTCGGCGGCGGCGGCCATGGTCGCCTGCATGAGCGCGCTGGTGACGACGGTGGACGCCGGGCCGAAGGGCGCCTCGATGCCCTCGTGGGTGAGTTCTGCGTCGCCGACGGCGATCCGGGAGTCGAGGACGATGTCGCAGTGGTCCTTGAGGTACGTGCCGGAGGCGTGCCGGGACTTGGTCTCCGTCGCGTACGCCACGGACGTGACGCCGATGACGGTGAGGCCGAGCGCCCGTGCGTTCATGGCCATCTCGACGGGGAGGGCGTTGCGTCCGGAGAGCGAGACGATGATCAGGACGTCGCCTGCGGTGGCGGGGGAGGAGTCGAGGACGGCTCCGGCGAGGCCGTCGACGCGCTCCAGGGCGGAGCCGAGGGTGGCGGGCATGACGTCGACGCCGACGACGCCGGGGACGACGAGCAGGTTCATGAGGGCGAGGCCGCCGGCGCGGTAGACGACGTCCTGGGCGGCGAGGGAGGAGTGTCCGGCGCCGAAGGCGAACAGGCGGTTGCCGTGGGCGACGGCGTCGGCGATGGCGGTTCCGGCGGCGGCGATCTCGGCGGAGTCCTCGTCGCGAACCTGCTGGAGCAGACCGATGGCGGCGTCGAAGAACTGTCCGGCCAGCTTGCTCTCGTCCATGGCGGCGACTCCTTCTCGTCGAGGTCGCCGCTCACGGTGCGGTCTGGACCATTGCTCTGTCAATACCGCGTGGCCGGACATGGCCCGCTTGTCACCGCGATGCGTCAGAATTGGTGGAGGGCCAGCGCACGACCTATCGAGGGGCACGTATGTCCGGACTGATCGACACCACGGAGATGTACCTCCGCACCATTCTGGAGCTGGAGGAGGAAGGTGTGGTCCCGATGCGTGCCCGGATCGCCGAGCGGCTCGACCAGAGCGGCCCGACGGTGAGCCAGACGGTGGCGCGGATGGAGCGCGACGGTCTGGTGGCGGTGGCGAGTGACCGCCATCTGGAGTTGACGGACGAGGGGCGGCGTCTGGCCACGCGCGTGATGCGCAAGCACCGGCTGGCGGAGTGTCTGCTCGTGGACGTCATCGGCCTGGAGTGGGAGCAGGTGCACGCGGAGGCGTGTCGCTGGGAGCACGTGATGAGCGAGGCGGTGGAGCGCCGCGTGCTGGAGCTCCTGCGCCACCCGACGGAGTCGCCGTACGGCAACCCGATCCCGGGTCTGGAGGAGCTGGGCGAGAAGGCGGAGGCGGAGGCCTTCCTCGACGACTCGATGGTCTCGCTGGCGGACCTGGACGCGAGCGGTGACGGCAAGACGGTGATCGTGCGCCGGATCGGCGAGCCGATCCAGACGGACGCGCAGCTGATGTACACGCTGCGGCGGGCGGGTGTGCAGCCGGGTTCCGTGGTCTCGGTGACGGAGTCCGCGGGCGGTGTCCTGGTGGGTTCCAGCGGTGAGGCCGCCGAGCTGGACGCGGAGATCGCGGCGCACGTGTTCGTGGCGAAGCGCTGACGTCCGTACGTCGTGTGTGCGTGAGGGGGCGCCCCGGCCGGGGCGCCCCCTCACGTGCGTGAGTGAGTGGGGCGCGGGACGGCCGGGGGCCGCCGTGCGCCCCGTTTTACGCCGGAATGGCCACGCACGCGCCGTCGGCGTGCCACGCTGATACGAGCGGTGCGAGATGCGGGAGGGGTGGGGCCGTGCGAACGACGGAGGCCGTACGCCACATGGCGCCCGCGCCGGGGGGTGCGGGGGGCCGGGCAGCAGAGGGCCCCGGCGCCCTGAGGCGCCGGGGCCTGTCCTCCCCTGTGTCGACCTGGAGCCCCGAGCTCTCAAGGTCGTCCCCTGCGGACCGTTTTCCCCGAGCGGTCCGCCTCCCGTTGGAGATCTCCCCTCGGCGGCGGGCGTCAATCCTTGAGTCCTGTCACTCGAACGAGGGGTGTTGGGTGGCAGAAGAGAATTTTCGAATGCGAGTTCGATAGTCTGACGGGGTTGGACGGAACTGAGGGGGTGCCAGGGATGGCGCGACGACTCGACGTCACCGGGGCCGACGGCGTACGCCTGGCGGCCTGGGACTTCACGCCCGGACTCGCCCCGCGGATCGCCCGCCAGGCGACCCGGGAGGCCCCGCACGCCCCGGCGCCGACGCCCAGCGGCGTCACCGCCACGCCCACCCCCGCCACTCCCGCCCCCGGCGTCTTACTGCTCCACGGCCTCATGGGCCACGCCGCCCACTGGGCCCCCGGCGTCCGCCGCCTCACCGGACGCCACCGGGTCGTCGCCCTCGACCAGCGCGGCCACGGCTCCAGCGAGAAGCCCCCCGCCGGCCCGTTCACGCGCGAGGCGTACGTGGCGGACGCGGCCGCCGCCGTCGAGCAGCTCGGCCTCGGCCCCGTCACCCTCGTCGGCCACTCCATGGGCGCCCTCACCGCCTGGCAGCTGGCCGCCGAGCGACCCGACCTCGTCCGCGCCCTCGTCATCTGCGACATGCGCGCCTCCGCCCTCGGCGCCGCCTCCCAGCGCGCCTGGCAGGACTGGTTCCGCGGCTGGCCCGCCCCCTTCCCCACCCTCGCCGCGGTCCGCCGCTGGTTCGGCGAGGACGACCCCTGGGTGGAGCGCCCCAACCCCGCCCGCGGCGCCTTCTTCGCCGAGGTCATGGCCGCCCACCCGGACGGCTGGCGCCCGGTCTTCGACCCCGCCCAGATGCTGACCTCCCGCGCGACCTGGGTCCACGACGCCCACTGGGACTCCCTCGCCCAGGTCCGCTGCCCCACCCTCGTCGTCCGCGGCCTGGACGGCGAACTCGGCCGCGCCGAGGCCCAGGAGATGGTCCGGGTGCTCCCCCACGGCGCGTACGCGGAGATCCCCGACGCGGGCCACCTCCTCCACTACGAGCACCCCGAGGCCTGGGCGGCCACGGTCGACCCCTTCCTGAACGGCGTCCTCACTCCCTGACGCGCCCGCCGGGCGAGTGGCGCGATACGTTCCCTCTCGCAGCGCGTCGAGGCCTTCTCCGCGCCGCTTCAGGGAGGGAACGTGCGCACCACATCACTGCTGCGGCGCTTGGCCATCGCGGTCACGGCGCTGGGCCTCACCACGGCCGGCCTGCTCGGCGCGGGCGCCGTGCCCGCGCAGGCCGCGATCGAGGACTGCCCGGCGGGTTACTTCTGCGCCTGGAAGTCGTACGACGGCACCGGCACCATGTTCAAGACGAACGAGAACCTGGCGACGCTCGGCGCCTGGGACAACACGTTCAGGTCGGTCGTCAACCACACGCGGCAGTACGTCTGCCTGTACGACGCCCCGAACCACGACCCCGACGGCGGCTACGACCAGTGGGTGCCCGACCCGGCCGGGACCGAGTGGGGCTACTCGCAGGGCTCCGTCAGCTCGGTGAAGTTCGTTCCCACCAGCCGCGAGTGCCACCTTCCGCCCCACCCCGCCTGGTCCGCCCCGGTCGCCCCCAAGGCCGCCGGTTTCGGCGACATGAACGCCGACCGCAGGCCGGACGTCCTCGTCCGGGACGAGGCGGGCCGTCTCTGGTACCTGTCGGGCGACAACACCAGCCGCCTCATCGGCACGGGCGGCTGGAACATCTACAACGGCCTCACCCGGCACGGCGACTTCAGCCGCGACGGCCGCGAGGACGTCGTCGCCCGCGAGGCGGCCACGGGGAAGCTGTGGCTCTACCCGGGCACGGGCACCGGCGCCGTCGGCAGCCGCAAGCTGATCGGCAGCGGCGGCTGGAACGCCATGAACACCCTCGTCGCCCCGGGCGACATGAACGGCGACGGCCGCGCCGACCTGTACGCCCGCGAAGCGGCGACGGGCAAGCTCTGGCTCTACCCGGGCATGGCCGGCCACCTCGGCGCACGCGTCCTGATCGGCAGCGGCGGCTGGAACGTCATGGACTCCTTCCTCACGGTCGGGGACTGGTCGGCCGACGGCCGCAACGACCTCGCCACCGTCACCACGAGCGACTACGTGACCGACTCGTGCCGTGGCGTCGGCTGCCTGGTCCTCTACCCGGGCCGCGGTACGGGCGGCCTGTACGCGGGCGTACCGGAGGACGGCGACTGGTACCACCTCAACGGCGTGTTCTGATCCGGCCGTTGGACGGGCGGTCGCGGTCGGCGCTCGAAGATCCGTTCGTAGAGGGAGAGTTGTTGTATCAGACGGTGAAATGTGCGCTACGGTGAGCTCAACATCACGCTCCGTGAAAATGGAGCGGCCCCCGGTGGTGCGCCAACACCAGTTCCGAGGGCCTTCACTACCAGTGGACTGGAGCTCCACCAGAAATGCTTTGGCATGCTATCGCGCCCGTTCGGTCCTTCACCCAGGTATCGAACAACCTCCTGCGCCATCCCCGTCTGAGCAGTGACGCCAAGCTTCTCGTGATGTACGTCCAGGGTCTCCCCGAGGACGCCGTCGACAAGCCCCTCGGTGAACACGCCGCCGACCTGGGGATGAAGCCCCGGGCCTACCACCGCGCGAAGGAACTGCTGATCGCCTGCGGCTACCTCCACGAGTGGAAGTGGCAGCGGGAAACCGGGCGGTGGACCACCGACCAGCTCTTCGCGAACATCACCCTCACGCGTGACGAGGCGAACGCCCTCCGGGCGGGCGCGGTCCCCACCGGGTCACCGACTGTGCAGAACCCGACGGCCGGTTCCAGGGACTCCCGGAAGTCTGCGAGTCATTACCGGAAAGACAAAGACGGAGATCAACACTTCCCCCACCCACCCCCCGAAGACCCGGCGCCGCGCGTCGAGGCGGGGGCGGGCCCGGGGGCGGAACCGGAACCCGAGCCGGACCCGGGGCCGGACCGGCCGAACCCCGCGGCCCCCGACGCCCCGGAGGTCCCGGAGGCCCCCGGCCCCGCCGACCCCGACGTCGTCGAGGCCGAGGCCCTGCTGCTCAGCCTCCGGCACCAGAACCGGGATCTGCTGCTCGGCGTCCGGGAGGCCCGGGGGCTCGCCGGGCTGGCGGCGGAGTGGCTGCGGCGCGGGGTCTCCGCCGCCGACCTGCGGCACGCCCTGACCGCGTACCTGCCCCGCAACGGCGTCCGCTCGGCGGTCGGCTTCCTGCGGCACCGCCTCACCGTGAAGCTGCCGGTTCCCGACCGGCCCGCGCCACCCGCCCGCAAGCCCCTGGTCAGCTGCCAGGGCCCGGGGCCCGACCACGTCTTCCGGCCCGTCGGCGACGAGGTCCACTGCGGTCCCTGCCGCATGGAGGAGGCCCGCAGGGCCCACGCGCACCTCCAGCGGCAGGAACCCGCCAAGACCGGCGGCCCCACGTGGCGCGAGCGGGTCGCGCAGCTGGGACTTCCGGAAGGACTTCCCCAGGTCGTACAACCTTTCCCGCCGTCGTGAGTCAACCAGGTGGCGCATGGTGCGCCTGGTGCTCACAGGGAGAACTGAACGTGCCCCACGCTCGCTCGACCCGACGGCGGCTCAGCGCCGCCGTCACCACCGTCCTCGCCGTCACCCTCGGCGCGGGCGTCCTCGCCGCCCCCGCCCACGCCGGCGTCCCCACGGCCGTGAACGCGGCCCCGTCGGCCGCCGCCGAGGAGCCCACCCTCCAGATCGCCCCCGACACCACGCTCCTGGCCGCAGGTGTGGACCGCTACCTGACGAAGAGCACGTCCGGCATCACGGGCACCCGGCCGTACTCCGGCGCCACCGGCACCGGGTTCAGCGGTCGCGTCGAGATGCGGTCGACGCACGACAGCGACTTCGTCATCCACGTCAGCAGCACGCAGATCACCCAGCGGAACTACCGGACTTCCGGGTCCTTCGAGATCGCCGTGGGCTCGTTCGCCGGCCGGACCTACGTCGGCTCCGCCTCCCACGCCCTGTTCACCACCTCGCAGACCGAGGCCGGCACCCGGCTGGTCCAGTGGTACGAGGTCGACAACGTGACCCACGCGGACACCGTCACCGGCCTCCCGGCCGGCGCCACGGAGATCGCCGTCACCCAGGGCACGCCCGAGCACGCCCTGATCACCTTCAAGGACGGCACGACCGCGAAGTGGGGCCTCGTCGACCTCGCCACCGCCACCGTCGGCGAGATCCACGACCGCGCGCCGGACGCCGTCGGCGGCGACATCGCCGTCTCCGGGACCCACGTCGCCTGGACCACCGGCGACGGCACGGGCACGCCCGGCGTGTCCCTCCTCGACCGCGCCACCGGCTCCGTGCAGGAGATCCCGGTCGAGGACGCCCTCTCGGACGACCTCCAGGTCGGCCTCGTCGGCGGCTGGGTCGTGTACGGCGAGGGCGGCGGCGGCCAGGCCACCGCGCCCCACGCGCTGCACGCCCTCACCGCGTACGACCCGGCGACCAAGGCGAGCAGGAAGCTCCTCGACCACGTCGTCACGGCCGTGGCGGCCCCCGACGGCAGCCTGCACGTCCGCGGCGGCCTCGTCGGCCGGGGCGAGGGCATCTACAAGATCACCGCCGACGCGATCGGTCAGCTCGTCACCGCGTTCGTGGTGACGGCGAACGAGCCCACCGAGGTCGCCGTCACGGGGACCGCGCCCACCACCGTCGACCTCGACGCCAACGGCGGCACCGCCGACTTCGGCTGGGCCCTCTCGCGGACGAACGTCGAGGCCAAGCTGACGATCCGCCACACGCGGACCGGCCTGACCCGCGAGCTCGTCGCGAACCAGCCCGGCACGAAGGACCTGAAGCTCACCTGGGGCGGCGACCTCGGCCCCGACGCCGCCGACGCCCACAACGGCGCCTACACCTGGCAGCTGACCGCCACCCCGCTCAACGGGATCGGCCCGGCCGCCACCGCCACCGGCGACTTCACGGTCACCCGCAAGACCCAGCCGCACGACTTCGACGACAACGGCTCGGCGGACGCCCTCTTCCGGGACGCCTCCGGCAACCTGTGGCGCCACGACACCACCTACCGCGGCCCCGACCCGCAGCTCCAGGCCCAGCCGCGCAAGCTCATCGGCTCCGGATGGGCGATCTACAACAGCATCGAGGCCACCGGCGACCTCGGCGGCTCCGCCGTCGGCGACCTGCTCGCCCGGGACACCTCCGGCGGCCTCTTCCTCTACCAGGGCAACGGGCAGGGCGGCTTCGCCCCGCGCGTGAAGGTCGGCACAGGCTGGGGCATCTACAAGCACATCGCCGCCGGCAGCGACCTCGACGGCGACGGCCGGGCCGACCTCGTCGCCACCGACTCCGCGGGTGCGCTCTGGTTCTACAAGGGCACCGGCAGCGTCACCGCGCCGCTGGCCGCGCGCAAGCAGATCGGCACCGGCTGGGGCATCTACAACCAGCTCGCCGCCGTCGGCGACATCGCCGGAGCCACCGCCGGTGACCTCGTCGCCCGCGACGCGGCCGGCGTGCTCTGGCTGTACCTCGGCAAGGGCGACGGCACGTTCGCGAGCCGCGTCCGGATCGGCGGCGGCTGGAACGCGTACAGCCACCTCGTGGGCGTCGGCGACGTCGACGGCGACGGCCGCTCCGACCTCGTCGGCTACGGCGCCGCGGGCGACGAGTACCTCCACCGGGGCACCGGCAGCTGGAGCGCGCCCTTCGCGCCCCGACAGCTGGCCGCGCTGACCCGCGCCGACCAGCCGTACAACCACACGGCCTGACCGGCCCGCGGCACACCGCCGCACACAGAGGGGCGGGCCGCCCGGTGCACCTCCGCGCACCGGGCGGCCCGCCCCTTCCCGTACCAGGGAAACCCCGTACGGGGTGATCAGCCCTTGCTGACCGCCGACAGGATCTCCGGCAGCCGCCGCGCCGTCCTCGGCGCCGCGATCCGCAGCCCCGCCCAGGCGATCAGCGCGCCGTAGACGGCGCCGAACGGCAGCACCGGCCACAGCAGGTCGTGCTGGTCGGTGACGCGCAGATAGACCACCGCGCCGATGACCGGCGCGCACAGCAGCGTCGAGGCGACCATCCCCGCGAAGATCGACATCCAGGCGAGCCCGCCCTGGCCCGGGGCGACGTTCTTGTACCCGCTGTCCTGGGGAATCGAGTACGGGAAGAGCGCCGACACCACCGCGCCCGTCGCCAGCATGGCGCCCAGGATCGCGAGGGCCAGGCCCAGCGCCTCGGGCACGCGCGCCCAGTCGCCGAGGACGGCCGCCGTCGCCCCTATCACCAGCAGCGTGTACGGCAGGGTGATCACGAGCAGCGCGTACGCCCGCGCCTTCAGCTCCTCGTACGCGTCGGCCGTCGTCGCGATCGTCTGCGCGACCATCCAGAACGCCGAGGTGTCCGCCCCGAACTGGTTGTACATCAGCAGGCCGAGCATGCCGCAGGCGAAGCACGCCCAGTACAGGGTGCCGACGCCCTGGAGCGCGTTGAAGATCGGCACGATCAGGCCGATCACCAGCGAGGACACCCAGGCCGCCTTCGTCTTCGGGTCGCGCCAGATGTAGCGGAGGCTGCGCTCCATGACGGCGCCCCTGCGGCCCTCCGGCAGCATCCGGCCGAGCAGCCCCCGGCCGTCGCCGGACTTCTCGCGGCCTCCCGCGTCGGCGGCCGCGCCGATCGTCGAACCGTCCGGCTCGACCATCAGCTTCACCAGGCTCCGCTGCCACCAGTGCACGAGCCCGGCCAGCGCGGCGGCGGAGAGCAGCAGCCGGGCCACGGCGACCGCGTGGTCGCCGTCGCCCGCCGCGACCATCGCGCCCACGGCGGCGGCGGGCGGCACCCAGCCGACCACGTCCGCGACCGGTTCGAGCACCGTCAGACCGCCGGACCGGCCGAGCCGCTGGGCGCCGAAGTTCACGACCTGGATGCCGACCGCGATGACCAGACCGCTCAGCAGCGCCAGGTCCCGGCCCTTGCGCGAGGTCAACAGCCGGATGTTGGCGGCGGCCACCGCCCGCGACAGGGCCACGCAGACGAGCACGACGAGCGGTACGGCGAACACGGCGACGACCGTGCCGGCCGCGCCCCGCGCCGTCGCGAGGGCCGCGCCGACCGCCAGGACCAGCGTGAAGACCGGGCCGATGCCGACAAGCGAGGCCACGAGCAGGGCCCGGACGAGCGGCCGGGGCCGCAGCGGCAGCATCACGAGCCGCGACGGGTCGAGCGTCTCGTCGCCGCTCGGCACGAACAGCGGCATCACGGCCCAGGCGAGGGCGAGGACGCCGACGAGCAGGACGGTGACGGTGGCGGCGTTCTCGCTGCCCCGCATCAGCACGAAGGCGAGGAGCATCCCGGCCGCGAAGAGCGCCGAGAGGACCATGGAGGCGATGAAGGCGGCGGTCCGGCCGCCGGACTGCCGCAGCCCGTTGCGCAGCAGCGCCAGCTTGAGCCGTACGAAGACGGAGGTGAGGGAAGGCCCCGAGGCGGGGGCGGGGGAGGTGGCGGCGGTGGACATCACTGCGCCCCGCCGGAGCCCGTACCCGCGTCGGAACCGGCCCCCGAACCCGTACCGCCGCCGTTGCCGCCGCCCAGCCAGTCCAGGGAGTCCCCGGCCGCCGCGCGGCCGTTCGCGCCCACCAGCTCCAGGAAGGCCGCCTGGAGCGAGGGTGCGTCGCCGCGGACCTCGGTCAGGGGCCCCTGCGCCCGGATCGTGCCGGCCGCCATCACGGCGACCCAGTCGCAGAGGGACTCCACCAGCTCCATCACGTGGCTGGAGAAGACGACGGTCGCGCCGGAGGAGGTGTACCGCTCGAGGACGCCCCGGATGGTCTGCGCCGACACCGGGTCCACGCCCTCGAACGGCTCGTCCAGGAAGAGGACTTCGGGATTGTGCAGCAGCGCCGCCGCCAGGCCGATCTTCTTCCGCATGCCGGTGGAGTAGTCGACGACCAGCTTGTTCTGCGAGCCGGTCAGGTCGAGCACGTCGAGCAGCTGCGCGGCCCGCTTGTCCACCTCGGCGCCCGGCAGCCCCCGCAGCCGTCCGCTGTACTGGAGGAGTTCGCGCCCCGAGAGCCGCTCGAAGAGCCGCAGCCCCTCCGGCAGGATGCCGATCCGGGCCTTGACCCGGGCGACCGACTCCGGATCGGCCCAGACGTCGTGCCCGGCGACGAGGATGCGGCCGGCGTCGGGCCGCAGCAGGCCGGTGATCATGGAGAGCGTCGTCGTCTTGCCGGCGCCGTTGGGCCCCACCAGGCCGATGAACTTCCCCGCGGGCAGGATCAGGTCCACCCCGTTCACGGCGATCTGCTGGCCGAAGCGCTTCCACAGCCCCTCGACACGCACGGCGGGCGCCGCACCGGATCCCGGTGCGGCGCCCGCACTGTCGAACACTCCGTCAAATGCCTGGTCAGGCATGTTCCGTCAACCCTTCGGTTGTCCCCGTACGTACGGGGACAACCCTACGGGTGACGTACGACGCACCCCCAGGCCCGGGCAGCGGTCACTGCCTGCGGGCCCGCGCCTCCGCCGCCTCGCGGCCGCACGCGTACGCGAGGGCGCTGATCAGCTCCTCGGCGTCCGGCAGCCAGCGGTTCGCGGGGGTGGGGCGCCGCGCCCACTGCACCGCGCCGCAGCCGCCGATCCGGGTGGGCGGGGCGGCGACGTAGTGGCCCTCGCCGCGCGTGACCAGGTCGAGCGAGGCGGGCATCCAGCCGAGCTTGCGGACGAGGTCGGGGACCTTCGCCGCCGCGCCGGGCAGCACGAAGAAGAACATCCGCCGGTCCGGCGTACAGGTCACCGGGCCGAGCGTGAGCTCCATGCGCTCCATGCGGGCCAGCGCCAGGAAGCCCGCGGACTCCGGCACCTCCAGCGCGTCGAACGTACGGCCGGTGGGCAGCAGGATCGAGGCCTTCGGCTGCTTCGACCACATGCGCCGGGCGCCGACGGCGCTGCCCGTCGCCATGGTCGACCAGTCGGGTTTCGCGGCGTGGGCGCCGGGGAGGGCGCACGCCTCGGCGCCGCAGGAGCAGCGTTCCCTGCCCTCGACCGCCTCCAGCCAGGTCCCGGGGAACACGTCCCAGTGCCGCTCTTCCGCGTACCGCACGGCGCTGTCGAGCAGCTGCTCGCCCCGCTGCTTGGGGATCTGTGCGGCTTCCGTGACTCCGATGGTCTCTTCCACGGTGAAGACAACTTCCCCGGTCACCCGGGGTTACGGGCGGGGCGGCGCCCGGTGTGAGGCATCGATCCTGCACGCGGGGCGCACGGGTGCACGGGCGGGGGCGCGCGAGGGGCCGGGGAGCGGGGGGTGGGTACGCAGGGGTGGGGGCGCCGGTGGCGGACGGGGACCGAGGAAGGACCGCGGCCGACGTGTCCGGTTTCGCGTGTTCACATCGGCATTGACCGGATATTCGCCGGGCAGTGATCACTCCTCTGGTGATCACCGCACGGCCTCAGGGGGTTACTCATGGCAGCCAGGCCACTCGTCGCTCGTCAGCCCAACGAACGGCTCCAGGCGCTCATTCAGGAGGCGGGCTGTTCCAACGCCGGCCTCGCGCGCAGGGTCAACATGGTGGGTGCCGAGCGCGGCCTCGACCTGCGCTACGACAAGACGTCGGTGGCGCGCTGGCTGCGCGGTCAGCAGCCGCGCGGCCGGGCGCCCGGGATCATCGCGGAGGCCCTCGGCCGGAAGCTGGGCCGTACGGTCACGATCGAAGAGGTCGGGATGGCGAACGGCCGCAACCTCGCCGCCGGGGTGGGCCTGCAGTTCGCCCCGACCGTCCTCGGCGCGATCGAGCAGGTCTGCGAGCTGTGGCGCAGCGACGTGGGGCGGCGGGAGTTCCTGTCGGGCTCCGCGGTCGCGGCCTCGGCGCTCGTCGAGCCCAGCCGGGACTGGTTGATCTCGGCCGCGGACACGCACGTGGCGCGGTCGGCCGGCGCCCGGGTCGGGGTCGCGGACGTGGCGGCCGTACGGGAGATGACGAGCGCGCTCGTCGACCTCGACCGCCGGTTCGGCAGCGGGCACGTGCGGCCGGTGGTGGTCCACTACCTCAACAGCGTGGTGTCGGGAATGCTGTCGGGCTCGTACCGGGAGGCGGTCGGCCGGCAGCTCTTCGCGGCGGTCGCGCGGCTCACCGAACTCGCCGGGTACATGGCGGTGGACACGGGCGAACCGGGCCTGGCGCAGCGGTACTACATCCAGGCGCTGCGGCTCGCGCAGGCGGCCGGGGACCGGGGCTACGGCGGGTACGTGCTGGCCGCGTCGATGAGCCACCTCGCGGCGCAGCTCGGAAACCCGCGGGAGATCGCCCAGTTGGCGCGGGCGGCGCAGGAGGGGGCGCGCGGGAAGGTGCCGCCGCGGGCGGAGGCGATGTTCCTGGCGGCGGAGGCGCGGGGGCACGCGCTCATGGGTGACGTGCGGGCCTTCGAGGCGGCGGCGGGCGCGGCCGCGCGGGCGCTCGACCTGGCCGACCCGGACGCGGGCGACGACCCGGTGTGGATCGCGCACTTCGACCACGCCTACCTCGCGGACGAACTGGCCCACTGCCACCGGGACCTGGGGCAGCCGGCGGCGGCGGCGCGGGCGGCCGGGGAGTCGATCGCGGGGCATCCGCGGACGCGGGCGCGGCGCCGGGCGATCGGTCTCGCGCTGCTCGCGTCGGCGCAGGTGCAGCAGCGGGAGGTGGAGCAGGCCTGCCGGACGGGCACGCAGGCCCTCGAACTCCTGGGCACCCTGCGGTCGTCGAGGGGCGCCGAGTACCTGGAGGACCTCAGGGACCGTCTGGAGCCGTACGCGGGGGAGCCGGTGGTGCGGGAGTTCGAGGCGCGTCTGGAGATGTCGGTGGCGTAGGGGCGCCCCGCGGCCGGGGGCGTCCCGGCCGGCGCGGTCACGGAGTGTCGTGTCGCAGTCGTGTTACCGGGCTCACACGTGTGTGCGGAGCCCGGTTCGCACCCGGTAGCGTGAGCCGACGATTCCGTAGGTCCATCAGTAGGAGTCCCGGTGACGCAGAACGGACAGGGTCCGGAGCCGCAGTACCCGGCGGTGCCCCCCGCGCAGAACGGCGGCCACGGGGGCGCGCAGCCGTGGGACGGCGCCTGGGGTCCCGCCGGTGGACAGCCGGGCGGGCAGCCGCTGCCGCCCGCGCAGCCCCTGCCGCCGGAGGCTCCGGCCGGTGCGCCCGGCGGGGACGCGCAGGCGACGCAGTACCTGGCGCCGGTGCCGCCGCAGCAGCCGCAGCACGGGGCTCCGCAGCCGTACGCCCCGCAGCCCGGGTACGGCTACCCGCCGCAGGGCGGGGCCGCCGCCGCGGACATGCAGGCCACCCAGCACATCGCGCCCGTGCCGGGTGCCATGCCGCCCGTACAGCCGCAGCCGGGGTACGGCTACCCGCCGCAGGGGGCGCCCGGCGGGGACATGCAGGCGACGCAGCACATAGCCCCGGTGCCGCCGCAGCAGGGCGGGGGCGCGGACACCCAGTTCCTCGGGACGGGACGGCTTCCGCAGCAGGGCGCGGGTCCGGCGGCGCCCGCCGGGGCCGCCGACGCGACCCGGTTCATGGCCCCCGTGGCGGGGCAGCAGGCCGGTGACCGGCAGCCGCCCGCCGAGTTCGACAACCTCTTCCGCAGCGAGGCCCCGGCGGCGCCCCGGCAGACCCAGGCCCCGCAGCAGCACGGGTACGGCTACCCGCCGCCGCAGGCCGCGTACCCGCAGCACCAGCAGCCGCAGCAGCACCAGCCTCCGCAGCCCCCTCAGCAGCAGTACGCCTACCAGGACGCCTACTACGAGGAGGAGGCGCCCGCGCCGCGCCGCAAGTCGCCGCTCGCGCTGATCGCCGCCGTGGTCGTCGGCTGCGCGGTCGTCGGCCTCGGGGCCGGGGCGCTGCTCAGCGGCGGGGACGAGGACAAGGACCCGAAGGGCACCGGGCAGAACGTGGCCGCGAGCTCCGAGCCGCCCGCCTCCTCCGCGCCCGCGTCCGAGCCCGCGGAGAAGCCGGCCGACCCGGCGGAGCCGCAGGCCAAGGAGCTGGACAAGCTGCTCGCGACGAGCAACAGCAGCCGGGACACGGTGATCAGCTCGGTCGAGTCGATCAAGCAGTGCAAGAACCTCGACCAGGCGGCCGCCGACCTGCGCGGCGCGGCCGAGCAGCGCCGCGGCCTGGTCACCAGCCTGAAGTCGCTCTCGGTCGACAAGATCCCGGACAACGCCGCGCTGACCGCCGCCCTCACCAAGGCCTGGCAGGCCTCGGCCGCCGCCGACGACCACTACGCGGCCTGGGCGGTGCAGGTGAAGGACAAGAAGAACTGCAAGGGCGGCAAGGCCCGGACGACGCCCCAGCTCCTCGCCGCGAACGAGAAGAGCGGCGAGGCCACCACCGCCAAGCGCAAGGCGGCCGGGCTGTGGAACCCGACCGCCGACAAGTACGGCCTGGAGCGCCGTACCGCCACCCAGCTCTAGGAGCGAGCCGTCCCGGAGTCCCGGAGGCGTCCCCGAGGGCCCGTCAGGGCCCGTCGGGGCGTGGGTCAGGGGGCGCTGAGGACGGTGTCGCCGACGTCGACGAAGCCGGGCCGCTGCGCCACCAGGCGGCCCTGGCGCACCACCTGGAAGGTCACCTCGTGGTTGACGATCCGGGGGAATCCGGGGGCGCCGAGCAGGTCCTCGTACCGCCAGCGCAGGGGCGGGGTCAGGCCGCCGGTGTCGATGCGGGCGCCGCGGTCGAGGGCGGTGGTGATCTGGACGGAGCTGATCCGGTCGGAGTCGAGGGACTCGACGACCGACTTGAGGACGGTGTAGGCGATCCAGGTGGTCTGCACGCCCGCGTCGGTCGGGTCGACCCGGTTGTCGGCGAAGGCGTGCTCCTGGATGACCTTCCGCATCGGCTCCCAGCTCTTGTCGGTGGCCTCCGGGTACCAGCCGGTGACGAACGCGCCCTCGAAGGGGCTGCGGGCGCCTCCGGTGCGGTCGATGACGGGCTGGGCCACGCTGCCGAGGACCGAGGAGATGCGGACGGCGTCGGCGTCCTTCTCGGCCTCGTCCTCGGGGAGGCGGCGGAAGGAGTCGAAGAAGGTCTGGGTGCGCTCGCCGAGCACGGCGGTGACGCAGCCGTCCTCGTTCCCGGCGCGGTCGCGGGCGCGGGTGGCCTGCTCGGTGTACTCGGCGGCGTCCTCGACGGCCGGGATGTCGACGGCGCTGCGGTGACTCGCCTTGCGCAGGCCGGAGTTGAGGAGGCTGGGGAGCTTGTCGCCGGCGAGAGTGTCGGGGCGGACGAGGGAGACCTTCCGGCAGGACGCGGCGAGCTGCATGCCGTGTCCGGCGAGGAGGGAGGCCACGCCGCCGTTGACGGGGTACGAGACGGGGCTGGTGAACTCGTCCTCGGTGATGCCGTAGCCGCCGATGTACGGGATGCCGGCGGCCTCCAGGGGCGCCATGAAGGCCCGGCCGTTCTGGCTGTAGGAGCCGACGACGGCGACGGCGCCCTCGCGGACGGCGCGGCGCGCGCAGGTGGCGGCGCCGGCGGAGGTGTTCTGCTCGTTGCAGGTGAGGATGCGGAGCTCGTGCCCGTCAATGCCGCCCTGGGAGTTGACCCAGCGCGCGAACGCCTGCGCCATCGCGGGCATTCCGGGCATGTTGGTCGCTCGGGTCTGGTCGGGTGCCCAGGTCATCACCGTGACGGGCTCCCTGGAGCCCCCCGTGACACCAGGGAGCACGCCACACCCGGAAAGCAGGGACACTCCTGTCGCCGCGGTGGTCACGTACGCGAGGAGTGAGGTCAGTCGCCTACCGGTCATGGGCATGCACATTTCCGCCTCACGGGTAACGCGGGAGTGAGCACGGTTCAACGAAGGGTGACGTCGAGGTGAATTGCGGGGGCCGGCGTCCGCGAGGAGGAGGGGGCGGGTCCGCTTGCCGGACAAGGGAACGTACGATCGAAACGTGTCCAGTGCAGCCCCCGGTCCGGTCTCCGGTCCGGTTAACTCTTCCCGTCGCGGCCGTCGCTCCTCCACCATGGGCGGCATGCCGCTCAACGACATGCCGTGGTGGCGCTGGCGCAGCAACGTGCGCTCGGCGCTGCACATGCTCTCCGACCCCGCGTTCCACGAGACCACCTGGCTCACCGGCCAGGAGGGGTACGGCGACGTCACCGACGCCGTCTACCGCCTGGTCGAGGACACCTGGCTCGACAACTGGTCCGCCGAGAAGTACGTCGGCGCGATCTTCCGGGACACCGGCGAGGCGGCCCTCGTCGACGTCGCCGTCCTGCGGGTCCTGCGGATCCTCCACCAGGTGGGACCCGACGCGCCCGTCTCCGCCTACCTCGAACACCCCGGCTGGCCCGAGGCCGTGCGCGCCGCGCGCGAGGCCCACGTCCGCCTCGCCACCGCCGACGGCGAGGACCCCGACGTGCCGCCGCGCTCGCTCGACGTGCTCCGCATCATGACCAGGACCGCGTGACGGCGGCGTTCAACTGTTCCGCCCCGCGGACCGAAGTACGGACGGTCCGCCGGGTTGTGGCACGCTAGCCGCATGACCGACCAGTATGTCCTCACCCTCTCGTGCCCGGACAAGCAGGGCATCGTGCACGCCGTGTCGAGCTACCTGTTCATCACCGGATGCAACATCGAGGACAGCCAGCAGTTCGGAGACCGTGACACCGGTCTCTTCTTCATGCGGGTCCACTTCTCGGCCGAGGCGCCCGTGACCGTCGAGAAGCTGCGGGCGAGCTTCGCCGCCGTCGGCGACGCCTTCGAGATGGACTGGCACATCAACCGCGCCGACGAGCGCATGCGGGTCGTGCTCATGGTGTCGAAGTTCGGGCACTGCCTGAACGACCTGCTCTTCCGGTCCCGGATCGGGGCCCTGCCCGTCGAGATCGTCGCCGTCGTGTCGAACCACACCGACTTCGCCGAGCTCGTCGGCTCGTACGACATCCCCTTCCGGCACATCCCCGTCACCAGGGACACGAAGGCCGAGGCCGAGGGGAAGCTGCTGGACCTCGTGCGCGAGGAGAACGTCGAGCTGGTCGTCCTCGCCCGCTACATGCAGGTCCTCTCCGACGACCTCTGCAAGCAGCTCTCGGGCCGGATCATCAACATCCACCACTCCTTCCTCCCGAGCTTCAAGGGCGCCAAGCCCTATCACCAGGCGCACGCCCGGGGCGTGAAGCTCATCGGCGCGACCGCGCACTACGTCACCGCCGACCTCGACGAGGGCCCGATCATCGAGCAGGAGGTCGAGCGCGTCGGCCACGAGGTGACGCCCGACCAGCTCGTCGCGATCGGCCGGGACGTGGAGTGCCAGGCGCTCGCCCGCGCGGTGAAGTGGCACGCGGAGCGCCGCATCCTCCTCAACGGTCACCGCACCGTCGTCTTCGCCTAGCCTTCCGCCGGCCCCGCAAGGGCACTGGCATCACATGGCACCACATGGCACCACGTGGCACTCCCCGGTGCCACGTGGTGCCATTCTGTTTCCCGGAGGTATTCGCGCAGGTCAGAAGGGGTGTGCAAGGTCCTGGCACCAAAACTGCCCCATGGCGGCTTGCGTTTGGTGCCATTGTGGTGCCATGATGACGTCATGGACCTCACCCCGTATGTCGACCACCTCCGCCGCGACCTCGCGGTGGCCGCCGAAGCCGGCGGTGACGAAGCGCGCGAGCTGGCCGACCGGCTCACCGCGCCCCTGGAGTCCGCGGCCCGGCTCACCATGCTCAACGTGCTCTCCGCCGCCACGGACGAGATCACCCGCGAGCTGGCCCCCGGCTCGGTCGACGTACGGCTCCGCGGGCTCGACCCGGACTTCGTGGTGACGCTGCCGCCCACCGGCACCGCCCCCGCCGAGCCCGCCGAGGCGCTCGCGGCCCCGGCGCCCGCCGAGGGCGACGAGGGCGGCACCGCCCGCGTCAACCTCCGCCTGCCGGCCCACCTGAAGGTGCGCGCCGAGGAGGCCGCGGCCCGCGAGGGCCTCTCGGTCAACGCCTGGCTCGTACGGGCCGTGGCCGCCGCCGTCGGCGGCGGCGCCCGGCCCCGTACGGAGAAGGCGCCGACCGTCGGGCAGAGCGTCACGGGCTGGGTGCGCTAGGCCCTCCCCGGCCCTCCGGCACCCGCCCCACGACACCCGCACCACTCCACCCCACCCCACGTCCCACCAGCGGGGACGTCCCACAGACCCAAGAGGACGGGACAGTCATGCCTTCTTTCGACACTCCTGCACCGATCTCGGCCACGGCGCGCGTGGAGGCCGGTTCCATCCAGTTCCTCGCGGGCGACCGCTCCGACACCGTCGTCGAGGTGCGGCCGCGCAACCCGAAGAAGGACCTCGACGTGCGGACGGCGGAGCAGACCGAGGTCACGTACGCGGGCGGCGCCCTGACCGTCAGGACGCCCAAGTCCAACCTCTTCGGCCGCACCGGCGTCGTCGACGTGACCGTCGAACTGCCCGCGGACTCGCGGATCGACGTGACCGGCGCCTGGGCCCAGATCCACGGCGAGGGCCGGTTCGGCGACGTCCGCGTGAAGACCTCGTCCGGCGACGCCCGCTTCGGGACCACCGGCCCGCTCCACCTGACCGCCTCGCACGGCTCCATCACCGTCGACCGCGTCGAGGGCCGGGCCGAGATCACCACCAGCTCCGGCAGCCTGAGCGTCGGCTTCGTCGACGGCCCGGCCGTCCTGAAGAACTCGCACGGCACCACGACCGTCGGCGCCGTCACCGGCGACCTGCGGGTCAGCGGCGCCAACGGCGACATCCGGATCGACCGCGCCGAGGCCTCGGTCGCGGCGACCACCGCCCACGGCACCCTGCGCGTCGGCGAGGTGGTGAGCGGCACCGTCCAGCTGGAGACCGCCTACGGCGCCATCGAGGTCGGCATCCGCGAGGGCACCGCCGCCTGGCTCGACGTCCACTCGGGCGCCGGGCACGTGCGGAACGGGCTCACCGCCTCCGACGGCCCCGACGCGAGCGAGAACACCGTCGAGGTCCGCGCCCGCACGAAGTTCGGCAACATCGACGTCCGCCGCGCCCGCGCCTGAGCCCCTCCCCGGCGCACCTCCCCCCTCACCCTCCCCGTCTTCCTCAGCCTTCGAATGGAGGGCTCCATGCCTTCTTCTGTCATGTCCACGTCCAGTCGGCCGGGTGGTCCCACCCCGCCGGCCGCCCTCTCCGCCGTCGGTCTGCGCAAGTCGTACGGCGACAAGACCGTCCTCGACGGCATCGACCTGCACATCCCGGCCGGCTCCGTCTTCGCCCTTCTCGGGCCGAACGGCGCCGGCAAGACCACCGCCGTCAAGATCCTCTCCACGCTCGTCACCGCCGACGGCGGACAGGCCCAGGTCGCGGGCCACGACCTCACCGCCGCCCCGCAGGCCGTCCGCGCCGCCATCGGCGTCACCGGCCAGTTCTCCGCCGTCGACGGCCTGATCACCGGCGAGGAGAACATGCTCCTCATGGCCGACCTGCACCACCTGTCCAAGCGGGAAGGGCGCCGGGTCGCCGCCGAACTCCTGGCCCGCTTCGACCTCACCGACGCGGCGAAGAAGCCCGCCTCCACCTACTCCGGCGGCATGAAGCGCCGCCTCGACATCGCCATGACCCTGGTCGGCGACCCGGAGATCATCTTCCTGGACGAGCCCACCACCGGCCTCGACCCGCGCTCCCGCCACACCATGTGGCAGATCATCCGCGAACTCGTCACCGGCGGCGTCACCGTCTTCCTCACCACCCAGTACCTGGAGGAGGCCGACGAACTCGCCGACCGCATCGCCGTGCTCAACAACGGCACCATCGCCGCCGAAGGCACCGCCGAGGAACTCAAGCGGCTCGTCCCCGGCGGGCACGTACGGCTCCGCTTCACCGACCCCGCCGCCTACCGGGCCGCCGCCACCACCCTCCACGCGGCCACCCGCGACGACGAGGCCCTCGCCCTCCAGCTCCCCAGCGACGGCAGCCAGCGCGAACTGCGCTCCGTCCTCGACTGGCTCGACTCCGCCGGCATCGAGGCCGACGAACTCACCGTCCACACCCCCGACCTCGACGACGTCTTCTTCGCCCTCACCGGCCCCGTCCCGGCCCCCACCACCACCCAGGAGAACCTGCGATGAGCGCCCTCTCCCTCGCCGTCCGCGACTCCCACACGATGCTGCGGCGCAACCTCCTGCACGCGTGGCGCTACCCCTCGGCCTCGCTCAACCTGCTGCTCACGCCGATCATGATGCTGCTGCTCTTCGTCTACATCTTCGGCGACGTCATGAGCGCGGGCATCGGCGGCGGCGGCGCCGACCGCGACGACTACATCGCCTACATCCTCCCCGGCATCCTCGCGATGACCGTCGGCTCCACCGTCATCGGCGCCGCCGTCTACGTCTCCATGGACATGACCGAGGGCCTGATGGCCCGCTTCCGCACGATGGCCGTCTACCGCGGCGCCGTGATCGTCGGACACGTCGTCGGCAGCGTCCTGCAGTCCCTCGCCAGCGTCGTCCTCGTCGGCGCGGTCGGCGTCGCCATCGGCTTCCGCTCCCACGACGCCACGGCCCTCGAATGGCTGGCCGCGTTCGGACTGCTCGCGCTGTTCGCCCTCGCCCTCACCTGGATCGCCGTCGGCATGGGCATGGCCAGCCCCAACGCGGAGGCGGCCAGCAACATGGCCATGCCGCTGATCCTGCTGCCGCTCATCTCCAGCGCCTTCATCCCCGCCGAGACGATGCCCGGCTGGTTCCGGCCCCTCGCGGAGTACCAGCCCTTCACGCCGGTCATCGAGACCCTGCGCGGCCTGCTCCTCGGCACCGAGATCGGCAACCAGGGCTGGCTCGCCCTCGGCTGGTCCGTGGTGCTCGTCGCCCTCGGCTACCGCTGGTCGACGAAGCTGTTCAACCGCGACCCCAAGTGACCCGACCTCAGCGACCGTTCGTACGACCGGGGCGGCGCCCCCCGACACCCGTCGGGGCGGCGCCGCCCCGGTCGTACACAAGGACTTCCTAGAGCCGGCTCAGCGACGCGGCCGCCGACAGGACGTCCCGGATGGCCTCGCGGTCGCCGTCCTGGCCCGCCGCGGCCTCCTCCGGCGAGATGTGCCCCGCGACCAGCTGGCAGAACTCGACGCCGTCCATCGCGACCTGCGCCACCGTGAGGTCCGGCGAGCCGAGCGCCGCGGGGGAGTCCAGCGGGATGTACCAGTGGCCGCCGCCCGCGCCCTCGACCTCCAGGTGGACCGAGCGCCCCGGGGCGCCGGCCGCGACGAGCTCCCGGGCGGGCCCCGCGAGTCCGAGGCGGCGGCGCTCCGCGACGGCCGCCGGGAGCAGCCGGGCCGCGAGGTCGATCATGCCGTGCAGATGGGCGCCGGACGGCGGCTCGTACGGGTAGGCCACGGCGTTGGCGATGTCGTCGGCGTGGACCCAGCACTCGAAGGCCCGCTCCAGGAACGAGTCCCGCAGGGGCAGGGCGAAGTCCTTGTAGGTGACGGTCAGGTCGGCGACCCCGCGCCCCGCGAACGAGACCGTACGGACGAGGGTGTGGCTCTGCTCCCGCCAGGGCGCCCGCAGCGCGCGGTTCGGCGGCCGGTGGAGTCCGTCCCAGAAGGCCTCGGTCCGCTCGGTCGGCGACATCTCGGCCACGGCCCGGCCCAGCGGGTCCTCCAGGCCGAGCGCGGCGGCGACGAGACCGTCGACGGCCGTGAGGTGCCCGATGACGGCGGCGACGGAGGCCTTCCGCCGGACCAGCCGCTCGCCGTCGTACCACTTGAGCCGCACGGGCGCGTGCCACTCGGCCTCGCCGATGTCCCGGAGCAGCGCGTCGAGGCGGGCGGTCTCCGCGTCGTACGGCGTGGCCCACTCCGGCACGGGGATGCGGGCGGGGCGGCGGCCGAGGCAGTTCTCCAGGACGCGGGAGCGCAGCAGCGGGTCGAGGTCCAGGTCACGGTCCTCGTGGAGCAGCGCCACGGCGTCGCGGAGCCGCAGGGCCTCGTCGGCGCAGGGCGCGCAGAGGGTGAGGTGGTCCTCGACGGCCCGGGTCTCGCCGGGCGAGCAGGCGGAGAGCGCCCAGGCGCCGAGCAGCGACTTGAGCACCCGGTGGTCGAGGTCGGGCACCTCGATCTCGGGCACCTCGATCTCGGGCACCTCGATCTCGGGCACCTCCGTCTCGGGCTCGGGCGCCCGCCCCGGCTCGCGCTCCGGCGGCGGCACCGGGTTCCCGCTGAGGTCCGCGTGGTCGTCCGCCGAGCGGCGCGGGCCCGGTATCCAGGGGGCGCGTGCGACGTCGTCGTCGTCGCCGTTCGCCCCGGTCACAGCACCCGTCCGTAGCCGGGCGGCGAGCCGCCCTCGGGAGGCCGGGTGTTGGCGGTGGAGAGCAGCTGGAGGCCGAGGCGGAGGCGCCGGCGCGCCTCGTCCTCGGTGACGCCGAGGTCCGCGGCGGTCTGCCGGTAGTCGCGGCGCTGGAAATAGGCCAGTTCCAGCGCGGCCCGCAGCGGCGCCGGCATGGACGTGACGATGTAGTCGGCACGGGCGGCGACGGAGGCCCTGCGGACCTTCTGCTCCAGCTCCTCGGCGGAGCCCCGGCCCGTCTCCGCGTACGCCGTCGCCTCGGCCTGGCGGAGGCGGTGGACGGCCTGGCGCTGGGTGAGGCGGGCGACCCAGGCGCGCATGTTCCCCTGCTTGGGGTCGTACGCGTCCGGGTTCTCCCAGATGTAGCCGAAGACCTCGCGGGTGACCTGGTCGGCGGCCGCGTCGTCGTCGAGGACGCGGTGGGCGAGGCTGTGGACGAGCGAGGCGAACCGGTCGTAGAGCTCGCCGAGCGCGGCGGCCTCCCCGCGCGCGAGCCGCTGCTGCATCCTGCGGTCCCAGCGCAGGGGTGTCTCTGTCGCCATCCGATCCTCCGGTCCTTCGCCCCTCCCGGTCTGCCCCAACTCCTCCAAAGTAGTGGGCCGTAGTGACAACGCACGCCTGTTTGCCGCAAGTGCGCCCTTGACGCGGGAGCGGATGGTAAGGAACCCGTCATCCCCGGAATGAGAGGTTTCGCTTGGCTCGGTTGGGGCATGCGCCCGGCCGTGACGACGATCGAGATCGAGGTCGACGAGGCAGCGCACCCGAGCGGTGATCCCTGGACCGTCCTGCGCATCAGCGGGGAACTGGACCTGGTGACCTCCCCGCTGATACGCCGCCGCGTCCACGACGCCGTCGCGTGCGGCCGGCACGACCTCGTGCTCGACCTGTCCGGTGTGCTGTTCTGCGACTCCAGCGGCGTCGGCGTGCTGATCGCCGCCCGGCGGCTGATGCGCTCGTGCGGCGGGCGGCTGCGGCTGATCCTCCCCGAGGCGGGGGACGGCCACGTCGGCCGGGTGCTCGCCGCGCTCGGCGTCCGACGCCTCTTCGACGTGTACGAGGACGTGCCCGCGGCCCTGTCGGGCGCGCCTACGGCCGAGTCCCCGTCCACGGGGCGGCCGGGCCTGCCGACACCCCGTACCGCTCCCTGAGCCCGCACCTCCGCATCCCAGTGCCGTGACGGTCCGCACCCGGCCGCGCACGGAACGTCGATACCGGGTTGTGTCCTTCGCGGGGGCCGTCACGGCCCGGAGTCGGCCTCCGGCTCCGGTACCCTCCGTGGGATGCGAGTGCTTGTGGGCCCGGATCGCGCCGGTGCCGTCGACCCGGCGGCCCCGGATCCGGGGATGCCCGCCGCTCGCCCCCGGCGTTCGACTCCCCGCGGAGTGCGTCGCACAGTATGGACCATGCGTACTCCTTCGCGCTGGAATATGCCCGAAGCGCTTGTTGCGGTGACTGTACGTCAACCATGCTGTCTCACAAGGGAATCACGTTCCGTAAGGGTGTGTCCGCCGGTTCGGATGGTGTGAACGGTGCAGCTGCTTCAGGTTCAGTTGGAAGTCGGGCCCGACCCGGCAGAGGTGGGGCGAGCCCGGAGGTGGGCCCGGTCACGACTGGCCGGGTCCGGCATAGGAGACGACGAGTCGCTGACCGAGACGCTGGTCCTGCTCATCTCCGAACTCGTCACCAACGCGGTCGTGCACACCGGCTGTCCGGCCGTCCTGCGCATGCTGTTCGCGGCCGGTGGCGACGGGGTGCGGGTCGAGGTCGCCGACGCCAGTGACCGGCCGCCCCGGCCCCGGCGCGCGCACGGCGAGGACACCAACGGGCGCGGTCTGGAGCTCGTGGACGGGCTCGCCGACCGGTGGGGCTGGCAGCGCGAGGGTGCCGGCAAGAGCATCTGGTGCGAGGTGGACCGGACGTCCGCCGCGCCCGTCCCGGTGCCGCTGCCGGTGGACGGCGTGGTGTCGCCCGGACGGGTACCCTGTTGACGGTTCGGCCCGTTTTGCCCACTCTGGGGTGAGCGATTCGCGGCGAGGGGAGCCGAGGGCTGCGTGCCCTCGGCGTGTGCGGGTCGCGGCCGGGTGGCGGCGTCCGTGCCGTGCTCGGGGCGCGCGCGAGCGCGCCGCCGCCCGAAACCCTCCCGTGCGGGCGAGGCATGAGCGGGAGCCGCTGACCGGCGCACCGCGCGGTGCGCCGGAGTCCGCGGGGCGGCCGTTCCCTCGTCTTCTGTGCCACGACCGACAGCGGCTACGGTCCTGGTCATGTCCTATCGCGAGCTCGCCACCCGCCCCGTCCTCGCCTGGTCGGCCGTCACCGTCGCCAGCCGGACGCCGATAGCCATGGCACCGCTCGCGCTCGTCCTCCTCGTACGGGAACGACCGGGCGGCTACTCGCTCGGCGCGGTCCTCGCCGCCGCGTACGTCCTCGGGGAGATCGTCGCCGCCCCCATCATCGGCCTGCGCCTGAACGCCGAACGCGCCCGGCCGCAGTTCGTCGCCGGACTCGCCGTCGGCGCCGCCGCGTTCACGGCCCTCGGGCTCCTCCCCGGCGCGCACCCGGTCCTCCTCACCGCGCTCGCCCTGTGCGCGGGCGCGGGACCGGCCGCCGTCCCCGGCGGCCTGCGGGCGATGCTCACCAGCCTCGTCCCCGAACGGGCCGTCACCCAGGCGATGAGCATGGAGACGATCCTCGTCTTCGGCATCTGGGCGGCCGCCCCCGCGCTCACCACGGGCCTCGCCCTCGGCGTCGACCCCGCCCTGCCGCTGCTGCTCCAGGGCTGCCTGGGCGCCCTCGCCGTCGCCGGGCTGTGGCTGCTGCCGGCCGGCTGGACGAGCGGGCCGCAGGAGAAGGGCGCGTCGGCGCGGCGGGCCCTGCTGCGGGCCTGGCCGGTGTACGTCCTCGGGGCCGCGGGCCTCACGCTGCTCGCGCTCGCCGAGCTGATCCTGCCCGCCCTCCTCGAACAGCGCGGCATCGGCCTCGGCTGGGCGGGCCCGCTGCTCGCCGGGTTCTCGATCGGCTCGGCGGTCGGCGCCTTCCTCTACGGCCTGCGGAGCCGCTGGCCCGGGCCGCTCGCCGTCCAGTCCCTCGTCATGGTCCTCGGGGTGGCCGGGGGCGTCGCCCTGGTGGCGCTGCTGCCCTGGACGTGGGCCATCGCGGTGGCGCTGGTGGCCGCCGGGCTCCTCCAGGCGCCCGGGAGCCTCAGCCGGAACCTGGCGCTGCGCGAACTGCTGCCGCCGGGGGCGCTCGCCGCGGGGTACTCGGTCATGTACGCGGCCGTCGGCGCGGGTTACGCGGCGAGCGGCACCCTCGCCGGCGGACTGCTCAAGGTCGTCGCCCCGTCGACGGCGATCCTGTACGGGGTGGGGCTCACGGTCCTGCTCGCGGTGACCGGCGCCGTCGGCGAGCGCCGGCTGACCCGCCGTCTGCGTACGGAGCGGCAGGGGGTTTCGGACGGGGAGGCGGTCCCGGAGCGGGCGGTCCGGGACGAGGGCGTTCCTCAGGGGGACGCGTCGGCCCCCGTGCGGAACGTGCGCCGGTAGGCGGTCGGCGTCACCCCGATCGCGCTCATCAGGTGCACCCGCAGCGACTGGGCCGTGCCGAACCCGGCGTCCCGCGCGACCCGGTCGACCGGCAGGTCGGTGGACTCCAGGAGGTGCCGGGCCCGCTCCACGCGCTGCTGGGTGAGCCACTGGCCGGGGCTGATGCCGACCTCGTCGCGGAACCGGCGGGTGAACGTCCGTACGCTCATCGCCTCCTTCTCGGCCAGGTCCCGCAGCTGGATCGGCTCGTGGAGCCTGGCGAGCGCCCACGCGCGGGCCCCGGTCGTCGTGTGGGTGCCGGCCTCGGGCAGCGGGCGGGCGATGTACTGCGCCTGCCCGCCGTCCCGGTGCGGCGGTACGACGGTCCTGCGGGCGACGTCGTTGGCGACGGCCGTGCCGTGGTCGCGGCGCACGATGTGCAGGCACAGGTCGATCCCGGCGGCCACCCCCGCCGACGTCAGGACGTCGCCGTCGTCGACGAACAGGACGTCGGCGTCGACCCGTACGGTCGGGAAGAGGCGCTGGAAGTGCTCGGCGGAGGCCCAGTGGGTGGTCGCCGGGCGCCCGTCGAGGTACCCGGCGGCGGCCAGGACGTATCCGCCCGTGCAGATCGCGACGAGCCGGGTGCCGGGCCGGATGTGAGCGAGGGCGGCGGCCAGTTCGTCGGTGAGCCTGCCCTCCTCGTGCACCGGGCCCAGTTCGTAGGAGGCGGGCACGACGACCGTGTCGGCGGTGGCGAGGGCCTCCGGGCCGTGCTCGACGTGGATCGCGAAGTCGGCGTCCGTCCGCACCGGGCCGACGGCCGGGGCGCACGTCACGATCTCGTACAGCGGGCGGCCCCCGGCGTCCTTGGCGCGCCCGAAGATGCGGTGCGGGATGCCCAGCTCGAAGGGGAGGAGGCCGGGCAGGGCCAGGACGGCGACGCGATGCGGCGGCTGCTGCACGGGCGGTGCTCCCTCCGGAAAACGGGTGGTGGTCCAGACCTCTTGGCTGGTAGGACTCGCTGTCCGTGACGGACAACGCGCACGACGACACGTACAAGGACAGCACGTACAAGTCCGCGGCCGCCCCGCGGATTCCCGCACCGGCCCGGCCACCGGCCTCCCTGCCGGCCCCAAGGGTCCCCGCACCGGCCCCGCCGGCCCTCCCGACCGCCTTGTGGAACAGGGACTTCCGGCTGTTCTTCGTCGCCCGGGCCGTCGCCGTCCTCGGCGAGGGCATGGTCCCCGTGGCCTTCGCCGCGGGCCTCCTCGGGGCCGGCCACCCCGGTTCCTCCGTCGGCTACGCCCTCGGCGGCTGGACCGCCGCCTTCGCCGTCTTCGTCCTCTTCGGCGGCGTCCTCGCCGACCGCTTCACCGCCCGCCGCATGATGATCCTCGCCGACCTCCTGCGCCTGCCCGGCGCCGCCGTCCTCGCCGTCTCCTTCGCCCTCGGCACCCCGCCGCTCTGGGCCGTCTACGCCCTCTCCGTGCTCAGCGGGGTCGGCGCCGCCCTCTTCCAGCCCGGCGTCGCCTCCACCGTCCCGCGCATCGCCCCCGACGTACAGCGCGCCAACGCGGTCCTCCGGGTCGTCGAGGCCCTGACGACCATGGCCGGCCCGGCCGCGGCGGGCCTCCTCGTCGCGCTGTGGAGCGCGGGCGCCGCCTTCGGCGTGTACGGGGTCACCTTCGCCGTCAGTGCCCTCTGCCTCACCCTCATGCGGATCGCGCCCGTCCCCTCCGACACCGCGCGCCGGGGCTCCCTCGGCGCCGAAATCCTCGGCGGCTGGCGGGAGTTCCGCGCCCGCAGCTGGCTGTGGGGCGTCATCTCCATCTGGACCGTGTACGGCCTGACGGTCGCCGGGCCCATGGTGCCGCTCACCGCAGGCCTGGTCACCGGGGACCACGGCTCCGCCGCGTACGGCGCGCTGATGGCCGTCAACGGAGCGGGCAGCGCAGTCGGCGGGCTCCTCGCCCTGCGGCTGCGCCCGACCCGGCCGCTCGCCTCCGGCGCCGTCGCCCTCCTCGGCCTCCCCGTGAACCTCGCCCTGCTCGGCCTGGGCGCGCCGGTGGTCCTGCTCGGCGCGGGCCAGTTCGTCGCCGGGGCGGCCTTCGCGTACTGGCTGGTGATGTGGTCGACGGCCGTCCAGACGCACGTGCCGCAGGAGGCCCTGAACCGGATGCACGCCTACGACGTGGCCGGATCGCTGCTGATGATGGGCGTGGGCCGGGCCCTGTCGGGACCGGTGGCGGCGGCCCTCGGCACGGAGGAGGTGCTGCTGGCCGGCGCGGGCATCGCGGTCCTCGTCGTCGCGGCGCTGCTGCTCGCCCGCCCCGTCAGGAACCTGCCCAGGGCCGCCTGACGGACCCGCCCGTGTCCCGATCCGTTCGAAAGCTGTCAGTCGGGCCAATGGTGGGCGGGGTGCGGCGACGGGATGCTCGGTGGCATGGCCCAGACAACCGAGAGCCCCGCCGCCCGCACCCCCGCCGGACCGCCGCCCCCGCGCGTCCACCGCGTCCACCGCGCCTGGTTCGTCGCGGCGGTCACCTTCGTCACGATCATCGGCGCGGCCGCCTTCGCCTCCCTCCCGGGCCTGCTGATCGAGCCGCTGCACGAGGAGTTCACCTGGTCGCGCGGCACGATCGGCTTCGCCGTCTCGGTCAACCTCGCGCTCTACGGCCTCACCGCCCCCTTCGCCGCCGCCCTCATGGACCGCTTCGGCATCCGGAAGGTCGTCGCCGTCGCCCTGTCCGTCATCGCGCTCGGCTCGCTCCTCACCGTCTGGATGACGGCCGCCTGGCAGCTCGTCCTCTACTGGGGCGTCCTCGTCGGCCTCGGCAGCGGCTCCATGGCGCTCGCCTTCGCCGCGACCGTCACCCAGCGCTGGTTCTCCGCCCGCCGCGGCCTCGTCACCGGCATCCTCACCGCCGCCGGGGCCTCCGGGCAGCTGGTCTTCCTGCCGCTGCTCTCCTGGCTGGTCGAACACCACGGGTGGCGGCCCGCCGCCGTGACCGTCGCCCTCGCCGCGCTCGCCGTCGTCCCGTTCGTCTGGCTGCTGCTGCGCGACCACCCCGCGGACGTACGGACCACCCCGTACGGCGGGGAGTGGACGCCGAAGCCCGCGCCCGCCACGGGCGCCGCGCGCCGCGCCGTCACCGTCCTCCTCAAGGCGGCCCGCACCGGACCCTTCTGGCTGCTCGCCGGGACCTTCGCGATCTGCGGCGCCTCCACCAACGGCCTCGTCAAGACGCACTTCGTGCCCGCCGCCCACGACCACGGCATGCCGGTCACCGCGGCGGCCGGACTGCTCGCGGTCATCGGCGTCTTCGACGTCGTCGGCACCATCGCCTCCGGCTGGTTCACCGACCGCTTCTCCGCGCGCCGGCTCCTCGCCGTCTACTACGCGCTGCGCGGCGTCTCGCTCCTCTTCCTGCCGATGCTCCTCGCGCCCTCGGTCCACCCGCCGATGCTGTTCTTCATCGTCTTCTACGGCCTCGACTGGGTGGCCACGGTGCCGCCGACGATCGCGCTCTGCCGCGAGCACTACGGCGAGGACGCGGCGATCGTCTTCGGCTGGGTCCTCGCCTCCCACCAGGTGGGCGCGGCGGTCGTCGCCTTCGCGGGCGGAGTGGCGCGGGACGTCTTCGGCTCGTACGACGTGGTCTGGTACGCCGCGGGCGCGCTGTGCGCGGCGGCCGCCCTGATGGCCCTCGTCATCCGCCGCCCGGAAGGACTCCGCTGATCGCACGGCCGCTCCGGGCCGGGACGCCCGCGAGGCGGGAGGCCGTGTCTCCGCCCGTACGGCAACGCGAAGCCCCCGGGAGGACTCGGCCTCCCGGGGGCTCACGCGGCGCCCGGGCCGCTCAGCCCGCGACCGCCACCGTCGACCGGGTCCACGCGGCACCCGCGTAGTGCCCGGTCCGGTAGGCCGTCACCTTCACGGTGAGCTTCGCCCCGCGCTGCGCCGTCGTCGGCGTGAACCAGGACTTCGTCGCACCGCTGACAGCCCGCCCGTTGCCGTACCACTGGTACCCGTAGCCGGTCGGCGCCGGCGTCCACGCGCCCCGGTTCACGGTCAGCGTCCGCCCGACCCGGACCGTGCCCGTCACGTACGGCGCCGAGGTCGCCCTGGGCGCGATCCCGTACGCGACCGTGGGCCCCGCCGAGGTGTACGCGCCGCTCAGGTGCCCGGTCCGGTGGGCCGTCACCGTCACGGTGAGCTTCTTGCCGAGGACGGACGCGACCGGCACGTACGTGGACGCCGTCGCCCCCGCGATCGCCACACCGTTGGCCCGCCACTGGTAGGCGTACGAGGTCGGCGCCGGCGACCAGTTCCCGACGACCGCCGCCACCTTGCTCCCGACCCGCACGGTGCCGGAGACGTACGGCACCGAGGTCGGCCTGGGCGCGACGCCCTTCACGACCACGCCGCCGCTCACCGCGGTGACCACCGGGTGTCCCGCCTTGCGCGCGGTCACGGCCACCGACAGCTGCTTGCCCTGGAGGGCGGCCGGAACCGCGTACGCGGCCGCGGTGGCCCCCGCGATCGCGACGCCGTTCGCCCGCCACTGGTACGCGTACCCGTCCACGGGCAGCGACCAGGTCCCGGCCTTCGCCGTGACGGTGCCCCCGACGGCCGCTGTGCCGGAGACGGCGGGGGCGGCGGTGGAGCGGAGCGGGGCGACGACGGTGAACGAGCCGCGCGCGTACGTGGAGCCGGACGCGAACACGCTCAGCCCGTACGAGCCGGGGCGCACGCCCGTCAGGTCGAGGGCGACCGTCATGCTCCGCCGGTCGGCGGCGACGGACACGGTCGTGGACCGCAGCCAGGTCCGGCCGTCCGCGCCCAGCACCGCCACCTGGTGGCTCTCGTGCAGGGCCGTGCCGGTGAGCGTGAGGGTGATCCTCCCCGCGCCGCCCGTGGTCGGGCTCACCGCGCCGATGCTCCGCGTCTCGACGCCGCAGTAGGAGAAGGACACGGTGCACACGGCCGTGGCGCGCACGGCCGTGGACGTCTGCGCGGGCCGCTCCGGAAGGCCGATGAGGAGCGTCGACGGCCGCGACTGCCGCGAGGAGGAGTCGGGGACGGAGCAGGTGTACTTCAGGCCCTGATCCGTGTACCACCCCCGGCAGGAGCTGTCCGTGCCCCCTCCGCCGTACAGCCGCGGGAACGGCACCTGTTCGAAGGAGTCGGCGGGAGCGAAGGTCAGGTCGAAGTCGTCGCCCGAGGCGGTGGGCAGCACCGCGCACATCGCGGTCCGCTGCGCGCTGAGGGTGCCGACCAGCGGCCCGAACCCGTAGGTGACGTTCGGGACCCTGACGCACTCGGGCGCCGGTCCGGCCGCCGTGCCGATCCGCAGGGCGTCGAACCCGACGGTGGGCGCCGTGGCCCCGCCCGTCCAGAGGACCACCTGGTAGGCGGCGGAGCCGGTGACGGCGCAGCCCCTGTCGTACGAGTCGCAGACGTACGCCCCCCGCGCGTCGTACGCGGTGAACCGCGCGTTCCGCTCCGGGTCGTGGATGCCGAGGTGCAGCGTGTCCCTCGCGTCGGCCGTCGTCACCCGGAGGCACCGCAGGCTGCCGGGCGCCGGCATGGTGACGCCGGTGTACGGGCCGCCGACGGCCCCGGCCGGGGCCGTCGCGCAGCCGCGCGCCCCGGCGGTGAGGTCGTGGCGGGACACGGTGCGGGTGGTGCCCCACAGGGTGCCGTGGAGGAGGACCGTGTGCGCGAGCCCCGGGGTGAGCGCGCACGGCGTCCAGCCCCCGTCGCTCAGATAGCAGACCCGGGTCCCGGTCGCGTCGAAGACCGAAAGCTCTCCGGACCAGTGCGACGGCCCGAACTGGAACAGCTCGCTCGCGGTGTGGTCGGCGGCGGGGACGGACAGGCACTGGGCGAAGCCCCCCTCCCCGACCGTGACCCGGGCCCGCGGGCTCTCGGCCGTGAAGTCGCCCGCCGGGAGGACCGGGCAGGAGCTCACGCCGTCCGTGCGATGGAACGCGAGGTGATAGGTGCCCGTCATGGTCGGGGACCCGATGAGCGTGCCGTTCATGGTGACCAGCGCGCGGTGCGGGCCGGTGCCCCTCAGCCTGCACACCCCCGCCTCCACGCCGTCCGGCCGGCAGACGTCCCTGCCCGCCGCGTCGACCACCGTCACCTCGGGGGACGGCGCCGGGGAGCCGTACGTCCGCAGGGCGGCCACCTGGGCGCCGGCGGGCAGCGGCAGCGTCAGGCAGTCGACCTCGCCCACCACGTCGAACGTGGCGGTCGTGTTCCCGCCGACCGCGGCGGTGGCGCACCCCGCGCCGGAGGACCGGTCGAGGATCACGACCGGGTGGTCCGTGACCACGGTGTACCGCGTCCCCGCGGCGAGGACGCACTCCTCCGCCCACGCCTGGCACGCCGTACGTCCGTCGGCGGCGTACACGGTGGCCCGCGACGCCCGGGAATGGGCGACGAAGCGCACGTCGTGCGGGGCCGTGGCGGTGGGCGTGAAGGTCACGCACCCCGTGCCGGAGGAGGCGGTGGGTGCCGCGCCGAAGGGATGCACCGACAGCGGGGCGCAGCCCGCGGGATCGGAGAGCCGCCGGATCCGCTGCGTGTACGTGACGGGATAGTGCGCGTCGTCGGACGACACCGTCGTCAGCACGCGGTACTGGCCCTGGCCCGGGAGGACGCAGCCCGGCTCCCCGTCAGGGGCGGAGTCGGGACAGATCTGCTCCCCGGTCTCGTCGGTGATCCAGGAGTACGTCGGACGGCTGTTCTCCGTCCTGTTGTCGACGGTGATCCGCTCGCCCGGCAGCGCGGTGACGTTCTGGCAGAGGACGGCGAAACGGTTCACCGCCGTGGCCGTGACGGGCTCCGCGTCGTAGCGCGTGCTCACCGGGCTGCCGCAGGCCGCGGAGGGCGCGAGCGGGACGACCGCGAACGCCGATGTCGTCCGCGTCGTGGCGGTGTTGACGACGCGCAGGGTGAACGTGCCGGCGCGGCTCGGGCGGCACCATGCGTTGCCGTGGGTGCGCCCGGCGCACTCGACCGGCGTCTCGCCGTCGTAGAGCGCGGCCGTCACGGAGGCGGACGCCTGGCGGGCCAGAAGGTGCACGCCCGGCTTCTCCACGACGACCGCGAAGCAGGCGGCGGCACCCGGTTCGAGGGTGACGCGGGCGATGGCGTCCCCGGGGTCGCCGAGCGGCGCGAGCGGCAGCGCGGGACACGGGTCGGCCGTGGCGGACGGCTCCGGTGTCGGGTCGGCGGACGGCTCGACGGTCGTCGTCGGCTCGGGGGGAGGCTCGGGGGTCGGCTCGCGGGACGGTTCGACCGTCGGTGCGGTGGCCGACGACGAGGGCTCCGGCGTCGGGTCGGGCGTGGGCGTGGGCGTCGGCGTCGTCGGCTCGGGCTCGGGCTCCGGGGCCGCGCTCGCGGGCGGCGCGGACGGCACGGGCGTCGCCGCCGCCGTCCCCGTCGGGAGCAGCGGCGCCACCAGGGCCGTCAGCAGGGCCGGAACCAGCAGAAGCGAGCTGCTGGATCTTCGGGATCTTGTGCGCGAGCGCGCGGAGTTCGGCATGTTTCCGGTCCCCCCCGGAGCAGTGTGCGGCATATGCACGGCACACCCTAGGGCCCCGGTACGACACCCTCCGCTACCGCCCCTGGCCCCCGACGGGTTCGGCGTCCGCCCCCCGGTTCAGGACTTCGCCGTCCGGGCGATCCGGCGCGCGATCTTCTCCGCGTCGCACGCCAGTTCCCGCAGCATGCCGCTGATCGGGTTGGTGAAGCCGGTGAAGTAGAGCCCCGGCGCCTCGCGCGGGCAGCGCGCCCCGCGCACGGAGGGGCGTCCGGACCCGTCGAGCACCCCCAGGTGGCCCAGGAGCGGTTCGAGGCCGCGCCGGTAGCCGGTCGCCGCGATCACCGCGTCCGGGGTGATCCGGCTCCCGTCCGCGAGGACCACCTCGGCCCCGTCGAGCGACTCCACGGCGGCGACCACCTCGACCTTCCCGGCCCGCAGGGCGGCGATCAGGCCCACGTCCTGGACCGGGACCGCGCCCTCCCGCTGGCGCGTGGCGAGGCCGGTGTCCGGCCGGGGCAGCCCGTAGGGGGAGAGGTCCGGCGTCCCGAACCGGGCGAGCAGCGCGCCCAGCCGGTCGACGAGGGCCGCGGGCAGCCGCCGGATCAGGATGCCCGAGCGCTGCGCGGGCCAGCCGAGCGTCGTCCGCCGCACGATGTGCGGCACGGTCCTGACCGCGAGCCGCACCCGCCCCGCGCCGCCCTCCGCGAGGTCGGCGGCTATCTCGGCCCCGGTGTTGCCGACGCCCACGACGAGCACGTCCTTGCCCGCGTAGGGCCCGGGGTTGCGGTAGGCGCGGGCGTGGTCGAGCTCGCCCTCGTACGACGCGAGGCCCGGCCAGTCGGGCACGTGCGGGGTGTGGTTGTAGCCGGTGGCCACGACCACGGCCCGGCCGGTGAGTCGCCGCCCGCCCGTCGCGTGCAGGACCCACTCGGACCCGGCGCGTTCGATCCGGGTGACCTCGACGCCCGTCACGATCTCCAGCTCGTGCTTCTCCGCGTACGTCTCCAGGTAGCGGACCACGTCGGCGCGGGCGACCCAGCGCCCGAACGAGCGGGGCATCCGCAGGCCGGGGAGGGCGGAGAGCCGCCGGGTGGTGTGCAGCCGCAGCCGGTCGTAGTGGGCGCGCCAGGAGGCGCCGACGGCGTCGGACTTCTCCAGGACGACCGCCCGCACGCCCCGGGCGCCCAGGGCGGCGGCGACGGCGAGTCCGCCGGGGCCGGCGCCGATGACGTACACGGGGTGGACGGTGTGTGGAGGCGGTGCGAGGGGGGTGGTGACCATGAATGCTGAGCGTAATGACGTGTACACGCTGTGGGTCTCGGTCAAGAGGGGTTTCGGTTGCGAATCGGTCACGCCGCCCGCGCCCTCCCGCGTCCGCGCGGTCACAGGGGTGAGATGTTCCGCCACAGCTGGGAGGCGCCCGCACCGCAGGTGTACGTCATGGCGAAGGACCCGGCCGTCAGACACCTGCCGTCACTCGCGTTCCGGAAGACGCGGCCGGAGGACGAGGACGCGTGCACCGTCCAGGTCTGCGCGCCCGCCCCGTTGCAGGACCCGGTCGTGACCGCCGTGTTCCCGCCGGGCTGCAGACAGCGGCCGGACCGCTTGTTGACGAGCCGGAAGGTGCCGTTCGCGCCGGGCGCGTACGTCCAGGCGAACCCGTAGGTGGTGGTGCCGCTGCCCTTCGAGCCGCACGCGACCGCCGTGACGACGTCCCCGAAGCCCGCGTTGTACTCGGCCAGGCAGTTGCCGCTCGACCCGTTCTCCAGGGAGTACGTCCCCGAGGGCGACCCACCGGACGGCGGGGGCGGCGGAGGTGCCTGCGTGGTCCGCGGCGGCCGGGTCGTGGGCTGCGCGCTCGTCCCCCCGGACCCGGAGCCGGAGCCGGATGCCGACCCCGACGCGGACCCCGACCCGGACCCGGAGGCCGGCCCGGAGCCCGCATCGGTGCCGGTGCCGGTGCCGGGCACGGTGCCTCCCCCGCCGCCGCCCACACCCCCGTCGGCGGGCGGTGGCGGAGGAGGAACGGCCGTGCCCGGCCCCGGCGGCCTGCTGCCCGGCGGCTGCGACGAGGGGCCCGTGACCCCCGGCGTCGTCGCCGACGGGGACCGCGACCCACCGGGGACCCGAACCCCCGGTGCCGGCTGCGACACGGCCACCGACGGCGACGCCGTCGACGGCCGGTCGCCCGCGCTGTCGCGGCCGATCTCGTACGGCCCGAGGGCCACGGTCAGCGTCGTGCCGGTCGCCACGACGACCGGCACGGCGAGCATCACGAAGCGGTTGCGCCGCCGCTCCCGCCGCGGCGCGCCCACGCCCGCCCCCGTCACCGAGGGCACGTCCGACCCGGCGGTCGCGGGACCCGCAGGCCGCCGCGGGGTCAGGGACGCCGTCGCGACGTCCTCCGACGGCTCCGCGGCCTCCAGCTCCGCCAGGTGCTCGGCCGTCGGCGCCCCGGCCCCGAAGGCCGCCCGCTCTGCGATCCGCGCGGCGACCGGAGCGGGCCAGAACGCGCCCCGGGCCCTCTCGCCCCCGGCCCCCGCGCCGCCCGCCACCGAAGCACCGGCCGCCGCCGCGGCCTCTTCCGCGCGCTCGACCAGCTCGGCGGCGGTCGGCCGCTCCTCCGGGTCCTTCGCGAAACAGGTGCGGACGAGCGCCGCCAGCTCCGGCGCGGTCGCGCCGAGCGTCCCGAAGTCCGGCTCGCCGTGCACGATCCGGTAGAGCAGGCCCGGCCCGGAGCCGTCGCCGAACGGGGGCCGCCCGTTCGCCGCGTACAGCACCAGACTGCCGAGCGCGAAGACGTCCGCCGCGCCCGTCAGCCGCCGCTCGGCCACGGCCTGCTCGGGCGCCATGTAGGCGGGCGTGCCGATGACCATGCCGGTCTTGGTCAGCCGCGACTGGTCGGCGGCCCGCGCCACGCCGAAGTCGATGAGGGAGAGACCGTCGGCGGTCAGCATGACGTTGGACGGCTTGAGGTCGCGGTGCACCATGTCCGCCGCGTGCACGGCCCGCAGCCCGGCCGCCCCCTCCCGCAGCAGCCGCCACAGCGCCCCGGGCGGCAGCGCCCCGCCGCCCAGCCGGACGGCGTCGTTGAGGGTGACGCCCGAAATGTACTCCGTCGCGAACCACGGCGGCTTCGCCGTCCGGTCGCTCGCGAGGAGCTTCGTGCCGGCCCCGCCGGGCAGCCGGGCCAGGTTGTCCAGCTCGTGCCCGAAGTGGCTCAGGAAGTCGGGGTCTTCCGCGAGCACGGGCAGCACCCGCTTCACGGCGGCGAACTTCCCCGGAACGGCGCCGAGATAGACCCGCCCCATGCCGCCGGAGCCGAGCACGCCGAGCAGCCGGAACGCGCCGATGCGCCGGGGGTCCCCCGCCTCCAGCGGCAGGGCACCACTGCCGGCCAAACTAGAGCTGCTTTCCAATTCCCCCTGCATGGGGCACAGAGTAGCCGAGCCCCCTCCCGATCTGAATCGCAGATCAAGTGAAGGGGGCCCGGCGGGAGTTGAGCGAAATCAGGCGAAAGCGTCGTACATCCCGACACCGTCGGTGAATAGCCCGGTGCTCTCGCGCGGCTTGAAGGGCCGGTCCCAGCGCCCGTCGCCGTTGTGGAGGAGCGCACCCTCGGGACCCACGGCGACCACGTCCTGCCACGTGTGCCTGTCGGCCTGCCCGACGCTGACCAGGTCGGTGTAGATGTTCCAGTTGCGGCCGACCTTCACGCGGGACGCGAAGGTGCCGTCGCCCTTGCCCAGGTACAGCCAGAGCACGCCGCTCCGGTCGCGGGCGACGAGGTCGCCCCCCTCGCCCCCGGCGATGTCGCCGGTCGCGGTGATCAGGTTGTAGACGCCCCAGCTGGTGCCGATCTTCTTGCGCGGCGCGTACGGGGCGGCGAGGTCACCGGTGCCGGGGTACAGCCACAGGCCGCCCTGCCGGTCCGTGGCGACGAGGTCGGCCCTGCCGTCCCCGTTCAGGTCGCTGCCGCCCGTGATCCTGTCGTACGCGTTCCAGCCGCCGCCGACCTTCCCCCGCGGCGCGAACGTGCCGTCCCCCTTGCCCTCGTACCGCCAGAGGACACCGGCGCGGTCACGGGCGACCAGGTCGGGCTGGTCGGAACCGCCGATGTTCCCGACCGCCTCGATGCGGTCGTACACCTGCCAGCCCGTGCCCACCAGTGTCCGCTGACCCGGGTGCAACTTGCCGTGGTAGTAGCTGTCCTGCAGCCACAGCCGGCCCGCCGTGTCACGGGCGAGGACGTCCGCCGACCCGTTCGAGGTGAAGTCGTGCAGCGGGGGCCGGTACGACACCGACAGCGACCCCGAGGAGTGCAGGGGCTCGCCGACACCGTTGAGCGGCGTGACGGTGGCCTTCCAGGTGTACGCACCGCTGGGCGCGGCCGACCGGTAGAGCAGGCCGTGCCAGTCGTTGATGAGGACCATGTCCGGGCGGACACCGCCCCACGTCTGGCGCGTCGACTTGCCGGTGGCGACGTGACGCAACTCGAAGTCCAGCTTCACGTTCCGCCGGGTCAGCCCCTCCCAGGAGAAGCGGGCCCCGGTGATGCCGTCCCGGGGTGCGGCCATGGCCGTCCCCGTGTGCACGAGCTGCCCGAGACCCGCGCTCTCCCCGCTGCCCGCGAGGAACGTGGCGGCCGGCCGGCCGTCGGCGCCGAGCGCGATCCGGTACAGCCCCTCGCCGTGCGCCTGCGAACCGCCGCGCGCCAGGACGGAACCGTCCGGCGCGACCGCCCAGGACACCAGGTGGTCGAGGAGCCGGACCGTCGTCGGGTTCTCCTCCGTGGTCCGGGCGATCAGCGCCACCCACTCCGGGTCGTACGACTCGGTGAGGCCGTGGCCCTCGCCGGTCAGCACCCAGTCGCCGAGGAACTCGACCTGCGCCCACCTCGACGTCGAGCTCTCCCTCGTGGTGACCGCGCCCGTGGCCCGGTTCCGGACGAGGAGGCTGCCGTACTTCGGCCAGGCGAGCGCGGTGTCGGACGCGGCGACGTACTCGCCCGTCCGGGAGCCGATCGTGAACGACTCCTTCACGGCGCCCGTCGCGGTGTCCAGGACGTCGAGCTTCGTCGTGGACGTGGCGTCGTACGGGAGGCGGTGGGTCACGAGGACCTCGCCGGCGCGCAGGGAGACGATGGACATCGACTCGTAGGAGCCCCCCACCTTCCGCTCCGTGACCTTGCCGTTCTCCACGGAGGCCAGGACGACCTGCCCGAGGTACCAGAAGGCGGTCGTGGACCCGTGGACCGCCTGCGGCTCGTAGTCGCCGGGGCGGGAGGACCAGTCGATGGTGACGGGCTCGCCACCGGCGGCCATGTCGTACACCTGGAAGACGTTCCGGGCGGTCTGCACGGTGACGGTGTCCGAGTGGCTGTCGCCCACCGGGGTGCCCGGCAGCTCGACGACGGCACCGTCGGCGAAGCGGGTCCACAGGAGCTTCTCGCCCTTGGTGAGGAAGCCGGTCGCCCCGGCGCTGACGATGTCGCTCTTCTGCGGGTACGTGAGCGGGGCCTGCTGCTGGTCGGCGGCGACGGCCCCCGGCGCGGCCGCGACGGCGCTCGCGGGCACGGCGGCGGTGAGCGCGAGAACGGTGGCCACGGCGGCGGCCAGCCCGATCCGTAGGTGAGCCACGGGTATTCCTCCCCAGGTGGAAGCGGGACGCTCGGGGCGGCGCCACAGGAGGGGAGACCGGCGAAGGAGGTACAAGGTTGTACGGCCCACCGTTCCCGGTCCACGTCAGCGCGGCGGGCCGCCACCGGCCCCGGGCACGGAAAGGCCGGGGCGGCCGCACCAGAAGCACACCGGCGCGACGCGCCCGAGGACCTACCCCCGCCCCACCAGCGCCAGGATCTCCGGGACCGCCTCCGCCAGGGACCCGAAGTGCCGGTGGGCGCCCACGGGCCCGGGCCCGTTCACCGACCAGACCGTCATCCCCGCGTCCAGACCCGAGCGGACCCCGGACGGCGCGTCCTCGACGACCAGACAGTCCGCCGGGTCCGCGCCCAGCTTCTCGGCGGCGGTGAGGTAGGGGACCGGGGACGGCTTCCCCTCCGCCACCGAGGCCGCGTCGATCACCAGCCCCGGCAACGGAAGCCCGGTCCGCTCGAACCGCCCCCGCACCCGGTGCTCGTAGTTCGACGTCACCAGCGCCCAGCGGCCCTCCGGCAGCGCCCCGAGCAGCTCGGCCGCCCCCGCGAACGCCGCGTACGTCCCCGTACGGACGTCCTCGTCCTCCAGCGCGTGCAGCAGGGCGAGGCACTCGTCCGGGTCCGCCCCCGGCAGGACCGCCGCGAACGTCTCCACGGGCCGCGTGCGCAACGCGACGGCGTACACCTCGTCCCCGTCGAGCCCGTGCCGCGCGGCCCACTCGTGCCAGACGCGCCGCTGGTTTGCGACGGCGTCCATCAGGGTTCCGTCGACGTCGAAGAGTACGAAGTTCGCTGAGGTCACGCCCGGGATGCTACGTCCACGAACGCGGCCCACGACGCGGGGGAGACCGCGAGCTGGGGCCCGTCGGGGTTCTTGGAGTCCCGTACGTGCACGGTGGTGGGGTGGGCGGCGACCTCGACGCAGTTGCCGCCCTCGCCGTCGCTGTAGCTGGACTTGCGCCAGTGGTAGGCGACTTCGATGCACTCGCCGCCCTCGCCGCCGCTGTAGCTGCTCTTGAACCAGGCCAGATCGGTGGTGCTCATAGCTCTCCCAGCATCTTCTCGATCAACTCCAGGGACTCGCGGGGCGTGAGTGCCTGCGCCCGGATGATCCCATAGCGCTCGGTGTACATGCGCACCTCTTCCGGGTCGGTGATCAGGCGTGCGTGCCGGTAGCTCTCGATGTAGGCGACCTCCCTCCGCCCCTTCGGAGTGAGCAGAGTGAACGCCCCTTCAAGCGCCGGGTGTTCTTCCCGGTCGGTCGGCATGACCTGGAAGTGGACCGTCCGCAGTTGAGCGACGTCGAGGATGCGGCGCAGCTGCTCGCGGAAGGCTTCCCGGCCGCCCAGTGGGCGGCGCAGCACTGACTCCTCGACCACGAAGCTCATCGTCGGGGCGGGCCACTTGTCGAAGATCACCTGTCGGGCGAGCCGGTCCGCCAACCGCTTCTCGATCGTCTCCTCGTCGTAGAGCGGGCGACGATAGCGGAAGACGGCCTCCGCGTAAGCGGGCGTCTGCAGGATTCCCGGCACGGCCTGCACGGCGTAGTAGTGCAACGCCACCGCCTCCGCCTCCGCCTTCGCGAAGTTCCGGAACCAGTCCGGGTGCCGCACCCGCGCCCGCGTCAGCGCCTCCCGTACGTCGTCGACCGCCGCGACCAGCACGCCCCCCGCCCCCAGCGCCGGGTCCGCCCGCAGCAGGAAGTCCGCCTGCGGGGTCCGCACCCCCCTCTCGATCGAGGAGACCAGGTCCTCGCTGCAATGCGTGATGTCCGCCAGTTCGGCCTGGCTCAGGCCCGCGTTCTTGCGCAGCACCTTGATGATCTTCCCGAGCGCACGGAACAAGTGCGCCGTGCCGTCCACCTCCGAGGGCCGTTCCGGCCGCTCGTCCTCGTTCCCCGACATCCGTACCGCCTTCTTGGCGTACCCGTACAGTTACCCAGCGTCGTGGCGTCGCTGCTGGTCAGCGTACGGCCGGGGGGCCAGGATCAGGGGCATGAAATCCGAAACCTCCACCCCAACCGGTGAGTTCGCGCTCCGGCTCTCCGCCACGCGCCGGGGCGCACGTCTCGCCCGGTTACTCGCCGTGCAGCAGCTCCGCGACTGGGGCGTCACCGGCGTCCCCGCCGAGGCCGTCGCCCTGGTGGTCGCCGAACTTTCCACCAACGCGGTCCAGCACGGACGGGTGCCCGGGCGGGACTTCGAGGTGCGGTTGGAGCGCGGCGAGGACCACGTACGGGTCGAGCTGTCCGACGCGCGGGGTGAGCGCCGCCCCGTGCCGGTCCGGGAACCGGACGGGGGCGGTTACGGGCTGCTGCTCGTCGCCGCCCTCGCCACGGCGTGGGGCGTGAAGGACCGGGAGGCCGGGTCCGTCGGCAAGACGGTCTGGGCGACCGTCCCGCTGACGTGTCAGAACAGGGTGACGGCCCCCGTGCCCAGCTCCTCCGGGTTGTAGACGGCGGTGCGGGTGGCGAAGGGGGCCCGCCAGTCGCCCGTGCCCTTGTAGACGGAGAGGGTGTCGTGGGCGCCGCCCGCGAGGCCCTGGACGACGAGGTCCGGGCGGCCGTCGCGGTTGGTGTCGCCGACGCCGACGATGTCGGAGTAGCGGTCCCAGCCCGCGCCGATCTTCACGCGGGGCGCGAAGGTGCCGTCGCCCTTGCCGAGGTAGAGCCACAGCACACCGGCCGCGTCACGGGCGACGAGGTCCCCGGCGGGACCGCCCGCGAGGTTGCCGGCGCCGGCGATGCGGTTGTAGATGCCCCAGCCGGTGCCGATCTTCTTCCGGGCCGCGAAGGGGGCGTTGGCGTTGCCGGTGCCCTGGTACAGCCAGAGCGCGCCCGCCCTGTCGGTGGCGACGAGGTCGGCCCGGCCGTCGTTGGTGAGGTCGCTGCCGCCCGTCAGGAGGGTGTAGATGCCCCAGCCGGTGCCGATCTGCTTGCGCGGGGCGAAGCCCTTGCCGGTGCCCGAGTGGAGCCACAGGACGCCGCTGCGGTCCCGGGCGATCACATCGGCGTGCGGGGAGGCGTCGAGGTTGCCGGGGGCGGTGACGCGGTCGTAGATCTGCCAGCCGGTGCCCATGACGACGCTGGTGCGTTCGGCGGGCACGCCCCACGCCCCGGTCTCGTACAGGGTCTGGCGGGCGTCGTAGGCGAGGAGCCGGCCCGCGCTGTCGCGGACGAGCAGGTCGGGGGCGCCGCTGTCGGTGAAGTCGTGCGGCGCGGGCTTGGCGGTGACCTTGATCGTGCCGGTCCGCTCCACCACGGGTCCGATGCCGTTGGCCGGCTTGGCCTTCAGTCGCCAGGTGTAGTCGCCGAGCGGGGCGGAGGTCCTGTCGTCGAGCATGCCGGTCCACGTCGCTCCGCCGACGGAGGGCCGGTCCAGGTGGACGGGCTCGGGGGTCCAGCGGCTGCCGGACACGTTGTGGGTCACCACGAGGCTGTAGTCCGTGGCCTTGCTGAACTCCCAGAACAGGGAGGCGTCCTGGCCGCGTGCGAAGTCGACGGAGGTGGGGACGGGGGCGCTCGCGAGGTCCTTGACCTCGAGGACGGTCGGCACGCCCGTGTTCGCCACCATCGTGGCGGTCGGCGTGCCGTCCGCGCCGGGGGCGAGGCGGTAGACGCCCTTGCCGTGCTCGACCGTGCCGCCGGTGGCGTACACCTGGCCGTCGGGGGCGCCGATGGCGTTCGCGACGTCGTCGAGGAGCGTGACCGTGCGGTCCGGGGCGCTGAGGGAACGGGCCGTGAAGGACCAGAGGGGGTCGGCGAAGGCGGCCGTCCCGCCGCCCGTCCTGGCGTAGGCGACCCAGTCGCCGACGATCTTGACGGTCATGAAGGGCACGGAGTGGCCCAGCGGGGTGCGCGTGACCTCCGTGGTGCCCCGGCGGACCGTCGCGAGCGTCGCGGTGTCCGCGGTGGGCCATTCGATCCATGCCACGTGCGTCGCGGACACGTCGGAGGCGGACCAGTCGGACGTCTGGGCCGCGTCGTACGTCTCGACGACCCGGGCCGTGGCGACGTCGACGACGGCGACGTGGTTCGTCCGCACGCCGTTCGTGAGGACGCTGTAGTGGACGACGAGGGTGTGCGGGTCGCTGTGCCCGACCGCCCTGTGGCCGGCGCCCGCCGGTATGCCGGCGATCGTGCGGTCGACCGTGACGCCCTGCTCCTTGGTGATCAGGTGCACCACGCGGGCGTTGTCGACCACCGTGGACGTGACGAGCGTGGTGCCCATGGCGGCGAGCAGCCGGTGGGCGGTGCCGGTGCCGCTGCCGAGCGTGCTGGTGTCGAAGGAGACCAGCTCGGTGCCGGTGCCGGTGGCCGCGGACATGTCGAGGTACGTGTGGACGGTGCCGACGATCCGGACGACGGTGTCCGTGCCGGCGTTCGCCGCGTACCGCTCCCCGGGCAGCCGGGTCCGGGAGCCGTCGTGGTGCCGCGTCCAGGTGTAGACGCGCTGCTCGCCCTCCAGGTGGAACGTCAGGAAGCCGGTGGGCCCGCTGGAGACGACGCTCGTGCCGGCGGGAACGGTGAGGGCGTCCTGCTGTACGGCGGCGGGCGCGACAGAGGCCACGGAGGTCGCGGGGGCGGCCGACGCGGGGGCGGCCAGGCCTCCGGCGGTGGTGACGGCGAGCACGGCGGCGACGGCCGCGGTGAGACGCAGCCGGGACGTGCGTGCGGGGCTCAAGGCTGGATCCTCCTCGGAGGTACGGGCACGGTGGATCATCACCGTGCCCGTACCTGACTCGCGAGGGACCCGAAGGGTTGTACGGACGAGGCGCGCCGTCAGAGCACGTGCGTGTACCGCTCGCTCGTGTTGATGAGCGCGTCGGTCGGGACGCGGGTCGCGAACGGCGTGCTCCAGCTGCCCGTGCCGCCGTACACGTACGACGTGTTGTCCGGGCCGAAGACGTACAGGTCGTTGCGGCCGTCCATGGTCGCGTCGCCGACGGCGACGAGGTGGCTGTACTGGTTCCAGCCGCCGCCGATCCTCACGCGCGGTGCGAAGGTGCCGTCGCCCTTGCCGAGGTAGAGCCAGAGAACGCCGGCCGTGTCGCGGGCGACGAGGTCTCCGGCCGCCGCGCCGGCGAGGTTTCCGGTGGCGGTGAGCTGGTTGTAGATGCCCCAGCCGGTGCCGATCTTCTTGCGCGGGGCGAAGGGCGCGGCGGTGTTGCCGGTGCCCTTGTAGAACCACAGGCCGCCGGAGGTGTCGGTCGCGACGAGGTCGGTGCGGCCGTCGCCGTCGAGGTCGGAGCCGCCCGCGAGCTTGTTGTAGGCGCCCCAGCCGCCGCCGACCTTGACCCGGGGGCCGAGGACGGTGCGGTCGTCGCCCGTGCCGGGGTGCAGCCACAGCACGCCGCTCGCGTCGCGGCCGATGACGTCCGGCGCGCCCGTGCCCGCCACGTCGCCGACGGACTCGATCTGCTGGTAGCCGTGCCAGCCGGTGCTGACGGGGTACGCGGATTCCACGGGCAGGACCTTGCGGTTCCACACGTCGTAGACCGTGTCCAGGCGGCGGAGGTAGCCGGCCGCGTCCCGGACGAGGAGGTCGGGCGAGCCGTTGTCGCCGAAGTCGTGGACCTTGGGGGTGCGGACGACGGTGAAGTCGCCGGTCGCGTGGAGGTCCGGGCCGATGCCGTTCGCCGGCTTGGCGGTGAGCTCCCAGCGGTAGTCGCCGTTGTAGGCGTTCCGGCCGGGGTCGCCGTCCGCGTAGGAGAAGTTCCCGCGCCAGAGGAAGCCGAAGGTGGAGAAGCCCCCGGTCATGGTGTACCGGAACCGCTGGTTGGTCTTCTTGTGGACGAAGGTGACCTCGTACGCGTAGTTCCCGTGCGAGAGCTCCCAGGTCAGGTAGATCCGGTTGTTCTGCCGGTCGAGGTCGACGACGGGGCCGAGGCTCGTCTTCCTGAACGTGAGGGCGGTGTCCTCGCCCGTGGAGGAGACGAGGGTGGCCGCCGGGCGGCCGTCGGCGCCGGGCGCGATCCGGTAGACGCCCTCGCCGTGCTCGACGGTGCCCCCGCGGACGAGCAGGCTGCCGTCCGGGCCCTGCGTGAGGCTCGACATCCGGTCGAGGACCTTCACCGGCTCGCCGCCGCCGATCGGGCGCGCGGTGAGCGGCAGCAGCGGGTCGCCGGCGTAGCCGCCGCCGGTCTGGGTCGCCGTGCCGTAGACGACCCAGCCGCCGACGAGGCCGACGCGGGGGGTGGAGGACTGGGCGACCGTGAAGGTCCTCGGCTCGCCTCCCGCCAGGTCGGCGACGACGAAGCTGTTGTACCCCTGCCACCAGGCCAGACGGGTGCCGTCGGTCGCGAAGGCGTGGCTCCAGCCCGGCACGCTCGACGGGCGGGTGGTGCCCGCGGCGGCCGTGGCGAGATCGACGGTGACGAGGCCGGTCTTGTTCCCGTCGGCCTGGCTCGTCCGGTACGCGAGGGCCGCGGTGGTGCCGGAGGCGCGGACGCCCTCGACGGTGTCGAGGCCGGCGGGCAGTCCGGTGATCCGGGTGCCGGGGTCGCCGGGGCGGGCGAGGAGACGCAGTTCCTTCGGGCCGCTCGCGGGCGCGACCTGGACGAGGAGCGTCGAGCCGATCGTGGCGACGTACGTGTACGTCGCCGTCGCGGAGCTCATCCTGCCCAGGTCGAAGACGGTCTCCGCGCCGCCGTTCGCCATGTCGCGGAGCCGGACCACCCGGTAGTCGTAGTCGGCGGCGACCGGCACGATGTCGGACACGGCGGCGTTGGGCATCGCGGGTCCGTGGACCCAGCCGTTGGAGACGAAGGTGGAGGTGCCGTCCGGACGGTGCCAGACGAAGTCGTAGGAGACGAGGCCCTCGCCCTCGTCCCGCTCGGTGCGACTGAGGTAGCCGCCCGGCCCCGCGCTCGTGATCTCCGCCCCGACCGGCAACTTCGCCACGTCCGGGGCGTCCGCCACGCCCTGCGCCCCGGCCGGGGCGCTCACCGGGGCGACGGGCGCCGGGGCGGCGCCCGCCGAGGGGGCGGCGGCCAGGGCCGTACCCGCCGTGACGGCGAGGACTGCTGTGATCGCGGTGGAGAGCCGGCGCCGTGCCGTGCGTGAAGCCACGTTCTGTCTCCTCGGAGCATCATCGGACGGCATGCACATCCGCGCATACCGTCCGATGAGACTCACAAACCCTCGAAAGGGTTGTACCGAGATGACGCGGGTTCCGGCCGCCGCCGGATTCCCCGAGGGCTCGGTGTCAGGACAGGGCGTTGTACGTCCGGTCCTGCCTGACCGTGTACCAGCCGACCGTGGCCCGCGCGCCGAACGGGCGGCTCCACGAGCCCGTGCCCTCGTAGAGGAAGGCCTCGCCGTGGCCGCCCCGCACCGAGGCGAAGAGGTCGGCGCGGCCGTCGCGGTTGGCGTCGCCGATGCCGAGGAGGTGGTCGTAACCGCCCCAGCCGGTGCCGATCCTCACGCGGGGCGCGAAGGTGCCGTCACCCTTGCCGAGGTACATCCACAGGGTGCCGGCCGCGTCGCGGGCGACGAGGTCTCCTGCCGCCGCGCCCGCGATGTTGCCGACGGCGGTCAGCTCGTTGTAGACGCCCCAGCCGGTGCCGATCCTCGTGCGGGCGCCGAAGGGGGCGGTGGTGGAGCCGGTGCCCTTGTAGAGCCAGAGGTTCCCGGTCCGGTCGGTGGCGACGAGGTCGGACCGGCCGTCGCCGGTGAGGTCGCTGCCGCCGGTGAGGCGGGTGTACGCGTTCCAGCCGGAGCCGACGCGGACGCGGCCGGCGAGCGGGGCCCTGGCGGATCCGGTGCCCTGGTAGAGCCAGAGCACTCCCGCCGTGTCGCGGGCGAGGACGTCGCTCACGGCCGAGCCCGCGACGTTCCCGACGGACTCGATCCGGTCGTAGATCTGCCATCCGGTGCCCGCGAGCAGCCCGGGGTTGACCTCGAACTGGTCCACGAACTCGTCCGGGTGGTGGTAGGCGTCGTCGATCCACAGGCGGCCCGCGGAGTCCCGCTCGAACACGTCGGGCGCGCCGTCGCCGTCGTAGTCGTGCGCGCCGGGCTTGCGGGTCACGGTGAACGAGCCGGACTGCTTCAGCTCGGGGCCGATGCCGTTCATCGGCCTGGCCGTGATCTCCCAGGTGTACGGGCCGGGCTGGGCGCCGGTGTACATGTCGGGCCTGCCGCCCCAGTTGAGCTGGCCCTGCCAGGTGTAGGGGGCGTTCTGGGGGTGGTACTCGGGGACATTGAGCGGGTACACGCCGTCCGTCAGGGTCTCGCCCGTACGGGTGTTGCGGATGGTGACCGACATGTCCACCTCGGACCGGCTCAGGCGCCAGACCACGGTGAACCGGCCGCCGGTGCGGTCGAGGTCGAGGACCGCCGGGACGTTGTGCCCGAGCAGCGTCACCCTGGTGGAGATCCCGGAGGAGGCGACCTGCGTGGCGACGGGGGCGCCGTCGGCTCCGGGGGCGATCCGGTACAGGCCCTCGCCGCGGGCGACGGTGCCGCCCTGGACCGTCAGCGCGCCGTCGGGCGCCACGGCCGCGGAGCCCATGTCGTCCATGAGCTTCCGGGTGGTGCCGTCGCCGAGGTAGCGGGCGGTCACGGCGTACGACGGGGAGGGGTTCCGCTCGTCGTACCCGCCGGACTGGGCGTACGTCAGCCAGCTGCCCACCAGGCCGATGTGGTCGACCGCGCCGGGCACGGTGATCCGCTGGGTGCCCGTGCCGTCGCCCCGCTCGGTGACGACCGCGGTCGCCGTGCCCGCGGCGGCGCCGGGCTCCAGCCAGGCGACGTGCTTGCCCGTGAGGGCCATCAGGGCCCGCCGCGTGGGGTCGCCCGCGAGGGGCGCGGTCTCCGTGACGGCGGCGGTGGCGAGGTCGACGGTGGCCCAGCGCAGCCGGGCGCTCGTCCCCGTACCGGTGACGTACGTGAGGAGGGCGGTGTCGGCGGTGGCGGCCGCGAACAGTACGTCGTGCGCGTCGACGGGCAGGCCGGTCACGCGCCGGTCGGTGGGCTGCCCGTCGGCGCCGTTCGCGAGCAGGTGCACGTCGTGGCCGCCGGTCGCGTGGGACACGCGGGCCAGAACGGTCCGGCCGACGGCGCCGATGTAGGTGCCGCCGAGGCTCCGGAGCGAGACGGTGTCTTCCTGGCCGGTCGTCATGTCCCGGAGCGTCACCCGGCCGGACTCGTCGGCGCAGACGACGGTGTCGGAGGCCCGCGCCACGGTGACGAAGCAGGTGCTGCCGGGCCACAGCTCCGTACGGGTGCCGTCGGAGTACCGCGTCCAGTGGGCGCCCCAGCCCTGGTCGTCCGTGGTCCAGGTCAGGAAGCCGGTGGTCCCGGCCCCGACGAGCTGGGTCCGGCCGGTCGGATACGGCACGACGGCGGAGGCGCCGGAGGGGGCGGCGACGGCGGACGGGGCGGTGGCGGGGGCGGCCGTCGCGGGGACGGCGGCCGACAGGCCGCCGGCGGTGACGGCGAGCGCGGCGGCGACGGCCGCGGCGAGCCGTACGCGGGCGGTGCGGTGGTGCGTCAAAAGGGTGTTCCTCCCCCAGAGATGCGGGCGTGGCGTCCTCGCCACGCCCGCAGGACTCACGGGAGGGTCGAAAGGTTGTGCGGGTGGGGAGAAGTCGTACGTGACGGGTCAGGCGAGCGAGGTGAACTTCGTTCCCTCGCCCACGTACAGGCTGGTCGTCACCCGCAGGAACGGCGTCGTGGACGAGCCGGTGGAGCGGTAGACGTACGTGCCGCCCGCCCCGTACGCGACCAGGTCCGGCCGTCCGTCGCCCGTGACGTCACCCGCGCCGACGAGCTGCGAGAACGCCTGCCAGCCGCCGCCGAGCCGGATGCGGCTGTCGAAGCCGCCGCCGCCCTGGCCGCGGTGCAGCCACAGCACGCCGTCCTTGTCGCGGCCCACCAGGTCGCCCGCGTTCAGGTCGGTGACCGGCAGGTTCGCGATGTTGCCGACGGCGGTGATCTGGTTGTAGCCGTTCCAGCCCGAGCTGACCCGCAGGCGCGGCTCGAAGGGCTTGGAGTACAGACCGGTGCCCTTGTAGAAGAACAGGTAACCGGCGGCGTCCGTGGCCACCAGGTCGGCGCGGTTGTCGCCGTCCAGGTCGTTGCCGCCGGCGATCTTGTTGTAGATCTGCCAGCCGGCGCCGATGTTGATGCGCGAGGCGAAGGTGCCGTCGCCCTTGCCCAGGTGGAGCCAGGCCGTGCCGGTGCCGTCGACCGCGAGCACGTCGCCGTGCGCGGCGCCGCCGACGCTGCCGACGGCCTCGACCTGCTTGTACGCGTTCCAGCCGGTGCCGACCTTCGTCCGGCGGGCGGACGTGTAGGCGCCGTTCACCGGCCCGTCGAACAGGTCGTCGCGCCACAGCGTGCCCGCGGCGTCGCGCGCCAGGAGGTCGGTCGAGCCGTTGTCGTTGTAGTCGTGCGGGTTGGCGAGGCGGGTGACCCGGAAGCTCCCGGAGGCGGTCGCCGCGCCGCCGACGCCGTCGGTCGGGGTGGCGGTGAGCTGCCAGGTGTAGGCGCCGTTCGGGGCGCTGACGCCGTCGAGGACACCGTTCCACGCGTAGGAGAAGACGCTGCCGGAGACGGGCGAGGCCGGCCGGTGAACGAACTTCCTGCCGGTCGCCGTGTGCGTGAGGGTGAGCTCGACCGAGGCGCTGTCGCGGGAGAGCGACCAGCTCATCGGGGCCGTGCTGCCCGGCTTCTCCAGGTCCGCGACGGCCGGGACCCGGGACTCGACGATCTGGAGGGAGAGCGACCGGCCGGTGTCCGCCTTCAGCTCGGTGCTCGGGCGGACGCCGCCGACGCCGCCCGTGACCCGGAAGATGCCGTCGTTCGCGGTGGTGGCGCCGCGCACCATCAGGGAGCCGTCGGGGGCGTGGGCCACGCTGGAGAAGTGCTCGAGGACTTGTACGGCGCGGCGGCCGGGTCCTTGATGCTCCGCGCGTACAGCGGGCTCAGCGTCTCACTCCCGGCCGTGCCCGGGACGCCGTACAGGATCACGTCGCCGACGATGCCGGCGACGACGCCGCCGGTCAGCGCGCCGGTCAGCGGGATGCGCAGGGCGGTGCCGTCCACGAAGATCGCGGGGACGTCGCCGTCGGGCGAGGAGTTCGCGACCACCGCGCGGTGGGTCGCGGTGAGCGCGCCGGTGGACGTCGGGTACCAGGCGCGGCTGCCCGAGGAGCCGCCCCAGTCGACGACCTGGTTGGCGGTGGCGGTCGTGGTGGCGCTCCACCAGGACGGGACCATGCCCGAGGTGCCCTGCACCATCTCGGTGCCCAGGACGATCAGGTTCGTGCCGTCGGAGGCGACGACCTTGAAGTCCACGTTGCGCGCGCGGGAGGAGAGCTTCACCTTCTGGGTGACGCCGTTGACCTTGGCGAGCTTCCACAGCTCGCGGTAGTTGCCGGTGCCGGTCGGGACGCTCACGAAGAGGTTGTCGCGGACGACGCCGACGACCTGCGCGCCGTACGTGAACTCGGACATGACCTCGAAGGACGTCCACCAGTTCGCGCCCGACTGCATGTCCCGGATCTGGAACGAGCTGCCGCCGTTGCTCGTGACGAGCATGTCGGAGTAGCTGTCGTGGCCCACGGGGCCGGTGTGGACGGGCAGCACCGCGCCGTCGGCGTACCTGTGCCAGTCCAGGAGCGGGTTGCCGGCGTCGTCCTTGCGCGAGACGAGGTAGCCGGTGGTCCCGGCGCTGGCGACCTCGGCGTCGAGCGGCAGGTTCGCCTCGGTGACGGCCTGGGCCCCGGCCCGCGCGCCCGCCAGGGCGGTGCTCGGGGCGGCCGCGACGGCGGGGACGGTGACCAGGGTCCCGGTCACGGCCGTGACCGTGGACAGGGTGAGGAGGGCCGCGGCGAGCCGACGCCCGGAGATGCTGTGCTGCAAGGAAACCCCCATTCGAACGGGCACGCATCGTGCCCATCAGGAATCAGACTCCTGATCGATTCCGGGGGTTGTACGGCCTGTTGGGGTTTATCCGGAGGCCCGTGTTCAGCCCTCCCGCCGCTCCACCACGCCCCGCACGTACGCCGCCTGGCCCGCGTGCTGGAGGTCCTCCGCGACCACCGACACCAGCCGTACGCCGAGGGTGACCGACGGGTTCCAGGACGTGTCGACGACCCGGTCCAGGTCGGCGTCGGTCACCGCGCCGAGCAGCTCCGCGGTGCGGGCGTGGACGGCGTCGTGGTAGCCGAGGAGCAGCTCGGCCGGGGCGCGGACGGCGCCGACCTGGGCGCTCGTGTGGCCGTAGCCGGTCGCGCCCTTCGGGAACGGCAGGCCGAACCGGTCCTCCCAGCCGTCCGCGTCCCACAGCTGCTCCGTGCCGAAGGCGCCCGCGAGGTGGTCGTCCTGGATGCGGGTGAGGTGCCAGACGAGCCAGGCGATCGAGTTCGCGTCGGGATCGAGCCGTACGGCCAGCTCGTCGTCCGTCAGGCCGTCGACGGCCTCGTGGACGGCCTCGCGGATCCGGCCGAACGAGTCGAGCAGCAGACCGGCGCTGTTCATGGGGGCTCCTCCTGACGGGCGGCGGGCGGCGACCCTCGGAACCCTAGCCGCGGGCCTCCCGCCAGCGCGTGACCTCGGCCTCGACGTCGAAAGGTGTCAGCCGGAGCGGAGGTCCGGCGGGCGGCCGCCGGAGCGCCTCGGCGATCTTGGTATTGATCTCGCCGACGATCCGGCGGACCTGCCCCTCGGAGGCGGCCGCGTCCATCGCCGCGCGCGCGTCCTCGGCCTCCTTGCGCAGGGCGAGCGCGGGCGGCAGCACGGACGCGCCCTCGCGGTGCATCTTGCCCTTGATCCACCACAGCTCGTCGTACGGCGCCCTGTCGTCCGGCAGGGGCTTGCCGAACCCGGCGAGACCGCGGAACTCGCCGCGCTCGGCGGCCTCGCGGATCTGCTTGTCCACGAACGACTCGAAGCTCACACCCGGCGGTTTGCGTTCGGTCATGTGTCCAGCCTACGTAAGCGGCCCGCGACGCATGTGGTGAAGGCGCTCTACTGCGGCGGGCGGGTTTCCGGCACCCTGGGGCCGGTCGACGCGCGTCAACCGCTCGAAGCCGCGCCCCCGGCACGCCACTGCCGCACCACGCACGACCCGCTCCCTCACGCCCACGAACGGAGAAGCCTTGCGTCCCCTGCGTTCCCTGCGTACGGTCCGGATCTCCCTCTTCGGCAGCCTGCTCGCGCTCGTCGCGGGCCTGCTCACCGCGCTCACGCTCAGCAGCCCCGCCCACGCGGCGCCGCTCTTCAAGGCGCCCTTCCCCTGCGGCCAGAAGTGGACCTACAGCCACCACTCGGCCGAGGTCCGCCTGGCCCTCGACTTCGTCCGCTCCGACGGCGGGACGACGGCCGGCACCCCGGTCCTCGCCTCGGCGGCCGGCACCGCGTACCGCTACTCCCAGCCGTCCGGCGCGGGCAACTACATCGTGGTCGACCACGGCGGCGGCTGGAAGACGTACTACTTCCACCTCAACGCCTACTCGGTCGCGCACGGCACATGGGTCGCCCAGGGCCGGCAGATCGGCACGACGGGCTCCACCGGCAACAGCTCGGGCGCCCACATCCACTACGAGCAGCTCTACAACGGCGTCGGCCAGACCATCGCGATCAACGGCGTCTCCCTCGCGCCCTACCCCGGCTCGTACGGCTCGAAGTTCCTGACCAGCGACAACGGCTGCTCGGGCGGAGGCGGCGGAAAGTACTGGGTCGACACCTTCGCCAACGCCACCGGCTACGCCCAGGCCAACACCAACGACCCGCAGGGCGTGCTCTACGCGGGCACCAACTACGTCTACTGCAAGGTGTGGGGCCAGGAGATCCGGGACGCCTCCGGCAACTACAACCACTGGTGGCTGCGGACCGACCTCGACGCGGTCCACGCCGGCAAGAACGGCGCGGGGGCGTACGTCTCGGCGTACTACCTCTCCCGCTGGGGCAACGACGAGGCCCGCGACAACGCGGGGACCGTCATCCCCTCCTGCTGAGGGCGGCCCGACCTCCGGAGGGCCCCGGACAAAAGGGCAGGAGCCCCGCTCGTGCCGTGAGGCACGGAGCGGGGCTCCTTGGGTACTGCTCTAGTCGTGCGCGATCGCCGACCCGGGCACCTTAGGCCGGGGTGACGTTCTCCGCCTGCGGGCCCTTCGGGCCCTGCGTGACGTCGAAGGTCACGAGCTGGTTCTCCTCGAGCGAACGGAAGCCGTTCGCGTTGATCGCGGAGTAGTGGACGAAGACATCCGGGCCGCCGCCGTCCTGGGCGATGAAGCCGAAGCCCTTTTCAGCGTTGAACCACTTGACGGTTCCGGTAGCCATAAGCCCTCCTTGGGCCAAAGGGTTGCCCTGCTCCAGAACCTGCAAACAAGTCTGAAAACTACAAAAGCCTGCGGGTCACATGCTCCGCAGGCTCTGTACTGCAAGGGAAACCGCACTGCAACTTGCGTCGAGCGTAGCACGCAGGGTGCTGCTGAGGGTAGAGGGAAAGATCACGTCACCCGGATGTTTGATCCGCTCTCCCGCGCTGACGCGCGTGCCCCGACGACGTCCACCGTACGAGACGGGTCTAGCCTCGCGATGTGGACAATGCAACCGATGACCACCAGCGCAGCCGGCCCCGCGTCGGACACATCCAGTTCCTGAACTGTCTGCCCCTCTACTGGGGGCTCGCCAGGACGGGAACGCTCCTCGATCTCGAGCTGACGAAGGACACCCCGGAGAAGCTCAGCGAGCGGCTCGTGCGGGGCGACCTCGACATCGGCCCCATCACCCTCGTCGAGTACCTCCGCAACGCCGACGGGCTCGTCGCCCTCCCCGACATCGCCGTCGGCTGCGACGGCCCCGTCATGTCCTGCGTGATCGTCTCGCAGCGCCCCCTGGAGCAGCTGGACGGCGCCCGCGTCGCCCTCGGCTCCACCTCCCGCACCTCGGTGCGCCTCGCGCAGCTGCTGCTCACGGAGCAGTACGGGGTGCGGCCCGACTACTACACCTGCCCGCCCGACCTGGGCGTGATGATGCAGGAGGCCGAGGCGGCCGTCCTCATCGGCGACGCCGCGCTCCGCGCCTCCCTGCACGACGCGCCGCGGCTGGGGCTCCAGGTCCACGACCTGGGCCGGATGTGGAAGGACCGGACGGGTCTGCCGTTCGTCTTCGCCGTCTGGGCGGCCCGCAAGGAGTACCTGGCGCGCGAGCCGGAGACCGTCCACCAGGTCCACCGGGCGTTCCTCGCCTCCCGCGACCTCTCCCTCGAAGAGGTCGCCAAGGTCGCCGAGCAGGCGGCGCGCTGGGAGTCCTTCGACGCCGAACTCCTGGAGCGGTACTTCCGCACGCTCGACTTCCGCTTCGGGCCGGAGCAGCTGGCGGGCGTCCGCGAGTTCGCCCGCCGCACCGGACCGACGACCGGATTTCCGGCGGACGTGCGGATGGAACTCCTGCCGCCCGCCGTCCCGCGGCACGGGTGAACGTCCGGAAATGCGCGCGAAGGGCGTCCGCCGAATCGGGCGCATTTCCCGGACCGGCCCCGGAAGCCTCGCGGAAGCCCCGCGGAAGTCCCGCGAAACGGACCGCGTCCGCAATCCCGTGGGCGTACGCAAGAGTGCGTTCACCGGGAATTCGCTTTCCCCGCGGAATGCCCCCGCCCGGCCCCCGCACAGTCGGCGCCCTCCGGCCCGGTCCGTCCCGCGCCGCGCAGCACCCGAAGCGCCCGAAACACCCGACGGAAGCCGCGAAGGCCCCTGGCGTACGCTGGTTCGGTCCGTCAGAGAACCTCCGAAACACCTCCGAAGCCCTCCGAAAGGGGACAGTCCCGGTGACCGAGAAGGCCGCGCTCCAGTCCGTTCTCGACCGCGCCGCCGCGGGCGGCCGGATCACCCCCGAGGAGGCGCTCGACCTCTACCGCTCGGCGCCCCTGCACGCGCTGGGCGCCGCCGCCGACGCCGTGCGCCGCCGCCGGTACGCGGGGACCGAGCACATCGCGACGTACATCATCGAGCGCAACATCAACTACACGAACTCCTGCGTCACCGCGTGCAAGTTCTGCGCCTTCTTCGCCGCGCCGAAGAGCCCCGACGTGTGGACCCGCGACCTCGACGACATCCTGCGCCGCTGCGCGGAGACCGTCGAGCTGGGTGGCACCCAGATCATGTTCCAGGGCGGGCACCACCCGGACTACGGCGTGGAGTACTACGAGGAGCACTTCGCGGCGATCAAGAAGGCGTACCCGCAGCTCGTCATCCACTCCCTCGGCGCGTCCGAGGTCGAGCACATGGCGCGCATCTCGAAGGTCTCCACCAAGGAAGCCATCCAGCGCATCCACGCCGCCGGTCTCGACTCCTTCGCCGGTGCCGGTGCCGAGCTGCTGCCCGCCCGCCCCCGCAAGGCCATCGCGCCCCTCAAGGAGTCCGGTGAGCGCTGGCTGGAGATCATGGAGGAGGCGCACGGCCTCGGTGTCGAGTCGACGTCCACCATGCTCATGGGCACGGGCGAGACCAACGCCGAGCGCATCGAGCACCTGCGCATGATCCGCGACGTGCAGGACCGGACCGGCGGCTTCCGCGCCTTCATCCCGTACACCTACCAGCCGCAGAACAACGCGCTGAAGGGCCGCACGCAGGCCACCCTCTTCGAGTACCTGCGCATGATCGCCGTCGCGCGGCTCTTCCTCGACAACGTCGCCCACATCCAGGGCTCCTGGCTCACCACGGGCAAGGAGGTCGGCCAGCTCTCCCTGCACTACGGCGCCGACGACCTCGGCTCGATCATGCTGGAGGAGAACGTCGTCTCCTCGGCCGGTGCCAAGCACCGCTCCAACCGCCTGGAGATCATCGACCTCATCCGCAAGGCCGGCCGGGTGCCCGCGCAGCGCGCCACCACGTACGAGCACCTCGTCGTCCACGACGACCCGGCGAACGACCCCGTCGACGACCGTGTCGTCTCCCACATCTCGTCCGTCGCGATCGAGGGCGGCACGGCCCACCCCGAGCTGAAGCTCCTCGACGCGAACTGACCGGCCGTGCTGACGATCCACGTCGCCGAGGCGTCGCCCGAGACCGCCGTCCTCGTCGACGGCGCGCGCCTCGCCGCCGTCGGCCCGTACGAGGAGCTGGCCGCCGCCCACGAGGACGCGCGGCTGCGGCGCTGGCCGGGCATCCTCACGCCCGGCCTGCTCAACCCCTACGGTCCCGAGCTGCTCGAAGCCACCTACCACCCCGACCCGCGCGAGGCCGACGCGCTCGGCACCGAGCCGATCGCGGGGGAGCGGGCGCGGGCGATCTTCCGCGCCGACCCGGCCCGGCTCGGCGCCAGCGCGCGGCGGGGGGTGCAGCGGCTGCTCGCCCACGGGACCGTCGCCGTCGCGGGCGAACTGCGCGGCCGGGCCGCGCAGGACGCGGTGCGGCGGGCCGGGCTCGCGGTGGGGCAACGCCCGCCGGGCCTCCCGGGGCCGCCGTCCCTGTCGCCGGTCCCGCTGGTGCTGCTGCCCCGCCTGGCGGCGGGCGGCCCGGCGCGGTTCGCCGTCTTCGACGTCCCCGACCGGACCGCGCTGGTCCGGCAGGGCGCGTCCACCTGCGTCGCCACCGTCCTCGGCGGCCGCCTCGTCTTCCGCCGCCGCTGACCGGCGTTCGCGCACTCCCTCATCTCTCCCGAAGGCGCCCGCCGCCAAAAGGCTGAAGCGGTACGGGACGGGAAAAGGGCGGCTGCGACAATGGCCGGGTGACCCGAGCCAACCTGGACAAGCAGCCGCACGAAGTCGCCTCGATGTTCGACGACGTGGCGGCGAACTACGACCTCACCAACGACGTGCTCTCGCTCGGCCAGGACCGGCGCTGGCGCAAGGAGGTCGCCAAGGCCGTCGACGCGCGCCCCGCGCAGAAGGTCCTCGACCTCGCCGCCGGCACCGCCACCTCCTCGCAGCCCTTCGCGCGGGCCGGGGCGTACGTCGTGCCCTGCGACTTCTCGCTCGGCATGCTGCGGGTCGGCAAGAAGCGCCACCCGTGGATGCCGTTCACCGCCGGCGACGGCACGAAGCTGCCCTTCCGCGACGACGTGTTCGACGCCGTCACCATCTCCTTCGGGCTGCGCAACATCCAGGACACCGAGCAGGCGCTGCGCGAGCTGTACCGGGTGACGAAGCCCGGTGGCCGGGTCGTCATCTCCGAGTTCTCGCACCCCACCTGGGCGCCCTTCCGCACGGTGTACGAGGAGTACCTGATGCGCGCGCTGCCCCCGGTGGCCCGCGCCGTGTCGTCCAACCCCGACGCGTACGTCTACCTCGCCGAGTCGATCCGGTCCTGGCCCGACCAGCCGACGCTCGCCGGTCTGCTGCGGAAGGCCGGCTGGTCGAAGGTGGCCTGGCGCAACCTGTCCGGCGGCATCGTCGCCCTGCACCGCGGCTTCAAGCCGTAGTCCCCCCGCTCGTACACTGCCCCCATCCTTCCCTCGACCTCACCGGGAGACCCGCCGTGACCGAGCAGCCCCTCTCCGAGCACAGCGCGGACGTCATCGTCGTCGGAGCGGGACCGGCCGGCTCCACCACCGCGTACTACCTCGCGAAGGCGGGACTCGACGTCCTGCTCCTGGAGAAGACCGCGTTCCCGCGCGAGAAGGTCTGCGGCGACGGCCTCACCCCGCGCGCCACCAAGCAGCTCGTCGCCATGGGCATCGACATCTCCGAGGAGGCCGGCTGGCTGCGCAACAAGGGCCTGCGGATCATCGGCGGCGGCGTACGGCTCCAGCTCGACTGGCCCGACCTCGCCTCGTACCCGGACTACGGACTCGTCCGCAAGCGCGACGACTTCGACGAGCAGCTCGCCCGGCAGGCGCAGAAGGCGGGAGCCCGGCTGTACGAGCGCTGCAACGTCGGCGCGCCGGTCGTCGACGACCGCACGGGCCGGATCACCGGCGTCCACGCCAAGCTCGGCGACGAGAAGCGCGAGGTCACCTTCCACGCGCCGCTCGTCGTCGCCGCCGACGGCAACTCCACCCGCCTCTCCCTGGCGATGGGCCTGCACCGGCGCGAGGACCGGCCGATGGGCGTCGCCGTCCGCACGTACTTCACGACCCCGCGGCACGAGGACGACTACCTGGAGTCCTGGCTGGAGCTGTGGGACCGGCGCGGCCCGCAGGACCGGCTGCTGCCCGGCTACGGCTGGATCTTCGGCATGGGCGACGGCACCTCCAACGTCGGCCTCGGCATCCTCGACTCCTCCTCCGCCTTCAAGGAGCTGGACTGGCGCGAGGTCCTCAAGGCCTGGTGCGCCTCGATGCCGGAGGACTGGGGCTTCACCCCGGAGAACATGACGACGCCGATCCGCGGCGCCGCCCTCCCGATGGCGTTCAACCGCCAGCCGCACTACACCAAGGGCCTGCTGCTCGTCGGTGACGCGGGCGGCCTGGTCAACCCGTTCAACGGCGAGGGCATCGCGTACGCCATGGAGTCCGGCCAGATCGCGGCCGAGGTCATCGTGCAGGCGCACGCCCGCGCGACCCCCGCCCAGCGCGAGCTGGCCCTGCTGAACTACCCGCGGATCCTGAAGGACACCTACGGCGGGTACTACACGCTCGGCCGCGCCTTCGTGAAGCTCATCGGCAACCCGAAGATCATGAAGATCGCGACCCAGCGCGGCCTGACCCACCCGCTCCTGATGAAGTTCACCCTGAAGATGCTGGCGAACCTCACGGACCCGACGGGCGGCGACGCGATGGACCGCATCATCAACGGACTGTCGAAGGTGGCCCCGAAGGCCTGAACCCGGCCCGGTAGGCGGTCGGGGAGAGCCCGACCGCCCGGGTGAAGTGACGGCGGAGGTTGGCGGCCGAACCGAGGCCGCTCTCCTCGCCGATCCGCTCCACCGGCAGGTCCGTGGACTCCAGGAGCGCCCGCGCCCGCGCCACCCGCTGGGCGAGCAGCCACTGGAGCGGGGTGGTGCCGTGGGCCTCCCGCACCCTGCGGTGGAAGGTGCGCGGGCTCATCCGGGCCCGCCGCGCGAGGCCGTCCACCGACAGCGGCTCGCGCAGGTGCGCGCGGGCCCAGTCGAGCACCGGCCCGAGGCTCTCCTCGTCGCTCGGCGGCAGCGGTGCCTCGACGAACTGCGGCCGTCCGCCCGGCCGGTGGGCCGGGACGACGAGGCGCCGGGACAGCTCGCCCGCCACGCCCGCGCCGAGGTCGTTCCGCACGAGGTGCAGGCAGAGGTCCAGGGCCGACGCGGCGCCCGCGCAGGTGAGCACGCGGCCGCCGTCGGTGTAGAGCACCGAGGCGTCGACGGTGACCCGCGGGTGCCGGGCGGCCAGCGCGGGGGCGTAGTTCCGGTGGACGACGGCCCGGTGACCGTCGAGGACCCCGGCCGCGGCGAGCGCGAAGGCGCCGGTGCACATCGACACCATGCGCGCCCCCGACGCGCCGGCCTCCCGCAGCGCGGCGACGAGGTCGGCGGGCAGCTCCGCCCGGCCCTCGGCCACCGCGTCCGGCACCGAGGGCACGACGACCGTGTCGGCGCCGACGACCGCGTCGAGGCCGTGGGTGGCGTGCGGGGCCGGGCCGCACACCCGCAGGGCGTACCAGGGGTCGGCGAGGTCGGGCTGCGGCACCCCGAAGACCATGGAGACGGTGGACAGCTCGTACAGGTCCCACGGCGAGAGGGCACCCCGCTCGTCGGGGACGAGGACGACGGCGACCGTTGCAGCGCTCATGCCCCCGACCGTACGCCGGGGCACTGACAGCCTGGCAGGAACCGTGCGCCGGACGTCAGTTCCGCCGCTGTCGGCGCGCGGCCCGCGCTGCGAGCGTGGAGCCATGACCACACGCACCAACACCAGCACCGGCACGCGGACGACCACCCGCACCGGCACGCAGAAGAACGACAGCGCCGGCACGCAGCGCCCTCCCGTGACCGTCATCGGCCTCGGGCAGATGGGCGCGGCCCTCGCGGGCGCCTTCCTCGACGCCGGCCACCCCACCACCGTCTGCAACCGGACGCCCGACAGGGCCGCCCCGCTCGTGGCGCGCGGAGCCGTCCTCGCGGCGACCGTCACCGAGGCGGTCGAGGCGAGCGGGCTCGTCGTGGTCTGCGTCCTCGACTACCCGGCGGTCCGCGCCCTGCTCGCCCCCGCCGCCGGGTCGCTGCGCGGCCGCGTCCTGGTCAACCTCACCTCCGGCTCGCCCGAACAGGCCCGCGCCGAGGCCGAGTGGGCCGCCGCGCACGGCGCCGGGTACCTCGACGGCGGCATCATGACGACCCCGCCGGGGGTCGGTGACTCCGCGAGCATGATCCTGTACGCGGGCGGTGCCGGGCTCCTCGCCGAGCACCGGGCGACCCTGGAGGTCCTCGGCGACCCCGTCGACCTGGGGGCGGACGCGGGACTGGCCTCGCTGTACGACGCCGGGCTGCTCGGCCTGATGTGGTCCGTCTTCGGCGGCTGGCTGCACGCCACCGCGCTGGCGGGCGCGGACGGGGTGCCGGCCGAGGAGTTCACGGCGGTGGCGGTGCGCTGGCTGCGCACGGTGTCCTGGTTCCTCACGACGTACGCGGACCAGATCGACGCGGGGGAGTACCCGGGCGACGACGCCACCATCGACGTCCAGGTCGCGACCATCGGGCACCTGCTGCACGCGGGGGAGGAGCGGGGGGTCGACGGGCGGCTGCCCCGGCTGCACCTGGAGCTGATGCGGGAGGCGGTCGAGGCGGGCCACGGCGGGGACAGCTACGCCCGGATCATCGATTCGTTCCGGAAATAGCGGGCACCCGGTCCCCGTGGCGTGGAACGGAAAAGCCGTCACTCCCCCGAGGAGTGACGGCTTTTCTCCGTGTATGTCCCGGAATCAGAAGATCCGGACGGCGCCCGACGGCGTGTCCCAGTCGAGGGAGCGCTCGACGACACCGGTCGACGGGTTCTGCGCGCCGACGTACATGCCGCCGCCGACGTAGATGGCGACGTGGTACGAGCCGCTGCGGGAGCCCCAGTAGAGGATGTCGCCCGGCTGGAGGTTGCTCAGGGAGACCGAGGTGCCCATGCTCGACTGCTGGTACGAGATGCGCGGCAGGTCGATGCCGGCCTCGCGGTAGGCGGCCTGGACGAGGCCCGAGCAGTCCCACGAGTTGGGGCCGGTGCCGCCGGAGACGTACGCGTCGCCGATCTGGGCACGGGCGAAGGCGACGATCGCGGCGGCGGAGCCGGAGGGGGCCTCCGTCCGGGTCTCGCTGCCCGACGTGGAGGAACCGCTGTCCGAGGAGGAGGACGAGCCCTCCGAGGAGCCGGAGGTGGTGGAGAGCTGCGTGCGCGCCGTGTCGCGGGTGGAGCGCTCCAGGGCCTCGGCGCGCTCGCGCTCGGCCTTGGCCTTCGCCTCGGCCTCGGCACGGGCCTTCTCGGCGCGCTCGGCCGCGGCCTTGCGGTCGGCGTCGGCCTTGGCCTTCTTGGCCTCCTGGGCGGCCTTCTGCAGCGCGGCGGTCTCCAGGGCCTGGAGGCTCTGGTCGAGGGCCTCCTGCTGGGACGCCTCGGCGGAGGCGGAGACGGCGCTCGCGAGGTCGGTGCCGAGCGAGCCCAGGGTGGGCATCTCGATGGTCTCGGTCACCGGCTCGGCGTTCGCCGGACCGGCAGCGCCGGCCACCGCGATGGTGCTGAGGACGCCACCGGCAACTCCGGCGCGGAGCGCCAGCTTCGAGGCGCTGCGGCGGGGCTTCCGGTGGCTGGGTATGTGAGCGGTGTGGGACATGGGACAACCGCTATCAGGGCTTCGCGGTTCCCTTCAAGAAACGTGGGGTGCGCCACAGTTGCGTGCGGAAGGGGCGAATCCGCCGCCGTGACGCCCTTATTGACGCCGTAACGGGCAAAACGGGCACGGGTCAATCAGCCCTTGATCACGGCTTTTCAATGAAACGTCCGAATTGCCTGTCGCTTACCACCTCTTCACACGGATGGCCAAGCCCCGCTTCCGTGGCCCGTTTCGAGCGTGACGCAGGTCACAGAAAAGCTCGTGAACGCATGCACACGTCCACCGCCGTCCTTCCGGCCCCCCGACCGGGCGACGGTCGGATCCCGTATCACCCGTTCGCGTCCATCGCCAATTTGCTTGCATGCCCCATCTCTTGATAGGGGACACCTGCTCTGAGCTGCTCTTTCCGGTCCGGATGTCACATCTGGTGATCACCTGGGCGCTTCGCGCGACAAGATCACCGCTCATCCGACTTCATGATCCTTCGTCAGGTGGTGGAGATCACAAATCCGTTGGCGCACCCCGTGTCGCAGATCACAGAGGGGCAGGCATAAGATGCGGGGCAGTCCGGCTTGTGAACTGCCTCACATGGGGGCGATCTTCCGCGAGCGGACGGTGCGGTCCAACGGTCAAGGACGACTGGAAGGAGCGAGGAGCGTGAATGCGTACGCGCCCGTCCTCGTGCTCGGTGCCCTGGGTGCGGGGTTTGCGATCTTCTCCGTGGTCATGGCCACGCTAATCGGGCCAAAGCGGTACAACAGGGCAAAGCTTGAGGCGTACGAGTGCGGCATCGAGCCCACGCCGACGCCCGCCGGGGGAGGCCGCTTCCCCATCAAGTACTACCTGACGGCGATGCTCTTCATCGTCTTCGACATCGAGATCGTCTTCCTCTACCCCTGGGCCGTCACCTTCGACGCCCTGGGGCTTTTCGGGCTCGTGGAGATGCTGCTCTTCGTGCTCACCGTCTTCGTCGCCTACGCCTACGTGTGGCGGCGCGGCGGCCTGGAATGGGACTGAGGGGCTGAGGGGCACCTATGGGACTCGAAGAGAAACTCCCGAGCGGCTTTCTGCTGACGACGGTCGAACAGGCCGCGGGCTGGGTGCGCAAGGCGTCCGTCTTCCCCGCGACCTTCGGCCTCGCCTGCTGCGCCATCGAGATGATGACCACCGGCGCCGGCCGGTACGACCTGGCCCGCTTCGGCATGGAGGTCTTCCGCGGCTCCCCGCGCCAGGCCGACCTGATGATCGTGGCGGGCCGCGTCAGCCAGAAGATGGCGCCCGTCCTGCGGCAGGTCTACGACCAGATGCCGAACCCCAAGTGGGTCATCTCGATGGGCGTCTGCGCCTCCTCGGGCGGCATGTTCAACAACTACGCGATCGTGCAGGGCGTCGACCACATCGTCCCGGTCGACATCTATCTGCCGGGCTGCCCGCCGCGCCCGGAGATGCTCATCGACGCGATCCTCAAACTCCACCAGAAGATCCAGACCTCCAAGCTCGGCGTGAACGCCGAGGAGGCGGCCCGCGAGGCGGAGGAGGCGGCGCTGAAGGCGCTGCCGACGATCGAGATGAAGGGTCTGCTGAGGTGAGCGACGCACGCGCGGCCGCCGGGCCGCAGATGACGACGAAGCGCGAGCCTCTGCGCCGCGCGGGCGGAGAAGCGAAGAGGTCTGCACCGTGAGCGACGAGACACCCAACCCCGACAAGGAGCTGAGCGAGCAGAACCTGCCCGGTCAGCGGGGGGATCACGGCGAGGAGGTCCGCGTCCAGCGCGGCATGTTCGGCGCTCAGAGCGGGGCCGACACCTCCGGCTACGGCGGCCTGGTCCGGTCGATCCGGCTTCCGGGCGCCGCGACCCGCCCGTACGGCGGCTGGTTCGACGAGGTCGCCGACGAGCTGGAGGGCGCCCTGGAGGAGCAGGGCCTCGTGCCGGAGAACGCCGTCGAGAAGACGGTCGTCGACCGGGGCGAGCTCACGTTCCACGTCGAGCGCGAGCACCTGGTCCGCGTGGCCCGCACCCTGCGCGACGACCCGGCCCTCCGCTTCGAGCTGTGCACGGGCGTCTCGGGCGTCCACTACCCGGGCGACAAGGGCCGCGAGCTGCACGCCGTCTACCACCTGCGCTCGCTCACCCACGGCCGGCTGATCCGCCTGGAGGTCTCGGCGCCCGACGCCGACCCGCACATCCCGTCGCTCGTCCCGGTCTATCCGACGAACGACTGGCACGAGCGCGAGACGTACGACTTCTTCGGCATCGTCTTCGACGGCCACCCCGCCCTCACCCGGATCATGATGCCGGACGACTGGCAGGGCCACCCGCAGCGCAAGGACTACCCCCTCGGCGGCATCCCCGTCGAGTACAAGGGCGCCCAGATCCCGGCTCCGGACCAGCGGAGGTCGTACTCGTGAACAGCACCGCTTCCTCCCCCCGCGAAACGACCGAGGGCAGCGTCTACACGGTCACCGGCGGCGACTGGGACGAGGTCGTCCAGTCCGCCGCCAAGGCCGACGACGAGCGCATCGTCGTCAACATGGGCCCCCAGCACCCGTCCACGCACGGCGTGCTCCGGCTCATCCTGGAGATCGACGGCGAGACCGTCACCGAGGCCCGCTGCGGCATCGGTTACCTCCACACGGGCATCGAGAAGAACCTCGAGTTCCGGACCTGGACGCAGGGCACGACCTTCGTCACGCGCATGGACTACCTCACCTCGTTCTACAACGAGACGGCGTACTGCCTCGGCGTGGAGAAGCTCCTCGGCATCACCGACCAGGTCCCGGACCGCGCCAGCGTCGTCCGCGTCCTGCTCATGGAGCTGAACCGGCTCTCCTCGCACCTGGTCTGCATCGCCACCGGCGGCATGGAGCTCGGCGCCACCACGATCATGATCTACGGCTTCCGGGACCGCGAGATGATCCTGGACCTGTACGAGCTGATCACCGGCCTCCGGATGAACCACGCGTTCATCCGCCCCGGCGGCCTCGCCCAGGACCTGCCGCCCGGCGCGGTCGACGCCGTCCGCGAGTTCGTGAAGACCATGAAGAAGAACCTGCCGGAGTACGACAAGCTCGCCACCGGCAACCCCATCTTCAAGGCCCGCATGCAGGACGTCGGCCACCTCGACCTCACCGGCTGCATGGCCCTCGGCGCCACCGGCCCGATCCTGCGCTCCGCGGGCCTCCCGCACGACCTGCGCAAGACCGACCCGTACTGCGGCTACGAGCAGTACGACTTCGAGGTCCCCACCGCCGACAGCTGCGACGCCTACGGCCGTTTCCTCGTCCGCCTGGAGGAGATGCGCCAGTCGCTGCGGATCGTCGAGCAGTGCCTCGACCGGCTGGCGCCCGGACCCGTCATGGTCGGCGACAAGAAGATCGCCTGGCCCGCGCAGCTCGCCCTCGGCCCCGACGGCCTCGGCAACTCCCTCGACCACATCAGGAAGATCATGGGCACCTCCATGGAGGCCCTGATCCACCACTTCAAGCTGGTCACCGAGGGCTTCCGGGTCCCCGCGGGACAGGCCTACGTGGCCGTCGAGTCCCCCAAGGGCGAACTCGGCGTGCACGTCGTCTCCGACGGCGGCACCCGCCCCTTCCGGGTCCACTTCCGCGACCCGTCGTTCACCAACCTCCAGGCCATGGCGGCGATGTGCGAGGGCGGCCAGGTCGCCGACGTCATCGTCGCCGTCGCCTCCATCGACCCCGTGATGGGAGGCGTCGACCGATGACGGAGCACGCGACCGAGAACGCGACCGGGAACGGGACCGAGTACCCGGCCGGGAACGTCAGCCTGGGAATGCCCCAGCTCCCCCCGCCGCCCTACCCGGCGGACGTCCGTGCCCGCCTGGAGGCGGACGCCGGGGAGATCATCGCCCGCTATCCCGGCTCCCGCTCGGCGCTCCTGCCGATGCTGCACCTCGTGCAGTCGGAGGAGGGCCACGTGACCCGCACCGGCATGCAGTTCTGTGCCGACATGCTCGGCCTCACCACGGCCGAGGTCACCGCCGTCGCCACCTTCTACACCATGTACCGCCGCAAGCCGTCCGGCGACTACCAGGTCGGCGTCTGCACCAACACGCTCTGCGCGGTCATGGGCGGCGACGCCATCTTCGAGGAGCTGAAGGAGCACCTCGGCGTCGGCAACAACGAGACCACCCCCGACGGCAAGGTCACCCTCGAGCACATCGAGTGCAACGCGGCCTGCGACTTCGCGCCCGTCGTGATGGTGAACTGGGAGTTCTTCGACAACCAGACGCCCGAGTCCGCCAAGAAGATGGTCGACGACCTGCGCGCGGGCCGCACCGTCGAACCCACCCGCGGCGCCCCGCTCTGCACCTTCAAGGAAACCGCCCGCATCCTCGCCGGCTTCCCCGACGAGCGCCCCGGCGCCGTCGAGGCCACCGGCGGAGCGGGCCCCGCATCCCTCGTCGGCCTCCGCCTGGCCAAGGGCGAGGCCCCGCACCACCGAATCGTCCACCCGCGCGGCGAAGCGGCCGGTCAGGAGGGAGAGTGATGACCTTGGCGGCCGAACTCAACAACAGCAGCCCCGAGAAGCTGCTCGCCCCCGTCCTCTCGGCGTTCTGGGACCAGCCCGACTCGTGGACCCTGGAGACGTACGAGCGGCACGAGGGCTACCAGGGCCTCAGGCGGGCCCTCGCGATGAGTCCCGACGACCTCATCGCGTACGTGAAGGAGTCGGGCCTCCGCGGCCGCGGCGGCGCCGGCTTCCCCACCGGCATGAAGTGGCAGTTCATCCCGCAGGGCGACGGCAAGCCCCACTACCTCGTCGTCAACGCCGACGAGTCCGAGCCCGGCACCTGCAAGGACATCCCCCTCCTCTTCGCCAACCCGCACTCCCTGATCGAAGGCATCGTGATCGCCTGCTACGCGATCCGCTCCCAGCACGCCTTCATCTACCTGCGCGGCGAGGTGGTGCCCGTCCTGCGCCGCCTCCACGAGGCCGTGCGCGAGGCGTACGCCGCCGGCTACCTCGGCCGGGACATCCTCGGCAGCGGCCTCGACCTCGAACTGACCGTGCACGCCGGCGCCGGCGCGTACATCTGCGGCGAGGAGACCGCCCTGCTCGACTCGCTCGAAGGACGGCGCGGCCAGCCCCGGCTGCGGCCCCCCTTCCCCGCGGTCGCCGGTCTGTACGCCTGCCCCACCGTCGTGAACAACGTCGAGTCCATCGCGTCCGTTCCCGCGATCCTCCACAAGGGCAAGGACTGGTTCACCTCCATGGGGACCGAGAAGTCCCCCGGCTTCACGCTCTACTCGCTCAGCGGCCACGTCGCCAGCCCCGGCCAGTACGAGGCCCCGCTCGGCATCACCCTGCGCCAGCTCCTCGACATGAGCGGCGGCATGCGCCCCGGCCACCGCCTCAAGTTCTGGACCCCCGGCGGCTCCTCCACCCCCATGTTCACCGAGGAGCACCTCGACGTGCCCCTCGACTACGAGGGCGTCGGCGCCGCCGGATCGATGCTCGGCACCAAGGCGCTGCAGTGCTTCGACGAGACCACGTGCGTCGTCCGGGCCGTCACCCGCTGGACCGAGTTCTACGCCCACGAGTCCTGCGGCAAGTGCACCCCCTGCCGCGAGGGCACCTACTGGCTCGTCCAGCTGCTCCGCGACATCGAGGCCGGCCGGGGCGTCCTGTCCGACCTCGACAAGCTGAACGACATCGCCGACAACATCAACGGCAAGTCCTTCTGCGCCCTCGGCGACGGCGCCGCCTCGCCGATCTTCTCCTCGCTGAAGTACTTCCGCGACGAGTACGAGCAGCACATCACGGGCAAGGGCTGCCCCTTCGACCCGGCCAAGTCGACCGCCTGGGCGGACAACCACAAGGAGGTGACCGCGTGACCGTCATCGCCTCCTCGCCCGGCGGCGGCAGCCCGGCCGTGCCGCCGGAGGATCTCGTCACGCTGACCATCGACGGCGCCGAGATCTCCGTCCCCAAGGGGACGCTGGTCATCCGTGCCGCCGAACAGCTCGGCATCGAGATCCCCCGGTTCTGCGACCACCCCCTCCTCGACCCCGCGGGCGCCTGCCGCCAGTGCATCGTCGAGGTCGAGGGCCAGCGCAAGCCGATGGCCTCCTGCACCATCACCTGCACCGACGGCATGGTGGTGAAGTCCCAGCTGACCTCGCCCGTCGCCGAGAAGGCGCAGCACGGCGTGATGGAGCTGCTCCTCATCAACCACCCGCTGGACTGCCCCGTCTGCGACAAGGGCGGCGAGTGCCCCCTGCAGAACCAGGCCATGTCCCACGGACAGGCCGAGTCCCGCTTCGAGGGCGTCAAGCGGACCTACGAGAAGCCCGTCAACATCTCCACCCAGGTCCTCCTCGACCGCGAGCGCTGCGTGCTCTGCGCCCGCTGCACCCGCTTCTCCAACCAGGTCGCGGGCGACCCGATGATCGAGCTGATCGAGCGCGGCGCGCTCCAGCAGGTCGGCACCGGCGAGGGCGACCCCTTCGAGTCGTACTTCTCCGGCAACACCATCCAGATCTGTCCGGTCGGCGCCCTCACCTCGGCCGCCTACCGCTTCCGCTCCCGCCCCTTCGACCTCGTCTCCTCGCCGTCCGTCTGCGAGCACTGCGCCGGCGGCTGCGCCACCCGCACCGACCACCGGCGCGGCAAGGTCATGCGGCGGCTCGCCGCCGAGGACCCCGAGGTCAACGAGGAGTGGATCTGCGACAAGGGCCGGTTCGCCTTCCGGTACGCACAGCAGCGCGACCGGCTGACGACCCCCCTCGTCCGCAACCCCGACACCGGCGTCCTGGAGTCCGCGTCCTGGCCGGAGGCCCTGGAAGCCGCCGCCCGCGGGCTCGTCCGCGGCCGGACCGGCGTCCTCGCGGGCGGCCGGCTGACGATCGAGGACTCCTACGCGTACGCCAAGTTCGCCCGGGTCGCCCTCGACACCAACGACGTCGACTTCCGGGCCCGGGTCCACTCCGGCGAGGAGGCCGACTTCCTCGCCTCCGCTGTCGCGGGCCGCGGCCGCGACCTGGACGGCACCGGCGTCACGTACACCACCCTCGAAGCCGCCCCGGCCGTCCTCCTCGTCGGCCTGGAGGCCGAGGAGGAGGCGCCCGGCGTCTTCCTGCGGCTCCGCAAGGCCTGGCGCAAGCGCGGCCAGCGGACGTACGCCGTCACCTCCCACGCCACCCGCGGCCTGGAGAAGGCCGGCGGCACCCTGCTGCCCGCCGCCCCCGGCACCGAGACCGAGTGGCTCGACGCCCTCACCTCCCGCGTCGGTCTCTCCGCCGACGGCGCCGCCGCGGCCGAGGCCCTCCGGCAGGAGGGCGCCGTCATCGCCGTCGGCGAGCGGCTCGCGGGCGTGCCCGGCGCGCTCACCGCCGCCCTGCGCGCCTCGGTCGCCACCGGCGCGCGGCTCGTGTGGATCCCCCGCCGCGCCGGCGAGCGCGGCGCCGTCGAGGCGGGCGCCGTCCCGAGCCTGCTGCCCGGCGGCAGGCCCGCGACCGACCCGCGTGCCCGCGAGGAGGTCGCCGCCGTCTGGGGCGTCCGCGAACTCCCGCACGGCTACGGCCGCGACACCGGGCAGATGGTCGAGGCCGCCGCCACCGGCGAACTCGCCGCGCTGCTCGTCGGCGGCGTCGAGGTCGCCGACCTGCCCGACCCGGCCCGCGCGCGGGAAGCCCTCGACGCGGCGTTCGTCGTCTCCCTGGAGCTGCGGCCCAGCGAGGTCACCGCGCGCGCCGACGTCGTCCTGCCGGTCGCCGCGGTCGCCGAGAAGGCCGGCACCTTCCTCAACTGGGAGGGCAGGGCCCGGCTCTTCGAGGCCGCGCTCAAGCCCGAGCAGATGACGAGCGCGCTCGCCCCGGCCGACCACCGCGTCCTCCACATGCTGGCCGACGCCCTCGACGCCCACCTCGGCCTGCCCGACCTGAAGACGGCCCGGCGCGAGCTGGACCGGCTCGGGCGCGGCACCGGGGAGCGGGCCACCGAGCCCACCGCGCACGCGGTGCCCGCGCCCCGGCCCGGCGACGGCGAGGCCGTCCTCGCCGGGCACCGGCTGCTGCTGGACCTCGGCAGGCTCCAGGAGGGCGACACCGCCCTGGCCGGCACCCGCCACGCGGCGGTCGCCCGGCTCTCCGCCGCCACCGCCGCCGACACCGGCGTCAAGGACGGCGACACCCTCGAAGTCACCGGCCCCGCCGGCTCCGTCGCCCTCCCGCTGCGGGTCACCGAGATGCCCGACCGGGTCGTCTGGCTGCCGCTGAACTCCACCGGCCACGGCGTCCTCGCCGACACGGGCGCGCACCCCGGCGACCTGGTCCGCATCGGCCCGGCGGCCCCGAGCCACGTCGACGTCACGGAGGTGCAGGCATGAGCGCGTACGTCGTCGCGGCCGAGGACCTGTCCATGTTCGGGACGGACCCCTGGTGGCTCGTCGCGATCAAGGCCGTCTTCTGCTTCGCGTTCCTGATGGTCACCGTGCTCTTCTCCATCGTGTGGGAGCGCAAGGTCGTCGCCTGGATGCAGCTGCGCATCGGCCCCAACCGGCACGGCCCCTGGGGCATGCTCCAGTCCCTCGCCGACGGCATCAAGCTGATGCTGAAGGAGGACGTGATCGTCAAGCGGGCCGACAAGGTCGTCTACGTCCTGGCCCCGATCGTCGCCGCCGTCCCGGCCTTCATGGCGATCGCCGTGATCCCCTTCGGCCCGGCCGGCAACGAGGTGTCGATCTTCGGACACCGCACCGCGATGCAGCTCACCGACCTGCCGATCGCGATGCTGTACGTCCTCGCCGTCGCCTCCGTCGGCATCTACGGCATCGTCCTCGCCGGCTGGTCCTCCGGCTCCACGTACCCGCTCCTCGGCGGCCTGCGCTCCTGCGCGCAGATGATCTCGTACGAGATCGCCATGGGCGCCGCCTTCGCGTCCGTCTTCCTCTACTCCGGGTCGATGTCGACGTCGGCGATCGTCGAGGCGCAGGCCGACCGCTGGTTCGTGCTGCTCCTGCCGGTCTCGTTCATCATCTACGTCGTCACGATGGTCGGCGAGACGAACCGCGCCCCGTTCGACATGCCGGAGTCCGAGGGCGACCTCGTCGGCGGCTTCAACACCGAGTACTCCTCCATCAAGTTCGCGATGTTCATGCTCGCCGAGTACGTGAACATGGTGACGGTCTCGGCCGTGTCCGTGACGCTCTTCCTCGGCGGCTGGCGGGCCCCGTACCCGGTCTCCACCTTCTGGGAGGGCGCCAACCACGGCTGGTGGCCGATGCTCTGGTTCGTCGTCAAGGTGCAGCTGCTGCTGTTCTTCTTCATCTGGCTGCGCGGCACGCTGCCCCGCGTCCGCTACGACCAGCTGATGAAGCTCGGCTGGAAGGTCCTCATCCCGGTCTCCGTGGTCTGGCTGATGCTGGTCGCCACCGTGCGGGCGCTGCGCAACGAGGACATCGCCCTCTCCAACATCGTCCTGTACGTGGCCGGTGCCGTCCTCGCGGCGCTGCTGCTCTCCTTCGTCGTGGACGTGTTCCGCGACCGGAAGGCCAGGGCGGCCGCCGCGGCCGAGCCGGAGGCCGCAGGCGCCTTCGACCCGATGGCCGGCGGGTTCCCCGTGCCGCCCAAGCCCGGACAGACCCTGCCGCCCGTGCCGCGGCGCAGGCCCCGACACCAGCGGGACCTCGTTGTCAGTGGTGGCCCCGATACTGCTACCGAGAGTGATGAGAGGGGGACGGACGGTGTCTGATTTCCAGAATCCGGTGGCCGGCTTCGGCGTGACCTTCAAGGCCATGTTCAAGAAGCGGCTGACCGAGCAGTACCCGGAGCAGCCGAAGACCACGGCACCCCGCTTCCACGGCCGGCACCAGCTCAACCGTCACCCCGACGGGCTGGAGAAGTGCGTCGGCTGCGAGCTGTGCGCCTGGGCGTGTCCCGCCGACGCCATCTACGTGGAGGGCGCCGACAACACGGACGAGGAGCGCTACTCGCCCGGCGAGCGGTACGGCCGCGTCTACCAGATCAACTACGCCCGCTGCATCCTGTGCGGGCTGTGCATCGAGGCCTGCCCCACCCGGGCGCTCACGATGACGAACGAGTTCGAGCTGGCCGACTCCTCCCGCCAGAACCTCATCTACACCAAGGAGCAGCTGCTCGCCGGCCTGGAGGAGACCATGGTCGACACGCCGCACGCGATCTTCCCCGGCATGACCGAGCAGGACTACTACCGGGGCCTCGTCACCGAGGCCGCGCCCGGGACGGTCCCGCAGGTCGCCGTGTCCAAGGGGGAGAAGGGCGAGCCGGAGGAGGCGGACGCATGAGCGCCAACCTCGCGGCCTACGCCACCTCCTCGGGCGAGGCCTTCCAGTTCTGGGTCCTCGGCACCGTCGCCGTCGTCGGTGCCCTGTGCACGATCCTCATGCGGAAAGCCGTGCACTCGGCCCTCTGCCTCGCCGGGACGATGATCGTGCTCGCGGTCTTCTACCTCGCGAACGGCGCGTACTTCCTCGGCATCGTCCAGATCGTCGTCTACACCGGCGCGATCATGATGCTGTTCCTCTTCGTCGTCATGCTCGTCGGCGTCACCGCCGCGGACTCGCTGAAGGAGACCCTTAAGGGCCAGCGCTGGTGGGCGGCCGCCTGCGGGCTCGGCTTCGGCGTGCTGCTGATCGCCGGCATCGGCCAGGCCGCCCTCACCGAGTTCAACGGCCTGGGCGCGGCGAACACCGCGCACGGCGGAAACGTCGAGGGCATCGCGGCCCTCGTCTTCACCAAGTACGTCTTCGCCTTCGAGATCACCGGCGCGCTGCTGATCACCGCCGCCGTCGGCGCGATGGTCCTCACCCACCGGGAGCGCACCGAGCGCGCCCGCACCCAGCGCGAGCTCGCCGAGCAGCGCGTCCGCGAGGGCAGGCACCTGCCGCCGCTGCCCGCCCCCGGCGTGTACGCCCGGCACAACGCCGTGGACATCGCCGGTCTGCTGCCCGACGGCACCCCGTCCGAGCTGACCGTGATCTCGACCCTGCGCAAGCGGGGCCAGGTCCGGGACGTGTCGACCGAGGCGCTCGCCGACCTCAAGGCCCTGGAGCAGCGCTCGGAGGAGCGGCTCGGCCGGGATCGCGAAGAGGAGGCCAACCGGTGAATCCCGTCAACTACCTGTACCTCGCCGCCCTGTTGTTCACCATCGGTGCGGCCGGGGTGCTGATCCGGCGGAACGCGATCGTGGTCTTCATGTGCGTGGAGCTGATGCTCAACGCCTGCAACCTCGCGTTCGTCGCCTTCTCCCGCATGCACGGCAACCTCGACGGCCAGGTCATCGCGTTCTTCACGATGGTCGTGGCCGCCGCGGAGGTCGTCGTCGGGCTCGCGATCATCGTGTCCGTCTTCCGTGCCCGCCACTCGGCCTCGGTCGACGACGCAAGCCTGATGAAGTTGTGAGGGGCTGACCGTGGAAAACCTGATTGCGCTCCTCATCGGGGCACCCCTGCTCGGCGCGGCGGTCCTGCTGTGCGGCGGGCGGCGGCTCGACCGGACCGGGCACTGGCTCGGCACCCTGCTCGCGGCCGTCTCCTTCGTGATCGGCCTGGTCCTCTTCGCCGACATGCTCGGCAAGGGCGCCGAGGACCGTGCGCTGCACCAGCGGCTCTTCACCTGGATCCCGGTCGAGGGCTTCCAGGCGGACATCGCCTTCCAGCTCGACCAGCTGTCCATGACGTTCGTGCTGCTGATCAGCGGCGTCGGCACCCTCATCCACGTGTACTCGATCGGGTACATGGAGCACGACGAGCGCCGCCGCCGGTTCTTCGGCTACCTCAACCTGTTCGTCGCGGCGATGCTGCTGCTCGTCCTCGCCGACAACTACCTGCTCCTGTACTTCGGCTGGGAGGGCGTGGGCCTCGCCTCGTACCTCCTGATCGGCTTCTGGCAGCACAAGCCCAGCGCGGCGACCGCCGCGAAGAAGGCCTTCCTGGTGAACCGGGTCGGCGACATGGGTCTGTCGATCGCCATCATGATCATGTTCACCACCTTCGGGACGTTCGCCTTCGGGCCCGTCCTGGAGTCGGCCGGGCAGGCCTCCCAGGGCACGCTGACCGCGATCGGCCTCATGCTGCTCCTCGCGGCCTGCGGCAAGTCGGCCCAGGTGCCGCTGCAGTCCTGGCTCGGGGACGCGATGGAGGGCCCGACCCCGGTCTCGGCCCTCATCCACGCGGCCACCATGGTCACCGCCGGCGTCTACCTGATCGTCCGCTCGGCCGACATCTTCAACGCCGCCCCGGACGCCCAGCTCGTCGTCACGATCGTCGGCGCCGTCACGCTCCTCTTCGGTGCGATCGTCGGTTGCGCGAAGGACGACATCAAGAAGGCGCTCGCCGGCTCCACGATGTCCCAGATCGGCTACATGATCCTGGCGGCGGGCCTCGGGCCCATCGGCTACGCCTTCGCGATCATGCACCTGGTCACGCACGGCTTCTTCAAGGCCGGGCTCTTCCTCGGCGCCGGTTCGGTCATGCACGGCATGAACGACGAGGTCGACATGCGGAAGTACGGCGGCCTGCGCAGGTACATGCCGGTCACCTTCGTCACCTTCGGCCTCGGCTACCTCGCGATCATCGGCTTCCCCGGCCTGTCCGGCTTCTTCTCCAAGGACAAGATCATCGAGGCGGCCTTCGCCAAGGGCGGCACGGAGGGCTGGATCCTCGGCTCGGTCGCCCTGCTGGGCGCGGCCATCACCGCGTACTACATGACCCGCGTGATGCTGATGACCTTCTTCGGCGAGAAGCGCTGGCAGCCCGACGCCAACGGCGATCTGCCGCACCCGCACGAGTCGCCGAAGTCCATGACCCTCCCGATGATCCTGCTGGCCTTCGGCTCGGTCTTCGCGGGCGGCTTCTTCGGCATCGGCGACCGGTTCGTGAAGTGGCTGGAGCCCGTCACGGCCTTCGAGCACGGCCACCCGCCGATCGGCGCCGCCGCCGTCACCTCCGCCACCGTCGCCGTCATGCTGGTCGGCGTCGGCCTCGCGTACCTCCAGTACGGCCGACGGCCCGTCCCGGTGACCGCGCCGCGCGGCTCGCTGCTCACCCGGGCCGCCCGCCGCGACCTGCTCCAGGACGACCTCAACCACGCCGTCTTCGTCCGCGGCGGCACCCACCTGACGCGCTCGCTCGTCTACGTCGACCACAGCCTGGTCGACGGCGTGGTCAACGGCACCGCGGCCGGCTTCGGCGGCCTCTCCGGCCGCCTGCGGAAGCTGCAGAACGGCTACGCCCGCTCGTACGCGGTCTCCATGTTCGGAGGTACGGCGGTGCTCATCGCCGCGACCCTGCTGATGAGGGCGGTGTGACGCCGATGTCCTTTCCCCTTCTGACGGCGACGGCAGCGGTGCCGGCGGTCGGTGCGATCCTCACCGCCGCCGTGCCCGCCGCCCGTCGCACCGCCGCCAAGTGGCTGGCGCTGCTCGTCTCGCTCGCCACGCTCGCGCTCGCCGCCGTCGTCTTCGTACGGTTCGAGCCGGGCGGCGAGCGGTACCAGCTGACCGAGTCGCACGCCTGGATCAAGGACTTCGGGGTCCGGTACGAGCTCGGGGTCGACGGCATCGGCGTCGCGCTCATCGCGCTCACCGCCCTGCTGATCCCCTTCATCGTCCTGGCCGGCTGGCACGACGCCGACCCCCTGGAGACCACCTCGAAGAGGTGGCGCCCCACGCAGGGCTTCTTCGCCCTGATCCTCATGGTCGAGGCGATGGTGATCCTCTCCTTCGAGGCCACCGACGTCTTCCTCTTCTACATCCTCTTCGAAGCCATGCTCATCCCGATGTACTTCCTCATCGGCGGCTTCGGCGACCGGGCCCACGCGGGCTCCGACGAGAACGCGGCGGCCCAGCGCTCCTACGCGGCCGTCAAGTTCCTCCTCTACAACCTCGTCGGCGGCCTGATCATGCTGGCCGCCGTCATCGGGCTCTACGTCGTCGCGGGGAACTTCTCCCTGACGGAGATCGCGGAGGCCCGGGCCAACGGCTCGCTGGAGATGGCGACCAGCACCGAGCGGTGGCTCTTCCTCGGCTTCTTCTTCGCCTTCGCGGTGAAGGCGCCGCTCTGGCCGCTGCACACCTGGCTGCCGAACGCGATGGGGGAGGCCACCGCCCCGGTCGCCGTCCTCATCACCGCCGTCGTCGACAAGGTCGGCACCTTCGCGATGCTCCGCTTCTGCCTCGGCCTCTTCCCCGAGGCCAGCCGCTGGGCCACGCCCGCGATCGTCGTCCTCGCCCTGATCAGCATCGTCTACGGGGCGCTGCTCGCCGTCGGCCAGCGGGACATCAAGCGCCTGGTCGCCTACGCGTCGATCTCGCACTTCGGCTTCATCGTCCTGGGCATCTTCGCGATGACCAGCCAGGGCCAGTCCGGCGCCACGCTCTACATGGTCAACCACGGCATCTCCACCGCAGCCCTGATGCTCGTCGCCGGCTTCCTGATCTCCCGGCGCGGCTCCCGCCTCATCGCCGACTACGGCGGTGTGCAGAAGGTCGCCCCGGTCCTCGCCGGCACCTTCCTGATCGGCGGCCTCGCCACCCTGTCGCTGCCCGGACTCGCCCCGTTCGTCAGCGAGTTCCTCGTCCTGGTCGGCACCTACGCCCGCTACCCGGTGGCCGGTGTCATCGCCACCAGCGGCATCGTCCTCGCCGCGCTCTACACCCTCGTCCTGTACCAGCGGACGATGACCGGGCCGGTGAAGGAGGAGGTGCGGACGCTGCCCGACCTGCGGCCGCGCGAACTCGCCGTGGTCGTCCCGCTGATCGCCGTCCTGATCTTCCTCGGCGTCTTCCCGAAGCCGCTGACGGACGTCGTCAACCCGGCGGTCCGGCACACCATGTCCGACGTCCAGCAGAACGACCCCGCCCCCACCGTGCCCCTTCACAACGCGGAGGCCAAGTGAGTACCACGGCTGTCCACGACCTGTGGACGACGGCGGCCGAGCCGGTCGGCAAGATCCCGGCACCCCACATCGAGTACACCCAGCTCTCCCCGGTGCTCATCGTGGTCGGCGCCGCCGTCGTCAGCGTCCTCGTCGAGGCCTTCGTGCCCCGCCGCGGCCGCCACCTCAGCCAGGTCTTCCTGAGCGTCCTCGCGCTCGCCGCCGCCTTCGCGGCCGTCGTCGGCCTCGCGGCCGGCGGCTACGGCACCACCAAGGCCCAGATCGCGGCCATGGGCGCCATCGCCGTCGACGGACCCGCCCTGTTCCTCCAGGGCACGATCCTGCTCGCCTCGATCGTCGCCGTCTTCACCTTCGCCGAGCGCAGGCTCGACCCGGCCGACCACGGCCACCGCGTCGACTCCTTCGCCGCCGAGGCCGCCGCCGTCCCCGGCAGCGAGCAGGAACGGGCGGCCGTCAAGGCCGGCTTCACCACCACCGAGGTGTTCCCGCTCGCCCTCTTCGCCGTCGCCGGCATGCTGGTCTTCCCGGCCGCCAACGACCTCCTGACGCTCTTCATCGCCCTCGAGGTCTTCTCCCTGCCCCTCTACCTGCTCTGCGCCGTCGCCCGCCGCAAGCGGCTGATGTCGCAGGAGGCCGCCGTCAAGTACTTCCTCCTCGGCGCCTTCTCCTCCGCGTTCCTGCTCTTCGGGATCGCCCTCCTCTACGGCTACGCGGGCTCCGTCTCGTACGCCACCATCGCCAACGTCGTCGACGGCACCGTGCCGTCCGTCGACCCGGCGCTCGCCTCCACCATGGGCAACGACGTCCTGCTGCTCATCGGCTTCGCCATGGTCCTCATGGGGCTCCTCTTCAAGGTCGGCGCCGTGCCGTTCCACATGTGGACCCCGGACGTCTACCAGGGCGCGCCGACCCCGGTCACCGGCTTCATGGCCGCCGCGACCAAGGTCGCCGCGTTCGGCGCGCTGCTGCGCCTGCTGTACGTGGTGCTGCCGGGCCTCACCTGGGACTGGCGGCCGGTCATGTGGGGCGTCGCCGTCGTCACCATGCTGGGCGGCGCGATCGTCGCCATCACCCAGACCGACATCAAGCGGCTCCTGGCGTACTCGTCCATCGCGCACGCCGGGTTCCTGCTCGCCGGTGTCATCGCGGCCACCCCGAGCGGCGTCTCCTCCGTGCTGTTCTACCTGGGCGCCTACTCCTTCGTGACGATCGGCGCCTTCGCCGTCGTCACCCTCGTCCGGGACGCGGGAGGCGAGGCCACCCACCTGTCCAAGTGGGCCGGGCTCGGCCGCCGTTCGCCGCTCGTCGCGGCGGTCTTCGCGGTCTTCCTGCTCGCCTTCGCCGGCATCCCGCTGACGTCCGGCTTCTCCGGCAAGTTCGCCGTCTTCAAGGCGGCGGCGGAGGGCGGCGCGGGCGCGCTGGTCGTCGTCGGCGTGATCTCCTCGGCGATCGCCGCGTTCTTCTACATCCGGGTGATCGTGCTGATGTTCTTCAGCGAGCCGAAGGCCGACGGCCCCACGGTCGCCGTGCCGTCCGCGTTCACCACCCTCACCATCACGGCGGGCGTGGCCGTCACGCTGGCGCTCGGCGTCGCACCGCAGTACTTCCTGGACCTGGCCGGCCAGTCGGGCGTCTTCGTCCGGTAGCCGGGACACGGCAGAGGGTCCGGTCTCCGCGGTGCGGGGGCCGGGCCCTTCGCCGTACGCCTACGCCCTCGGGTGGTCCTCAGGGCAGGGGGTGCAGTGCACCCGCGGGTTGTACGGGGCGAAGACGCCCCTCGGGTTCTTCTTGAAGATCCACGCGTGCAGCGAGTAGTGCGGCCCGAGGGGCGGGAAGTCGAACGGCCCGTCGAAGGCCCGGTCGAAGAGCGCCGGCCTGGGCAGGTTCCGGTTCGGGTCGAGGACGACCCACTCGACCGCGACCAGCTCGCGCTTGCCGGTCTTGTGGTCCTCCTCGTACAGCAGCGCCGTCGGCTTCGTCGGGTTCGGCGCCTTGCCGGGACCGCCGAGGTTCGCCGGGTTGACGTAGTGGTAGCCCATGCCGCCGAGCCGCGGGTCCTCCACGCAGTCGTCGGTGCGCTGGTAGCCGTCGGCGATGGCCTTCTGCTCGTCCCGGTACTTCACCGTGGCGTGGTACGTCTTCTTCAGGTCCGGGTGCGGGAAGTCGGTGACCGGCTTCGGCTTCGCGGGTGCGGCGGCCGAGACGGCCGGTGCGGCGGCCCCCAGGGCCAGCGAGGCGGTGGCGGCCAGCGCGAGCGCGGCCATGAGGGGGCGGGGTCGTGCGGACATGTGGGTCTGCTCCTCGGGAGGGGGCGCGCCCCGATCGGGGCGCCTGACGTGGGCGGGCTCTCCCCGGCTCCCGCCGCCTCCAGCAGCATCGACCGCCCGGCGGGGATGCCGCACGCGGGGTGACCCATTGGGGGGTGACCCCGGGGCGGGCCCGTGCCATCGTGGAAGGCCCCCAATGGTCTGTACCAGTACGCGAGAGGGCAGCGGCCGATGCGTGGCACCACCGTCCTACCCGGAACCCCCTGCACCGCCCCGCGCGCGGGCGACCCCCCCGTCCACCGCCTCGAAGTGCGCCTCCCCGACGAAGTGCCCTTCGCCGTCGGCACGTTCGACACCATCGGCCCGATGTCGCGGGCCGCGTTCCCGCACCGCCACACCTTCTACGAGATCGTCCACGTCACCGCCGGCACCGGCACCCACGTCGTCGACCTCACCCGCTGGGAGCTGCGCCCGCCTCACCTCGGCCTGATCCTGCCCGGCCGGCTGCACCACTGGGAGGACGCCCGCGGCCTCGACGGCACCGTCGTCCTCTTCACCGAGGACTTCCTCGTCGACCACCCCGGCGACCGCGACCTCCTGCGCCGCCTCGGCGACCGGCCCTGGCTCGACCTCGACGGCCCCGCCCACGCCCGTACGACCCGCCTCCTGGCCGAACTCGCCGAGGAGTACGGACACGGCGCCGAGGGCTTCGCCACCGTGCTCCGCTCCCTCCTCCACGTCCTCCTCGTCCGCACGGCCCGCCTCCCCCGACCGGCGGACGAGGGACCGCCGCGGACGCCCGTCGACGGCCCCGCGGGGCGCGCCGCCGCCGTCGCCGACGCGTTCGCCCGGCTCCTCGCCGACGCCCCCGAGGACGCCCCCACCGTCCGCGCCTGCGCCGAGCGGCTCGGCGTCACCCCCGGCTACCTCACCGAGGCCGTCCGGACCGCCACCGGCCGCACCCCCGCCGGGCTGCTCCGCGAGACCCGCACCCGCGAGGCCCAACGCCTCCTCGTCGGCACCGACCTGTCGATCCGTCAGATCGCGGCGCGGGTCGGCTTCGGCGACCCCGCCTACTTCTGCCGCTTCTTCCGCCGCGAGACCGGCCGCAGCCCCGGCGCCTTCCGAAAACACCACGACCGCCGCGCTCCGTCCATCGAACCGGAAGCCCCGCCCGCCTAGGTTCGAAGCCGATCCCGCAAGCCCCCCGCACCCCCCCCACGAGGAGCAGGAGCCAGGCATGGACCACGGCACGGAGAGCGAGACGAGCGCCACCGGACACGTCACCCGCAAGACCGTCCTGCGCGCCGCGCTCGCCGCAGGACTGACGGCACCCGCCGTCCTCATGGGCGTCCCCGCCCTCGCCCGTACCCTCACCGACAGCGGCGAGCGGCCCGCGCTCACCCCCGCCTGCGACGACGGCGACGACCCCACCCCCGCACAGACCGAGGGCCCCTACTTCAAACCCAACTCCCCGCTCCGCAGCAGCCTGGCCGACGCCGGCACCCCCGGCGTCCGCCTCACCGTCAGCGGGTACGTCTTCGGCCTCGCCTGCCGGCCGATCGCGGGCGCCCTGCTGGACTTCTGGCAGGCCGACGTCAACGGCGTCTACGACAACACCGGCTTCCGCTTCCGGGGCCACCAGTTCACCGACGCCCGCGGCGCCTTCGCGCTCACCACGATCGTTCCCGGCCTCTACCCCGGCCGCACCCGCCACATCCACGTCAAGGTGCAGGCTCCCGGCCGTCCGGTGCTCACCACACAGCTGTACTTCCCGAACGAACCCCGCAACAGCACCGACACGATCTTCGACCCGCGGCTGCTCATGACCGTCCGCGACACCGGCGGGGCCCGCGAGGGCGTCTTCGACTTCGTCCTGAACGTGCCGCAGGACCCCGGCCCGACCCCCACGGCCACCGCCACGCCCACCGGAGCCCCCGGCGGCACCTGGACGGCCGGACGGGCGTACGCCGCCGGGGACAGGGTCACGTACGGCGGCCCGGGCTATGTGTGCCTCCAGGCGCACACGGCCCAGGCCGGCTGGGAGCCGCCGAAGGTCCCCGCCCTCTGGCGCCTCGGCTGACCCCCGGGGACGTCAGGCCGACGGAACGATCCGGCCGCGGACCTCGCCCAGCGCCACCCGCGTGCCGTCCGGGCCCGGGGCCCAGGCGGTCAGGACGACCTCGTCGCCGTCCTCCAGGAACGTCCGCTTGCCACCGGCCAGCTCGATCGCGTCCCGGCCGTTCCAGGTCAGTTCGAGCAGCGAACCGCGCTGGTTCACCTCGGGACCGGAGACCGTGCCGGAGCCGTACAGGTCACCGGTCCGCAGCGAGGCGCCGTTCACCGTCATGTGGGCGAGCTGCTGGGCCGCCGTCCAGTACATGGAGGAGAACGGCGGCTCGGCCACCACCTCGCCGTTGATCTCCACCGAGATCCGCAGGTCGAAGCCGCCCGGCTCCTCCTCCGCCGCGTCGTCCAGGTACGGCAGGAGGGGGAGGTCCCGGGCCGGCGGCGCGGTCCTCGCCGCGTCCAGCGCCTCCAGGGGCGTCACCCACGCCGACACCGAGGTCTGGAAGGACTTGCCGAGGAACGGGCCGAGCGGCACGTACTCCCACGCCTGCACGTCCCGCGCCGACCAGTCGTTCAGCAGCGTCAGACCGAAGACGTGCTCGCGGAAGTCGGCCAGCGGCACCGGCCTGCCCAGCTCCGACGGGGTGCCGACGAGGAAGCCGACCTCCGCCTCGATGTCCAGCTTGACGGACGGGCCGAAGACCGGCGCCGGGTCCGCCGGGGCCTTGCGCTGGCCCGAGGGGCGCACCACGTCGGTGCCGGAGACCACGACCGTGCCCGCCCGCCCGTGGTAACCGATCGGCAGGTGCTTCCAGTTGGGCGTCAACGGCTCGCCGTCCGGCCGGAAGATGCGGCCCACGTTCGTCGCGTGGTGCTCGCTCGCGTAGAAGTCGACGTAGTCCGCGACCTCGTACGGCAGGTGCAGCGTCACCGCGTCCAGCGGGTGCAGCAGCGGCTCGATCTCCGGCCGGTGCGCGGGCACCGTCACCCAGGCGGTCAGCGCCCGCCGCACGTCGCGCCAGGCGGTGCGCCCCGCAGCCAGCAGCGGGTTGAGGCTCGGCTGCGCGAGCAGCGCCGCGTAGGGGGAGCCGAGCGCGTGTGCCGCGGCCCCCGCGTCCAGCACGTACCCGCCGATGCGGACGCCGAGCCTGCGGCGGCCGGGCTCGTCGGCGGTCGAGAAGACGCCGTACGGGAGGTTGTGCGGGCCGAAGGGGTCGCCCTCGGCCAGGTCGAGCGGGCTGTGCTCGGACATGGGTGCGTGCCTCGCTTTCCACGGGTGTGGGGGACACGTTACGGGTCGGGCCGCCGGGCGCGGATGACATGGATCACAGAGAAACAGGGGCCTCCGTGGGCAACTGTCCGGCTTCGCGCGTTTTGTTGGGGCCCCTGCGTCGGCGCCCGCCCGGGGCCTCCGGAAAGCCGCCTCCCGAGGGCCGCCCCGAGGCCTACGATCAGGCCTGGCGTCGCGCCCGCGTGAAGTCGCCGCAGGCGCGCGCCCACCACACTCTCCCGCATCTTTCTCTCTGACCAGGAAAAAGGTCCGCACCTGTGAAGATCCGCCGCATGCTGGCGACCGCGGTCGCCGCCGCCGTGACCACTCCGGTCGTGTTCCTCTCCGCCGCGCCCGCCTTCGCGGCGGACGCCCCGACCCTGCCCGGCCTGAGCCAGGGCAAGGCGGAGCTGGAGGACGGCCCCGAGGACGACGAGATACCCACCCGCGAGGAGCTGGAGGCCGCGATCGCCGAGGCGCAGGCCAAGGTGACCAAGCTCGAGGGCGAACTCGCGAAGCTCAAGCAGGACATCCGCGACGACAAGGTCGACGAGGCGCTCAAGACCGAGCTCGCCGCCGCCCAGCAGGCCGTCAAGGACGCGAAGGCCGCCAGGACCGCCGCGGACGCGGCGCTCGTCGTGGCGCAGGAGGCGTTCGACGCGCTGCCCGAGGACGCCACCGAGCAGCAGAAGGCGGACGCCGCGGCCGCCCTCGAGACGGCGAAGCAGGCCGTCGAGGACGCGAAGGCCGATGTCACCGCCGCCGAGCTCCGTTACCAGACGGCCAGTGACGCCTACAGCGACGCCCGCGTGGCCCTCGTCCAGGAGTACAGCAAGCTCGGGCAGGAGCTGGAGGACGCCAAGGAGGCGCTCGCCGAGGCCAAGGACGAGCTGGCCTTCTGGGAGGAGATCGGCTTCGAGGAGTGCAAGGAGGACAAGTCCGTCACCGTCGCGGTGAAGGGCCCGGAGACCGTCACGGCCGGCACCGGCGCCGTCTTCTCGCTGACCGTCAAGAACACCTCGAACCGCACCCTCGACGCCGTCCGCGCCTACGCGTTCGCGACGGTCCTCCCCACCGACTGGGAGGACATCGAGGACGAGGAGGAGATCGACCGTTACATCACCGTCGAGTGGTCCTCCGCCACCAACCCGGAGTGGACCGAGGTCACCGAGGAGTACGACGCCATCGAGGTCGGCGCGCTCGTCAAGGGCGGCAAGGCCGACGTGAAGCTCCGCCTGACCGTCGACGCCGAGACCCCGGCCGGCGAGGGCGTCGCCTTCGCCGTCGGCGGCTACGAGAACGAGGACGGCAGCTGCGGCATCGGCAAGGAGTACAGCGACGCGTACTTCGACGTCGTCGAGGCCGGGACGGGCGGGGAGCCGACCCCGACCCCGACGCCGTCGCCGTCGACCACCACGCCGACCCCGGCGCCCACCGCCACCACGGGCACCGGCGGCAACACCGGCACCACCCAGCAGGGCGGTACCTCGACCACCCCGGTGAACAACGGCACCCTCGCCGCGACCGGTGCGAACGACACCCTGCCGCTCGGCGCGGCCGCGGCCGCGGCCGTCGCCCTCGGTGCCGGCGCGCTGGTCGTCGCCCGCCGCCGCAAGGCCGGCGCCGACGCGTAACACCCCGCGGTCCCCCGTACGGCGCGTGCTCAGTCCGCCGTGCGGGGGATCCGCCTTTCCCAGGTGCGGTGGAAGAGGACCTCGTCGCCCTCCTTGCACACCACCTCGTCAGCGGTGCGGAAGGCCTCCGCGTCGCAGCCGACCTCCGACCGGGTGTCGACGGTGACGTCCCAGGCCGCCTCGGGCCGGTGGAACCGGACCGACCACGTCGAGCGGGTACGGGCGGTCAGCGGGCCGCCCTCCTCGATCGTGTACGTCTCGGCCGCGTCCTCGGTCAGCTCCAGGCCGTCGGGGTACACGCGCGTGCCGCCGTCCCTCGGGGCGACCTCCAGGGTCCACTCGCCCCCGGCGACGTCCCGGACCACCCTCCGCCCGGGGCGCGGCTCCTCAAGGGTGCGCGGCACGGCCACCCCGAGCGGCGCGGACTGCTCCGGCTCCTCCCACACGACCCGGTCGTGCGTGGGGCGCCGTACGGGCAGGGTGAGGGAGGAGCCCGCCGGGTCCAGGGTGAAGCCGCCCGCGTCGGGTTCCGGCCAGATCCACGGCCAGTACGCGGAGGAGACCGCGAGCCGCACGCGGTGGCCGGGCGCGAAGGCGTGCCCGGCGGCGGCGAGGTCGAAGGCGAGGGTCTCCGGCGCGGCGGCCCCCTGGGCCTCGGCCCGCCGCGACCCCGGCGGGAGGTCCAGGGCGCCCCGGGTGACGAGGGTCGAGGAGCCGTCAGGGGCGACGTCGCAGAGCCGGGCGACGACCTGGCCGGTGGGGGCGGCGGCGCGCAGCGCCAGGATCACCGCGGGATTGCCGAGGACGACGAGGGGCGGCCCGTCCGGCGGAACGGGGAAGTCGAAGCAGGCCGAGCGGGCGTCCTCGCCGCGCTGGTCCGGCGGCAGGTCGGCGTCGTCGCCGCGGGGGAGGAAGGCGCCCCCGTCGAGGCCCGTCCGCTGCGGCGAGTCGACGACGACCGGGGCGCCCTGGAAGCCGTACGTGACGGGGGAGACGTTGGGGGAGGGCCAGGCGGGGTCGGTGACCCAGTGGCCCGGCAGCTCGTCGACGACGGTGGCGGGCGGGTGCGAGCCGACGATCCAGGAGCGGAGCAGCGGTTCGGCCATCACGTCGTTCTCGACGCCCTTGAGGTGGTGGTCCCACCAGCGCAGCGTCTCCTGGAGGAAGCCGATCGCCGGTCCGGGCGGCAGCCCGCGGTCCGGGTACTGGTGCGACCAGGGGCCGATGACGCCGCGGACCCGGTCCCGCGGGAGGCGCTCGGCGAGCCGGAGGACGGTGTCCCGGTACGGGTCGTGCCAGCCGCCGACGGCGAGGACGGCGGCCCGGAGCGCGGCCGGGTCCTCGGGGCCGGCGCCGCCCGCGCCCCGCTGGTCCCGGGCCCGCCGCGCGAGCCAGGCGGGGAGGAGCGGCTCGACGGCCTCCAGGCGCCGCAGCCACAGGGCGCGCCACTCCTCGCCGACGTACCGCGGGTCGGGCGGCAGGGAGGCGAGGGCGAGCAGTTCCGCCGCCCTGGCGGGCAGGCCGCCGGCGAGGGCGGAGCCGCCCGTGGCGGGGACGTCGTCGGGGTGGCCGCCGTCGGGGGAGCAGACGGCGACGACGGCCCGGAGCGGCTCGGGGTCGAGGGCGGCGATCCGCAGGGCCGTGGAGCCGCCCCGGCCGATGCCGAACATGCCGACCCTCCCGGTGCACCACGGCTGCTCGGCGAGCCAGTTCACGACGGCGTCGCCGTCGGCGAGCTCGACCGCGTCGTACCCGTCGCCGGGCAGGCCCTCGCTGTTGCCGTGGCCGCGGGCGTCGACGCGCACGGAGGCGTAGCCGTGCCCGGCGTACCAGGGGTGGCGCTGCCAGTCCCGGGGCGCGGTCCCGTCGGTGAGGCGGTGCGGCAGGTACTCCAGGAGGGCCGGTACGGGCTCGTCGGTCAGCGGGCGCCAGACGCGGGCGTGGAGCAGGGTTCCGTCCGGCACGGGGACGCGCAGGTCCTCGTGGCGGGTCCCGTACGGGAAGTCGGTCCGGATCTTCGGCATCGGTCTCCTCGACGGCTGCCCGGTGTCTCTTGTTGTTCTGGACAAAACGCCCGCTGTGGGTCGTATCACCTGATCACGAACATACCGGGGGTGACGGGAAGGCGCCCACGGTGATCGAAAGGTGACCGGATACGCTGGCTTGAGCGAATCGAGCGACACATCGACAATCCGTGTGATCGTCAGCAGGCGTCAGCAGACAGGAGACCCCCTCGTGACCGTCGTCGGGCCGTTCGGTCTTAGCGTGCGGGACCAGGCTCTTGAGGCCGATGTCCAGACCGGATTGGCGGCTGTGGAGGCGGGCCTCCTGGACGCCACCAAGAGCGATGTCCCCTTCATCACGGAAGCCGCACAGCACCTCGTCCTGGCCGGGGGCAAGAGGTTCCGGCCCCTGCTCGTCATGCTCGCCGCCCAGTTCGGCGACCCCTACGCGCCCGGCGTCGTGCCGTCCGCCGTGGTCGTCGAGCTCACCCACCTCGCCACGCTCTACCACGACGACGTCATGGACGCCGCCGACGTCCGGCGCGGCGTGCCCAGCGCCAACAACCGCTGGGGCAACTCCATCGCCGTCCTCACGGGCGACTTCCTCTTCGCGCGCGCCTCGCACATCCTCGCCGACCTCGGCCCCGAGGCCGTCCGCATCCAGTCCGAGGCGTTCGAACGGCTGGTGACCGGCCAGATCCTGGAGACCGCGGGACCCACCGAGGGCCGCGACCCCATCGACCACTACCTCGACGTCCTCGGCGGCAAGACCGGCTCGCTCGTCGCCGTCTCCTGCCGCTTCGGCGCGATGATGGCCGGCGCCGACGACCAGGTCGTCGACACCCTCACCCAGTACGGGGAGCGGCTCGGCGTCGCCTTCCAGCTCGCCGACGACGTCCTCGACATCGCCTCCGACTCCCACGAGTCCGGCAAGACCCCCGGGACGGACCTCCGGGAGGGCGTCCCCACCCTGCCCGTGCTGCGCCTGCGCGCCGCCGCGGCCGCCCACGGGCGCCCCGAGGACCTGGAGCTGGTCGCCCTCGTCGACGGCGACCTCGGCGACGACGAGCGGCACGCCGAGGTGCTGCGCCGCCTGCGCGTCCACCCGGCCCTCGAGCAGGCCCGCAGGGACACCGTGCGGTACGCGGAGGAGGCCAGGGCCCTGCTGGCGCCGCTGCCCGACGGGTACGCGAAGGCGGCCCTGGGGGAGATGTGCGACGCCGTGGTGCACCGCGCGGGCTGAGCCGCGGCTTGCCCGGTCGGGGGTGTCGGGTCCGCCGTGCGGACCAGGGGAACTCAGGGTCGGGTCATACCGGAGCAGTACGCCGGTTTGAGCCCCGGGGCTGACGCTTCCGTGCCGCTTCCTTGGTGAGATGGACCCATCGACCACGGAGGGTCCGTGAGGGTACGGAGGTAGCGCAGACCATGGCAGCGAACGAAACGCGTCGTACGCCTCGCAAGGCGAGCCGGTACGTCGTCCCGGTCGCGGTGGCAGGAGTGGCCGCGGCGACCATCGGGCTCGTCCCGGCCCTCGCGGCGGCCGGCGACCCGGACCTGCCGCAGATCACCGCCCAGCAGCTCGTCGAGAAGATCGCGGCATCGGACACCCAGACCCTGTCGGGCACGTTCAAGGTCTCCACCGACCTGGGCCTCCCCGCCTTCGACGGCCTCCTCGCGGGGATCGCGGGCGGCGCGGCCGGCTCCGGCGGCGGCTCGGCCGACCCCTCGGAGCGGCTGACCCAGCTCGTCTCGGGCACCCACACGCTGCGCGTCGCGGCCGACGGCCCCGAGCGCCAGCGGCTCACGCTGCTCGACGGCAAGGACGAGTACAGCGTCGTCCACAACGGCGACGACGTGTGGGCGTACGACAGCGCCTCGAACGAGGTCTTCCACGAGAAGTCCCCGGCGGGCGCCGAGGCGGAGGAGAAGGAGCTTCCCGCCACCCCGAAGGAGCTCGCCGACGAGATCCTGAAGGCGGCGGGCGGGACGACCTCGATCACCGTCGACGGGACGGCCAGGGTGGCCGGCCGGGACGCCTACCAGCTGGTGATCAAGCCGAAGCAGACCGGCTCGACGGTCGAGTCGGTGAAGATCGCGGTGGACGCGGCGAACGGCACCCCGCTGAAGTTCACCCTGGCGTCGGTCGAGGGCGGCAAGCCGGTCGTCGACGCGGGCTTCACGAAGGTCGACTTCGGGAAGCCGGCGGCCTCGGAGTTCGCCTTCGAGGTGCCGCAGGGCGCGAAGGTGACCGAGGGCTCGGACGTCGCCGAGGACGCGGCGGGCGCGGCGGAGGGGCACGGTCTCCCGGAGGAGTTCGGCAAGGACTTCGAGAAGGAGTTCGGCGGCCTCGGGGGCGGTCTCGGAGCCGGGTTCGGCCCCGGGGAGGGCGGCCTGAACGTCATCGGCGAGGGCTGGACGGCCATCGCCAGGCTCGACACGGGCGCCCCGGCGCCGAAGACCGACGAGGCGCCGAAGGAGTTCCAGGGCTTCCTGGACTCCTTCGGCGACAAGGTCACCGGGGCGTTCGGCTCGGGCACCGTCTTCAAGACGAAGCTCGTGAACGCCCTGATGACGGACGACGGCAAGGTCTACGTCGGCGCGGTCACCAAGGACGCGCTGGTGAACGCGGCCAACGCCGACAAGTAGGTGGGACCCCGGGCGGGTCGGGGGCTGTGGTCACCGACCCGCCCGGGAGTTCTGTGCGGGCTTACGGGAAGGTCAGCTTGACGCTGTTGATGTAGCCGGTGTCGGCCGAGGCCCGGTCCTGGACGCGGAGCTTCCAGGCACCGTTGGCGACCTCCGAGGAGGCGTTCACGGTGTAGGTCTGGGCGATGTTGTCCGCGCTG